>JAZLEM010000140.1:0-24332 GCA_045615245.1 Acetobacter sp. | reverse complement strand
AACGCGAAGGTCTATCCCCGCGTTGAAATATCTCGAATGCCATTTCATGGTTGGTGCTTGAGGTTTGTCTTACTTCCGATAACCACGGGTCATGATCCGTGGTTAGATTCTGTTTAGAGGCGCCAAACCCACGGTTTGAGGTTTGTCTTGTTGCATCTTATTTCCAAACCATGGGGGTAACCTATGGTTCGAACGCATTCTTATAAAAAGATCAAGCTGCACTGCTAAAAAAGAAAGAAATTAGCCACGTCCACGGTAAGGGGGTACTTTTTGTTTCGCAATCCAAACGTCTTTAGGGGGGGCACCAGTTTGCCAAAAAACATCAATTGGCATACCGCCTCGAGGGTACCAATAGGCACCAATGCGAAGCCATAGAGGGGCGAGTCGCTCTACAAGTGTTGTGGCGATTGTCAGGGTGCATGCTTCGTGAAAAGCACCATGGTTACGGAAACTCGTGAGGTAGAGTTTCAGAGATTTGCTTTCGATGAGCCAATCATTGGGGACATAGTCAATAATAATATGGGCAAAATCAGGTTGGCTTGTAATGGGACAAAGAGAGGTAAATTCTGGTACCGTAAAACGTACCATGTAAGATTTTCCTTGGTGGGGGTTGGCAATGCGTTCAAGAACGGCTTCTTCAGGACAAGAAGGTACGGAAACTTTTTGACCAAGTTGTGTTAGATTTTGAGTGTCGTTTTTTGTGAGAGTCATGTCTATATTTTCCCTGTTAGTAAGAATTTTATTTTTGTTTTAGAGTTTATAGTTTCTATTAAGTTTTTTGTGCATATTTTAATGAAGTCATGTGTTTTGTGAGGAATATCGTGTGAGTGTGACTAATTTTTGTTGTAATGCTTTTGCCTCTCCGCGTCTTATTAGTACGACTCGGGAATTGGAAGAAGCTCTTACCCCATTTTATCAAGAGTCTTATATAACGGTAGATACAGAATTTATTCGTGGGCAGACATATTGGCCACAGTTGTGTTTGGTACAAATTGCAGGAGAAAAAAGCGTTGTTCTTATTGATGCACAAGCCAACGGCATGAATCTTACACCACTTGCAGATCTTTTATTTGCGCCCCATGTTTTGAAAGTTTTTCATGCCGCGCGACAAGATTTAGAAATTTTTCTTCATCTTTTTCAGAGGTTGCCAACACCTGTTTTTGATACACAAATTGCGGCAATGGTTACCGGGTTTGGAGATCAAGTCGCTTATGATGTTCTTGTTAAATCATTACTCGGTGTGTTTGTTGATAAAAGCCAACGTTTTACTGATTGGTCTGTGCGTCCGTTGTCAGAAGCACAACTTTCTTATGCGGCTGGCGATGTGACATGGTTACGATTAGTTTATGAAAAATTAAGAGAGACATTAGAGCATAAAGGGCGATTAACGTGGATCGCCTCTGAAATGGCAGAGCTGGAAAAAGCTGAAACATTTATTCAAGATCCGGAACGTCAATGGGAACGTTTGCGTGTACGTGGAGGGAATCGACGTACATTAGGTGTTTTACGTGCTATTGCAGCCCTGCGTGAACGTGAAGCTCAACGGTTAAATGTTCCACGCCAACGCATTATTCGTGACGAGAGTTTGTTAGAAATAGCGGCTACTTTTCCAAAGACGCGGGAAGCGTTGGCAAGAGTGCGGGGCATATCGAGAATATCCAAAAATTATGAGCGTATTGAACAGGCTTTATTAGAAGCTGTGCATGAGGTTTTAGCCTTACCTGAGGCTGAGTTACCGTGTTTACCTAAAAGGCATAGTCAAGAGACTCTTAAAGAAATTTCTCCGCGTGTGGCGATGTTAAAAGTATTATTAACGATTTGTTGTGAGAGGCACGGCGTGGCGCCAACACTAGTTGCATCGCAAGAAGATTTAGAGATTTTAGCCCTTGATCCAGATTGTGCCCCATCTATTTTTACAAAATGGCGTTATCATGTATTTGGTCAGGAGGCCACTGCCTTATGTAAGGGGCAGGTTGCTTTAACGATGCGAGATGGTCAAATTGCCTGTCTTCCCATATAAAGACAATTAAGAAGGCCTATAAGGGTTAGGTATCGTTTAAGTCGTAAACGGTCGGGAAAATGTTATGACCCCATTTCATACCAAATGTTGGTCAGAGGGCGTGCTCCGTAGTGAGAAATAATCTCAGAGGCTGCGAGGGAGCCAATACGGCCACATTCTGGCAGTGTACGCCCAGATGTCAGCCCTACCATGAAGCCCGCAGCATAGGCGTCTCCGGCACCTGTGCTATCAACAACTTGAGTTGGGATAGGGGAGATAGGTGTGAATTGACCTTTGTGTACAATAACACTGCCTAAGGCAGAGCGGGTGAGGGCAGCAAGAGTCGTATCTTGTGCCGTATCATGGGCAGCTTTCTCAAAGCTTTCTGTTGTATAAAGGGCGCAAATTTCATCTTCGTTGGCAAAAAGAATATCAATGTGATTTTTGACGAGATCTAAAAACGCAGCACGATGACGTCCAACACAAAAAGGGTCTGAAAGTGATAAGGCAACTTGTCGTCCATGCTTATGGGCCATGGAAGCTGCTCTACGAAAAGCCTCTTGCGCATGAGGGGGGTCAAATAAATATCCTTCAAGATAGAGAATACTCGCTCTTGCAATTTCTTCCTCTATAACGTCATCAGGTGTGAAACAGGTACATGCACCTAGATAAGTTGCCATGGTTCTTTGTCCATCAGGTGTAATCATGACAATGCAACGTGCTGTGGGTAAATTATCAAAGATTTGTGTGTTCAAAGGTCGAGACGGGAAAGTTACATTATTGCTTTGCATATCGTAGGCAAATTTTTGTCCTGCATCGTCGCGGGCGATTTTACCTAAATAGGCAACACGAGCACCTAGCTGTGCTGCGACGACACAAGTATTAGCAGCGGATCCACCTCCCGTAATATGTTCAGGTGTTAATAGGGCTTCTAACTCTTTGGCGCGGGGCGCATCTATCAGAGTCATACTACCTTGTGTGAGTCCTTGTTTTTCTAAAAAAGAGAGCTCCACTTTTGCAAGAATATCTGTAATTGCATTACCGATGCCGAGAATATCGTATTTTTTGTTTTGATGTGTCATGGGTGTTAGGGATAATTTGTTAATCTAAAAATGATGAAACCAATAATTTATTAACGCATTTTTATAAAAAAGCAAACGCTTCATAATGACTCATAAAGTCTTCATCAGTTTTCCTGTAAACTTGTCATATACATATGTTATAAAAATAAGAGTTAGAGAGTTTAGGCTTTTCTTTTTAAGGTATTGTAACTATTGATTAAAAGCCAGATAAATGTATTGAGGTGGTTTTCATAGTGTGGGTTAGTTTTACTTCGGCGTAATTGCGCTTCTATCGGTTAAGTTAAAGGTTGCGATAGACGGAGGAAATCTTTTCTTCCGTTACGATCTTAACTATCTTATTGCTAACGGAACAAGAGAGCGTTGCTCATAATTTATTGGCTTTAACTGTACAGGAATTTTTCAATGATTGAACGTAATACAGTATCTTCGACGGGTTCTTCTCATGTTTCTGGGAGTGGAACAACATCTCAAGGGGGTGCACGTAGTAATGGGGTGTCGCATCTTTCGTATGCACGTAAAGAAAAAGACCAAAGGGTTTTGGTCGTTGGTTGTGGCATAAGTATTAAAGGTACGATACAAGATGTTGATCGTCTTGTTATTGAAGGTGTTGTTGAGTCTGAACTTGTCCATGTTAAGGAATTAGTGGTTATGGCAGGAGGTATTTTTCGCGGTGACGGAGATGTTGAAGATGCTGAGATTGCCGGCACTTTTGAAGGAGGACTTACCGCCAACGGGATTCTTACGATATGTTATACAGGGCATTTGGTTGGAAAAGCGTCATGCCATCGATTAAAAATTGATGATGGGGGACAAGTTACCGGGCAGCTTGAAATGCTCAAAAAGAAAAAACCCGATTCAGGAGAGCAATCGGTGTCTGTCGTACCAAAATCAGTTAAAAAGCAAGATTCTCTTGCCAAATAAGTCATTCACAATATTTTAGGGAAATACAATTTTTTATATTTCTCTTGAGAGTTTTTTTGAAGGATTAGTCGGAAAAGCACTACGGTTTACTATCGCGACTGCCACGAGGGCGTAGTCGCACATAAGCGATTTTGCAGTGCTTTTCACAATAAGGTTTACCAGGTAAAGGAGCCGCTCCACAAAAATGAAACTCTGGCGTTCCGGGTTCCCCTAAAGGCCAACAGCATGTAGAACTGTGTCGTTTGGAGGACTCTGTCTCTAAAGCGGTATTTTTCCCTATTTTACTTTTCGAAACAGAAACGGGTGGCGGGGAAGATTTTTTCTTGCGTGTAGAGGGTTTCCCAGTGATTTTTTCAGTGGGGAGAGGCGAATTTGTTTTTGGTTGAGGTTTTTCAATAGTAGGGGGAGTAGTTGGAGAAATACTTTGTTGTGTACGACGTGTATTGGAGAGAGAACGTGTTGGTGTCGCCTGTGTTTTTTTGGATGTAGTTGTTTTTTTCGAACTGACTGGTTTAATAGGCTTAACTTTAGGCGTTTTTCGGATAGGGGAAGGACGAGAGGGAAGCTTAAGTCTATGAGCTTTGCCAATAACAGCATTTTTTGTGATACCCAAATGACGACCAATTTCTGCCGTTGAAAGACCGTCTGCCCATAATTGTTTTAATTGTTCAACAACTTTCTCTGTCCACTTCATACGACGGATGCCTTTTTGTTTAAGAAACATATTGGGAAACTAAAAGTATATGGCATTCTATTTTTCTCCTCAAGTAGAAATCTGATATGTAAGTTTAAAGGTGAGTGTTTTTACTAAGAAAAATGGGAAAACATCTTAACAATGGCTCTTGATCTTTTTATGGAGACTTAACATATCTCTATACTATTTTTTTAATCTTCTATCTTTCTCTCTCTCGTAAAATAAAGTTTCGGCTATTGCTTTACTCTTTGCTGCGCCAGAAGGTTCTGCACAGTTTACTTTAAATATACCTTTTTCTATGAATATAACGTTTACAGATAACCAAGGTCATACGGTGCTAGCACCTGATGTGATTCAACCAGAACCACCGTACGGAACATCGCTGTCGGCAGTATATCTGTATACTCAAGACGGCGGGAAAGATTGGCAGGCTACGTACGTGCAAAAATCTAGTCTTAAACCTAATTCTGGCAACTAATTAAATCCTAAAATAACTCTAGGTGTCGGAGTAGATGTAAAAACTAAATTGTTATGCGTAAAATAGAGCATCTCTCAAAAGAGGTGCCCTATTCTTTTAGGTGAATAACAAACGGCACGTGGTCAGAAGGGCGTTCCATACCGCGTTCGGAAATATCAGGCTCAGCATAAATAAGGCGTTCTGCTAGGCGGGGGGATAAAAGCATGTGGTCAATGCGTAGTCCGCTATTGCGTTCCCATGCACGGTTTTGGTAATCCCAAAATGTATAAAAGGCACCTGTAGGATGAAGGGCACGTAAGGCATCTGTGAGCCCTAACCAACGGAGTTGATGCCAAGCGGCACGGCTTTGTGGGCGGATGAGGGCGTCATGAGGAGAAAGTGCATCTGTGGCGTAATCGTCTTCAGAAGGGCAAATATTATAATCACCCGCTAAAATGAAATCTGTTTCCTCTGTA
Source organism: Acetobacter sp. (assembly GCA_045615245.1). Classification (GTDB taxonomy): domain Bacteria; phylum Pseudomonadota; class Alphaproteobacteria; order Acetobacterales; family Acetobacteraceae; genus Acetobacter. Next base: position 18,703 of record JAZLEM010000140.1, on the reverse strand, counting down.
AGAAGTTGATGCGCATGGCTAATAAGGGCTTCACAAAACGCAAGTTTGATCGCATAGCCTACCTCTCCGCCAGAATTGCCGTTGGGGAGATAAAGATTGCCTAAAACCATGTGACGAATACGGATCTCAATATAACGGGCAGCATCATGCCCTGCAGGGTGAACAAATCCGGGAAGGGTTGTACATGTTATATCGTAAGAACCACGGATAAGAGTGGCGACACCGTTATAACTTTTTTGCCCAACAACAGCACAGCTATAGCCGAGAGACTCGAAACACTCTTTCGGGAATTGGTCTGTTTCGCATTTAATTTCCTGTAGCATCAGGACATCAGGTTTATGGGATTTTAGCCACTTCTCGACCGGAGCTTGCCGTTGGCGAATAGAATTAACGTTCCATGTGGCAATTTTCATGGTGAGCTAATAGAAAAACTTGTGCCACATCCGCAAGAAGAAACAGCATTAGGGTTGCGTACAGCAAAATGCGCGCCCATAAGTTTGTCTGTAAAATCAAGCTCTGCATGAGTAAGAAGAGTTAAACTGGCAGAATCAACCACAACTCTTGCTCCATTGCAGTAAATGGATGTATCGTCGTCCGTAATATCATCTTGAGAAACGAGCGTAAACCGATATTGAAACCCGTTACAACCGCCAGCCTCTACGGCAACGCGTAAAGCTATAGGGACTAACTGAGTTGTATGTGCTTCGGCTTTTTTGCGATCAATAATGCTGACAATACGTGCGGCGGCAGCTTCTGAAATAGAAAAGGAAGGAGATGACAAGTCCATATCTTATTATAAGTTATTGAATGCAAAATTTGAAGAAGAAAGAGGTGAAAAGAGCTTAAAAAAACAGAAATATAAAACCAAAAAATAAGTTTTGATCTATTCTTTGCGCTAGAACGTATATAAAATACAATGCAGTTTAATCTATTTTTTTTACTTTATGTTCATTTTTTTTACTTTATGTTCAAAATGGGCGGTAGATGGTTTTCGTCATGTCGCATATAAGGGAAAGTAAAGTATAAGGGAAAGAAGAGATCTTTTGATGGATTACTCTACCGACGGTATACCTCTTGCGTCTTATGCTGTTCAGCAAGGAGAGGCACGCGCCAATCGCCTTTATGATGAGCCGTCTTCTTTGACACGTTCTCCTTGGCAACGTGATCGGGATAGGGTTGTGCATTCTTCCGGATTTCGCAGGTTACAATATAAGACACAAGTTTTTATTAACCATGAAGGGGATTTTTTTCGTACCCGACTGACGCACTCTTTAGAAGTGGCGCAAATTGCCAGATCTATGGCACGCTCTCTTAAACTTAATGAAGACCTTACAGAAGCAATTGCTCTTGCCCATGATTTAGGGCATACCCCTTTCGGTCATGCGGGGGAAGAGGCATTGGCTAAAAAGATGCGTTCTTGGGGAGGCTTTGATCATAATGCTCAAGCCTTGCGACAGGTCATGCTGCTTGAAAAGCGCTATGTTGCTTTTGACGGTCTGAACCTAACATGGGAGACTTTAGAGGGATTGGCTAAACATAATGGTCCGGTGCATTGTCCTTCTGCTAGTTTGGCAGAAATGAATGCACTTTTTCACCTTGATTTGACAACTTACGCTTCGGCTGAAGCGCAGATTGCCGCGTTGGCTGATGATATTGCTTATCATGGGCATGATTTAGATGATGGGGTAAAGGCGGGCTTATTATCGTTAGATGAACTTGCTGATGTCCCGCTTGTTGGAAAAGCGTTAAAGGAAGCTCGTGCACTTGTGGCGGATATGTCTCTTACTGATTGGCGCACAAAACGGCGTATTCGTCATGAAATGGTACGTCGTGTGATCGGTGCTCTTGTTTCTGATGTGTTGGCGTGTACGCATGATCGGTTGGCACATTTAGCGCCGTGTTGTGTCGAGGATATTCGTGCAGCATCGTATCCTGTTGTTGCTTTTAGTGAAGCTATGAACGAAGTGAATAAAGGTATTCGTGAGTTTCTATTTTCAACACTTTATCGGCATTGGAAAGTCAATCGTATGACATATAAAGCAAAACGTGTTACAAAAGAACTCTTTACTATTTTAACGAAGTCTCCGGAGCTCTTACCATCAGATTGGCAACAGAATGTTTCGCTTAAGAATCCATTGGATCTGTATCGTACAGTAGCAGATTATATTGCCTCAATGACTGATCGCTTTGCGATACAGGAACACCAGCGTTTAATAGATCTTTCTATTGTGGGGTAGTGCTGTTGTAATCAGTTTATTTATAACCTCTTTTTTTGAACGAGTTACCAATACGAAATAAATAGTTCGAGTTTCTATATGTCAAAATGTCTATTTCAGCGTTATCGTGCGCGTGTGCTTGCGGCTATATGCCATCTATTTCCGGATATACCTGAAGAAACGCTTACTCGTGTTGAACTAACACCACCTCGAGATCCTGTTCATGGCGATATGGCAACGAATGCTGCCCTTGTCCTCTCTAAAACAGTACAGCGTAAACCGATGGTTGTGGCGGAATCGTTAAAACCTTTACTTGAAAAAGAAGAAGGAATTGCCTCTGTTACAGTGGCATCCCCCGGGTTTATCAATGTTGTTCTTCAACCGCATGTGTTACGTGGAATTTTGCCGGTAATATTGCGTGCCGGTGAAGCTTATGGGGAATCTACTATTGGGGCTGGTGTGCCTGTTAATGTGGAATATGTGTCTGCTAACCCAACAGGGCCTATGCATGTCGGGCATTGCCGTGGCGCTGTTGTTGGCGATGTAATTGCACGCTTGCTTTCTAAAGCGGGGTTTCTGGTCACAAAGGAATTTTATATTAACGATGCTGGCGCACAAGTACAGGCTTTAGCATGGGCGGCTTATTGGCGTTATCTTCAGTCCTTAGGTGTTAATCTAACACAAGAGGAATTTTCTGCTCTGACTCCTGGGGGCCTACAATATGGAGGAGATTATCTTATTCCTGTCGGGGACGCTTTAAAAACTCGTTATGGGGAAACTCTCGCTGAAATGACAAAAGAGGGCAAGATTTGTCCTGCTCCAGAAGAGAAATGGTTGGAAAGTGTGCGTTACTTTGCTGTGAACTATATGTTATCAGCGATTCGTGAAGATTTGGTTTTACTAGGCGTACATCATGATCTTTTTATTTCCGAAGCCGAGGTTTTATCGCAAGGGATAACGGATGAATCAATTAGGCGATTGGGGGAGCAAGGCTTACTTTACAAGGGGGTGCTAGAACCTCCTAAAGGAAAAATGCCTATAGATTGGGAAGAACGAGAGCAACTTTTATTCCGCTCCACGGCGTTTGGGGATGATAGTGATCGACCTTTGCGTAAATCTGATGGAACAAATACTTATTTTGCGAATGATATTGGTTATCACGCTGATAAAGTAGCACGTGGTGCACAAAAGATGATTGACGTGTGGGGTGCCGATCATGGTGGTTATGTGCGTCGTATGAAGGCTGCTGTTCAGGCACTAACAAATCATTCTGTTTCGTTAGAGGTTGTGTTGTGTCAGATTGTGCATATTTTACGCGGAGGGCAGCCTGTACGTATGTCGAAACGTGCAGGGACGTTTGTTACATTACGTGATCTATTAGATGAGGTAGGGCGTGATGCTGTTCGCTTTACAATGTTAACACGAAGAAGTGACGCACAAATGGAGTTTGACCTCGATCTTGTTGTGGCACAAAAAAGAGATAATCCTGTTTTTTATGTACAATATGCTCATGCGCGTTGTTGTTCGGTTTTGCGTCTCGCTAAAAAGGAAGGTATTTATGGTGATGTGGAAAGAGAGTCACTTTCTGATGTTTTGTTAGAGGGTTTAGAGTCTGATGCTGAAATGGCTTTAATTCGGCGTCTTGCTGAATGGCCACGTGTTGTAGAAGCCGCCTCTTTGGCCTATGAGCCACACCGCGTGGCTTTTTATCTTACCGATGTTGCAAGTGATTTTCATGCTTTGTGGAATAAAGGGCATGATAACGCCTCATTGCGCTTTCTTCAGCCGCATGCAAAAGAGACAACGCAAGCACGTTTAGCGTTAGTTGCCGCAACGGCTATTGTTTTTCGTTCTGGTTTTGCTATTATAGGCATAGATCCTGTTGAGGAGATGTGTTAATGCATGATGATCATGATCATACAGACCATAATATAGATGATCCATTTGACCATCCTCGTGAGCCAATGAGTATGGATTATGAGGATGACTATGATCTTTCTGAAAAAAAAGGTTTTTTTTCTGCTTTGCTCGATGACTCTCCTAGGCGTCGCTTGGTGTATGGAGCATTTTTTCTTGGTAGTCTATTAGTTTTAGGTGTTGGGGGGTGGGTACTTTTGGGGCACCACCAAAAAGAAATTCCTGTTATGGGACCGCCACAAGTGCCTGTACGGACGAAACCAGCCAATCCCGGGGGGATGCAACTTGATGTGCCCAATCTGGCAGAAGGGGGAGCAAAGCAAAAGGTACAGTTGGCTCAATTACCTGAAAAACCAGATTTGGCAGCTGTAAAGGCGCAATATGGAACAGTGTCTTCGAATCAGTCAACAACGCCGCGTACACCTGTTGTAGGGAATGCGCTAGAGAGCCAAAAAGTAGAAAATACAACAGAGAATAAAGCAGAAAATACAGTAAAACCCGTTCAAACGGCTCTTCCTTCTGTTGCTCAACGGATATCACAGAGCAAATTGAAAAACACATCTGAACAGCATCATACTCTTGTTCGTGCTGAGTCACAGCATAAGAGAGGGCTACATCACGTGTCTGCAAGACATGCTACTACACATTCCTCTACCGTATCTGCTTCAAAAGGGATAGGGCATTACACTGTGCAGTTAGCTGCGTTACAAAGTTTACAAGATGCCGATAGAGAATGGAGCCATCTACAAAAGCATTATGCAAGTCTATTTGCTGGGAAAAGGTATAAGGTGGTGAAAGTCGAACTTACCAAGGCGACTTTTTATCGCTTACAAGTCCCTGGGTTTGCCTCACTTGCAAAGGCAGATGCGTTTTGCCATCAAGTACGTAATCGTGGTTTGGCGTGTATTATTGCTCGTTAAAAATTGGTGTTAATCATTTATAATTTTTAAGGGGATTTTGACAAAGAGGGGAAGTTTGAAGGTGCTTTCGGCTTTTGACGGATTGACGACTTTATTTGCTAAGCATGATCAATGTAGTTTTTAAGGTTGTTTCTTAGGGTCATTAAGAAGGAACTCATCAAGTATGCTTGATTTTGCTTGGTCTGAAATCGCGCTGATTGCTGTCGTTGCATTGGTGGTTATTGGTCCGAAAGATTTACCTGTTGCAGTTCGTGTTGTCACAAATACTCTAAAGAAAATGCGTAATATAGCGCGGGAATTTCAATCTCACATTAATGAAGTCGTGCACGATACTGATTTGGGCGATCTTCATGAGTTCCAGAGTCTGAATGTTCGTAGTCATTTAAGAAAAATGCTCGATCATGATGGTAGTCTTAAGCGGGCAGTGACTCCGCCTGAACAAATACAGCAATATTCTCCAAAATATTCTGAAAATTCTTGTCGGCATTTCCCCGACTGTCCTGATCATCCTGTACCGGTCAGCGTTAAACCTTATTTTAACGGGATGGTTTCTTCTGAAATAACAGTAAGTGGTGAGAACACAATCGATCGCTTTAATGATTTGAATGGTGTAGGTAGTTCACATATTTCTGATGAAGAGGTACAGGCTGCGCCTCAAGAACTGCCTCCCGGGGTTGTGCGTCGTATCCTTGAAGAATGTGATCGGTTAAATCCTCCTGCCTTTTTGCCACCTGTACGTGTCCTTCACGGCAAGAAAGCGGTTACACCGAATCTTTTTGTGTCTTCGACAGGGGTGTAAAGTATAAGGAATAACATGCTTCATGAACGAGCACGAGAATAGTCATGATGATCATCTTAATGATCACCCTATGTCGTTACTTGAACATTTGCAAGACTTACGACGTCGGTTGCTTTGGTCTATCTTAACGTTCCTCGTTTGTTTTGTGTTGTGTTATCACTACGCAGAAAGTATTTATCAATTTCTGGTTCATCCCCTTGGAGAAGCCATGAGTCAGCAAGGGGAACAACCACATTTGATTTATACGGCACTTTATGAAGCATTTTTTACGTATATTCGTGTTGCTTTATTCGGAGCTGCTTTTTTGTCTTTCCCCATGTTCGCGGTACAGGCGTGGATTTTTATAGCTCCAGGGCTCTATCGGTCAGAAAAACGGGTTTTTATGCCCTTTCTCATTGCTACGCCTTTTTTGTTTGTTCTCGGGGCAGCACTTGCATATTATTTTGTTTTCCCTATCGCATGGCGATTTTTTTTGTCTTTTCAAACCATGGGGAGTGGGAGTGCTGTGCAGATAGAGCTACAAGCTAAAGTATCAGAATATCTTACGCTTGTGATGAAACTGATTATGGCTTTTGGTATTTCATTTGAGTTACCAGTTGTCTTAACTTTATTAGCACGCGTAGGAATTGTTACTTCAATGATGCTTCGACGTGCGCGTCGTTATGCTATTGTTGGGGCGTTTATTATTGCAGCGATTTTAATGCCACCTGATGTTATTACTCAAATTGGATTAGCTGTACCCCTTGTCCTTCTATATGAAATATCTATTTTTTGTGCGCGTCTTGTCGAACCGGTATGGCGTGTTTCTGCAGGATACGCTATGCAAGGGCAAACGGAAATAACACAGTCGGAAGAAAACACCGTAACACTAGAACAGAAGGTTTCCTGATTGATGCATGATATTCGAGCTTTAAGAGAAGATCCTGCTGCATTTGATGCAGATTTAAAACGTAGAGGGCTATCCCCTATTGCAGAACATGTTTTGCGTTTAGATGAACAACGCCGACAGTATCAAACCGAATTGCAAAATAAGCAAGCACGTCGAAAAGCGTTGGCACGTGATATTGGACAGAGACGACGCACAGGTGAAGAAACGGAGTCTTTAGAAGCAGAAGGTGTAGCTTTGCGGGCTGAAATGGAAGCTTTGGAAGCGGAGACGAATGTCATAGAAGCACAGATACGTAGTTGTTTGGAACAGTTACCCAATAGATTAGAGACAAGAGTCCCTGATGGACTCGATGAAAGTTCTAATGTTGTACAGAAGGTTTGGGGTACACCACGCACATTTTCTTTTACGCCTCGCCAACATTTTGAGTTAGGAGAGGCGTTAGGCATGATGGATTTTGCGACAGCTTCGCGTTTGTCTGGTACGCGTTTTGTTGTTTTGCGTGGTGATCTTGCGCGGCTGGAGCGGGCATTGGGACAATTTATGTTAGATGTACACGTAAGAGAACATGCTTATGAAGAAGTACACGTGCCTGTTTTAGTGCAGGATGAGGCCATGTATGGAACTGATAAATTACCTAAATTTGCCGATCAATCATTTCGTACAGAAGATGGGCGTTGGCTTATCCCTACGGCAGAAGTGCCTCTTACAGCTTCGGTGAGTGGGTTAATTCTTGAGGAAGAAAAACTTCCTTTAAGGATGACGGCTTTGAGCCAATGTTTTCGGAGTGAAGCAGGGGCAGCGGGGCGCGATGTGCGAGGCATGTTACGTCAGCATCAATTTGAAAAAGTGGAGTTGGTCTCTGTAACCACACCCGAAAAAAGTGATGAAGAACATGAACGTATGACCCATTGTGCTGAAGTTATTTTAGAACGTCTTGCCTTGCCTTATCGGCGTGTTTTGTTATGTGCAGGTGATACAGGTTTCGGGGCTGCTATAACCTATGATTTAGAGGTTTGGTTACCCGGGCAACAGGCATGGCGTGAAATTTCTTCTTGTTCCAATACGCGAGATTTTCAAGCCCGCCGAATGAATGCACGCTTTCGGGCACAAGCGGGATCAAAGCCGCAATTTGTCCATACCCTTAACGGCTCCGGATTAGCGGTGGGACGTACGCTGATTGCCGTTATGGAAAACTATCAAGAGGCAGATGGGTCTATTATGATTCCTGAAGTTTTACAGCCTTATATGGGTGGGGAAAAAAAGATCGAGAAGCCTGTAAACTTTTGAGGAATAGGGAAGAAATAATAAGGAGGTAATTTCCATACGGCGTCGATGTTTACATGGCAGAGCCGTAGGCTTATCGTAAACTCTCCACGTTTTGTATTTTTGTGCCAATGGGAATATTTAGATGTTACACAGGTTGTTAGGGAATAGGAATCAACGTGTGTTGTGCGATGCAGATGTGATTGTTTGGATTACAATAGACGGCGTTAAAATTTGTGGTAAAACAACGGCTTTACCTATCGCCGGAACAAATAAGTAAAAAGGGATCCCCTCGCGTCCATGTTGGTGTAAAAAGGCTGTAATAGCAGGGTTATGTCGTGTCCAATCGCCACGAAGTAAAATCACATTGTTTTGTGCAAGGGCAGCTTTTGTTGAGGGAGCATTTAGGGTGACATGCTCGTTGATGAGGCATGTTATGCACCATGCAGCGGTTATATCGACAAGAACAGATTTACCGGAGGCATGGAGAGTCTCTAATCGTTGTTGAGAAAAGGACTCAACATGCGGATTGGATAGAATATTCTTGTGTTGGAGAGGCGTAGAGTTTTGTTCAAGAGGTTGAGAGGCAAGTGTAGGGAGGAGACAAAAGGATCCGATCACAAATAAAACAGCTAACCCGCGTAAAGTGGTGGGGAGCCAATGCCGTTTATTATCAGTAAGGCGTTGGGAAAGTCCATAAAGCCATGCCGCAAAACTAAGAAATAATAATCCTAATGAAACAAAAAGGAAAGTTGTGCCTTCTGAACCCTCAAGTGTTGCGACCCAGAGAAGCCAAAGGCAACTTGCGAAAAGTGGAAAAGCAAGAAACTGTTTAACATAAATCATCCAAGGTCCAGGTTTTGGTAAGTATTTGGCGAGGTTTTGTACATAAGTAAGAAGGAGGAAAGGCAATGCCATGCCTATGCCAAGTGTTGTGAAAATAAGAAGCCCAATGAGCGGAGAGAAAGTGAGCGCACCTGCAAGAGCAACACCCATAAAAGGAGCTGTACAAGGGCTTGCAACGACAACTGCTAATAACCCCGTTACAATATCATTCCAAAAATGATGAGAGTATGTAGAGAGGCTGACAGAAGGACTTGATATTGTAAAAACATCGAGAAAATTTAAGGCAATACAGAAAAGAAACCAGCACATAAGAGTGACAAAAAGAGGGGATTGAAGTTGAAATCCCCATCCAATTTGTGCGCCCAGCGTACGCAAGCCCATAATAAGACTACCAAGCGATATAAAGCCTATTAATACGCCACCACTGTATCTTAAGGCTGCAAGGCGTTGATGGTTCTGCTCTGTGTCGTTAGCACGAATAAGGACGAGGGCTTTCATGGCAAGAATGGGAAAGACACAGGGCATAAGGTTAAGCATAATCCCGCCAGCAAAGCTGAAAAAGAGTAATTCTATCAGATGGTAAAGAGAAAACTTTTGTGGGAGAGGTAATCCCGAAACAGGTTGGGCGGATATGTTAAAGGCTTTTATATGTCCCGAGTAGTCTTTAAGAACAAGAACGCCAGTAAGTGTTTTATTTTTTGGAAAAGCAGTATCGGGCTGTAAGTGTAAGATAAGAGAACCTTGTCTTATGATGGTCTTTTGAGGAGTAGCATTAACGATTTGTCCGCGCTCTTGGGGAAGGAACCAAGCATCAGTAAATGCATATGGGGTGATCTTTTTTCCAAAAATGGTGAGTATGCCACGAGGAGTGAAGGTAGCCCGATAAGGGGAAGGTTTGGGGGAAGCACGTGCAACATCGTCAAAAAGAATTGCCTGACGTGAAGGTTGTTCTGCACCTGTAGGGAGTGTGAGGGTAAAATCTGCTTCTTCTGGAATACAAAGTTGTGCGCATACGATCCAATGGGCGTGAGCTTTAAGCGTTGTTTCTTTTTGGGAGGTTTCGTGTGGATCAGGCGTAAGGGAAAGCAAAAGAGGAAGGAGGACATCGCCCGTATACGCGTAAGACATAAAATTACCTTCGCGAATACGAAGGGGTGTTGGCCATAGGATAGTTTTTGTTGATCCGCGAAAAGCCCCTTGCGCAGTTACGGTAATATTGGCAGGGTCTCCCGCATCACCAGGATTACGCCAATACGTATGCCATCCTTGCGCAAGGCGTAAGTATATTCCGACGAGAAGAGGCCTGTTTGCCGTAATGGTATTAGTATAGGTAATAAGGCTGGCTGTTGTATGTTTTGTTACGACAAAAGAGCTCTCTTTTCCAAAAACAGATGGAATGAGAAAAAACCAACATGTCACAAGTATAGCAGGGAATAAAGAAAAAGTTTTTTTATTTCTTAAAAAAGTTACTCTATAGGCTGTTAAATAATGGAGAAAAAACACAATACAAAAACATAAAATAGACAAAAAATATGCCAAATTTTGAGAGAGAAGCGACACTGTGGTAAGTAAAAAGAGATTTCTAATGTTCACTCGTGTTTGTTTCAGAAGAATCTTGTAAAACAAACAGACAGGAGCAATAAGGACATACGGTTTGGTGTCCACCGATTTTTAACCAAACGCGGGGATGTCCTAATCTCCCTAACCCACCATCGCAACGAATTTTGCGTGTATTAACAAGGACAGTTTCAATATGACCAAGTTTAGGGCGCGGTGTCGGATCGGTGGGGTGAATAAGTGTAGAAGTCATAAATTTATCCTTTAAAGATAAGAAATGTGAGAGTATGGGGTAATATTTAGTGATAATGGTTTAAAATTTGTTCTATTGTACCATAGTTTTTACGATATGTTATGTTTTCATTTTTTTACGTTTGGAAAATCTTCGACAAACGACATACGTGTATCGTATTTTTTAGCCTTAGGGCTTTTTACATGTTTATCGGCATGTAGTGTACAACTTCCTAAAGCACCCAAGCCACCTGCACGATTTCAGGGAGCAGACTTGCTTGTCTCGCCGGATCGTATATTTTATATGGAGGATGGGGCACGTCTTCCAGCACGTGTTTGGTCTGCTACAGAAAGGGGTGTGCATAGGAGACATCCTCAAGCTATTCTTTTAGCGTTGCATGGATTTAATGATAGTCGTGATGCGTGGGAGACAGCCGCTCCTGTATTAGCCGTTAATGGGATTACGGTTATTGCGCCAGATCAACGTGGTTTTGGTGCTGCGCCAAAGCGTGGATATTGGGTGGGAATCACTCGTATGGTAGAAGATGCTAAAAAAGAAGCAACAATACTTATGCGTGAGAATCCGGGGGTACCTCTCTATGTGGCGGGAGAAAGTATGGGAGGCGCTGTTGTCATGCTACTAATGGCTCGACCAGATGCACCGCCTGTAAAGGGTGCTATTCTCTTAGCACCGGCTGTTTGGCGACTTGGTACATGGGCAACAAGTCTCCTTGATATTATGGCAGGTCTATGTCCAAACTGTGTAGTGACGGGGCGAGAGGCACCTGTTCATGTCGTCGCTAGTGATAATATGGCAGCCTTGATTCGTTTGTATTATGACCCGTTAAGTTTGCGGGGTACACGGCTTGTTGCATTACAAGGGCTTGTACACCTGATGGACGTAGCAGCACGATCAGCTTCGCGGGTCCATGGACATGTTTTATGTCTCTATGGTGGGCGTGATCAACTTGTTCCTCCTGAGGCTATGGCAAAAGTTTGGAACCGTTTTGGAAATGATGTAAGGTGTGATTTTTTGCCAAGAGGGTACCATTTGCTTTTACGTGATCGTGACCGATCTCTTGTAGAACAAGATATTATATCGTGGATAAAACATCCTGATCGTTTTTTACCCTCAGGGGGTGATAGTGCGGCGAGCGTGTGGCTGGCGCAAAGAAAGGGGGAAACACGGCTAGGTTCACAAACGGTGCCGTGGTTTCTTCCTGCGCGATTAGATTCTGTAGTTGACCATCGTCAATAAGCAAAGGGAGAAGCATTGTTATTTTAAATTTCTTTATTTCTATGTTAAACTAACATCGGATTTTTAACAGGACTCGTAGCTCAGTTGGATAGAGCGTTGCCCTCCGAAGGCAAAGGTCGAAGGTTCGAATCCTTTCGAGTCCGCCATTGAGAGGTTAAATCGTCTCGTTAGCAGATAAAAGAATCTGATAATAGAGAGAGCATTCTTTGCTAGTGGATGTTATTGAGAGTTTTCTCATGAAAGATCTTTTATGTTTCTAAAAAAATATTTATGGCTTGGGTTTGTTGCTGTTTTTGCTTCTTTGTCGGTAACGCAAGCTTTTGCTGATGAATGTAGAGGGCTTGTTGTTAAAGAGATTCCACCCAATACGCCGGAAGGGGGATCACCTGATGCTGTGAAACAGGGGACGATTATCAATGAATTGCATGGGAATACGGGAACTAAAGAGGGGGTTCCTATCACTTATGCTGTGCATGGAGGGTACGTTTATCCAGCAGATCATATCAGGCTATTAAATTGTACTATTCAAAAATTGAGCGAACAGGATATTCAAAAAACTGAACAAGAATACGCGAAACTAGGGCTTACGCAAGAGCAAGATGATATACTGCGTTACAGACTTAAGCTTGATAACACAGCACAAAACGCCGATGACATTCTTATTCAGGCGATCGATGATCGTCTTGTGCAATTAGGTTTTTCGGAAGCAGATGCAAGTCGTGCAGCTTATGCCTATGTTAAAGCACCGTCGGCAACGTGTAGTCAATGGTTGGGAAACCTTTTTAAGACAGCAGCACCAGCATACCAAGCGGGGCAAATGGAGATGCCTAAAATGATGCCAGAGGGTGTATGTGATCTTCCACCTTCGTGGAGGCGTTTAAGTGATGAACGAGTCGATCTTTCTCGCAAAATCCAAACGATGGAAGAGCAACTTTTACAAAAAGGGCTTTCCAGAATGGTGACGGATCGTGCTATTTTTGCTTACATAAAGAATCCGTCTACGGCATGTGGTCAATTAGTAAAGCGAGCAGTAGAAGGGGATGATGCCGCTGTGTCTCTTATAGGGGGGACATCTATTTGCAATATGTCGGGCTGATACATTTTAGAGATTTGTAATTCATATGGTTGTAGTAGCTTCCTAAAGGGAAGCATTTTTTTTGCGATAGGAAACAATATGCCAAAGCCCATTATAAATAACGAACAAAGTGATTTGAAATTTGATACTAAAAGGATTTTAGAGGAAAGAACAAAATGTAAAAGTCCGGAATTAGCTTTTAGAAAACAACGTCCTGAGGAATATGTAAATCTTTTAAAAGATTTAGATATTGGATGTCAGACAATATCCTCAAATAAAATCAAGGAGATTGTTGACGGGATTGAAAATGCTTGTCCTGAAATTGTATTGGGAGACACATTTATTGGTATTCTTGGTAAATGTGAGTTGGGGTGTGCATACGATGTACATACCTTGAGTGTCAATAAAGTATTTGGTTTGACAGAAGTGACGCATCTTCCGGGATATGGTAGATTGATTTTGAAACACTATTTAAGAAATGAAACCCTTCCTGAAGGACTCGAAAAGGCAAGAGCCTTAGCATGTAATAAACAATATGCGTTTGTTGAAGTTTATACAGATAAACTTATTGCTGTGGGTCATAATGGTAAAACTGCGATTATTGAGGTTTAGAGAGTAAAATGTCAGAAGCTCTATTATATAGCAAGGTTAATGATACTCGCCGTGATGTTAGAGAATTAGCAGCACTTGTCAGTAGTGAAATGATGTATCTAAAGAAAGGAATTGACGTCGTTAATAATGAAGTTCTTGGTGTAAAAAATGATATGCAAAGAGTTAAAGAGGATGTTTATTCTTTTCGGGATCGATTTGAAGCATTTGTTGCTCTTTTAGAAAAGGAAAACAATATCACTCATGCTCAAGGACGAATAGTGATATTGAACCAAGAAATTGAAAAACAATTTGGTTTATATGAAGACGTTCGAAATAATTTTATTGGTATTTTGCAAGCAGTTGATACTGGATTAGTGAGTAAGCGTATTATCACTAATTCTACTGAAGAGTTGATGTTGGGTACTCCAAGATATTGGTTATCCCCTTCTTTAGTAGCTGTTTCTGCATGGATGAATAATAATCAGACTTTGGCTTATAAAGCCGTTAATGAAGCTATTAAACGTAATCCTATAAAAACAGAACTTATATTTGTTTTAATCAGTAATAGATTAAAGAGACAAGATGCGAGTTTTGCTTGGCTGAGTAAATTTTTTGAAACTCAAAATCCTTTGGCGATGCCACAAGAAACATTGATCTTACTTAACGCATATACTGATGGTGTGTTCGGCCCAGATTCACAAGGTATGTGTACGCGGCATATTTCAAAATGGATGGATGTGCTATCAAAACAACCAGAGGTTATAAAAGATTTAGAAAAAAGGTGGATTCAGAAAATTAAACTGATGCCCATAAGTGTAAAGAATGAGATTCCATTTAAATATTTAGAGAAATACTCTCCAAATTTTACAGCGTTGATGGATTTGTTGAGTGATGCAAGAAAACATGAAGTGTTTTTGAATTATTTGAAAAATATTATGACAGCACCAAAAGAAAGGAAGGATTATGTTGAAGAATTAGATGACATCTTATTTAAATTAGTTAAAGAGTATGATGAAGATGAATTTGAATTAAGAAAAGAACGCCGATTATGCGAATTAATTGTTAAATACGATGGCGATAAGAGAAAAGCACAAGCAGATTTTGAGGCTAATGTTGTTATGTTATTTAAAAACAAAATGACATTTTTTGAAATATTAGTAAAAGCGGCTAGTCAAGAGGATTTTTCTCCTAATTTGCGTAAATTGGCTATTTTATTAATGAAAGAATGGATTTTGAATGCACATCAAGATTTTACGGCTCAATATAGGATGACTTACCCGGCAGAAGTTGCCATATCAATGGATCATTGGACTGATAACACTCAAGACGGTTCAAATGTTAAAGAACTTTCGGTATCATATAGAAAATACTTAAAAGAAATATTGGATAAAGAACTGACAAAAATAAAACCATCATTCTGGGTTATAGGTATTATGGTGGCTTGTTTATGCTGGCTGGTTGCGGCTTGCAATGCAGATTCTATAACTTTCTTCTTAATATCACTTATGGTTTTAGGTTGGAATCTTTCCCATGTAAGAAAGGAAAGACAAAAATTAAAGCAAGCTTTTGAACAAAAATGTGATGATGGAACTTCAATCATTAATGCTTGCTGTGCAGAATATGTTGATTGGCAAAAAGCATATAAAGATGCTGATGCCCGTTTTGAAGAAGTGCCAAACTTCTTAAGCAGTTATTCTACAACTGAATTTAGTAGCAATAGTGCTGCTAAAAAAATAATATTTTGAACAGTGTATAGGGTGTATAGAAAAATGTCTGAAGAGAAAGAAAATAGTCACAACAATAATAATTTAAATAAAGATGTACAAGATGAAAATATGGCTATTGAATTTCCAAAATGGGATATTTTGCCACCAGATTTGTTATTAAAAAGAGGTAAAAATGAAAACGCCTGAAATCTATTCTGAATGGTGTGAGATATTTGATGAAATAGAAATCTGGGAGATAGGACACCAAGATGCTGATGTTGTCGAAGCTATGGATAAAGGGAGTATAAGATGGGTTTCAGGTGTGGCTGAGCGGGTCACTCAAAGATTATTAAACCTTGTGAATGATCGATTAAACAAATTAAATACATTTTACGCTAAAAGATTAATGCTTGCACAAAATTCGGTTGATATGGAACATTTGTTGATTTTGTACAGAAAAGAGCTAATTTTTATTAAACATATGGCAAATCTCGAAATGTTATCCAAAGAATTAAGAGAAATGTTAACCAAAGAAATCAAGGAGGTTGCTAAAAAGGCACAAAAGAGTCTGGAAGATAGTTCAAAAAAAGATTTGTCAGGTATGATAAGAAGAATTGTAACACGTAATAGAATAGATAATATATAGGCAGAAATGACTAATACAGAGGATTTTATTAAACAGTTAAAAAGGTATTTAATTGCTCGAATTCCATTTATTTCAGTGAATTCAATTGAAAGAGCACGAGTTTTAGAGGCAGTAACAAAAGCAAACTCAGACATGCGTTTGCCTATTTTTGTACATACTCTCTCAAAAGGGATGTACGATTTATCAAGTCATAATATAGTGAATGAAGATAAATCTATTGTTGGTGCACTAGATTATATGAGTGCTCAAATTCATTCCAGACAAAATTTAACTTTTATTTTAACAGAAGTTACAGATATAGAGGATGATTCAATAACCGCAAGACATTTTCTCGATTTGATTACATTAGCAGAAGAATGTGGGTGTGTCATTGTAGTGATCAGTAACAAACCGATATGGAAACAATTACAAAGACTTGGAATGTCTTTAACTCTTAATCTACCCGATGAAGATGAAATCCTTACGATTATAAAGGAAGCCATTACCCCTTACAAGAATAACATTACTATAGAATGGGATGAAAATCATTATAAAAAAGCTGCTAATATATTAAATGGTTTAAGTAAAATTGAAGTACAAAATATAGTCGCCACATTTATTGCAAAAAAATCTATATTAAAGTCGGATATTACTGAATTGATAACGGCAAAAGATAGTATGTTTTCAACTATTTCAGGTCTTGAAAAAATCGCTTGTAAAGATAGTGACATTGAAGTTGGTGGCTTAGAGGGATTAAAATTATGGTTAGACAATAAGAAAAGTCTATTAAGCCCCGAAAAGAAAGAAATTCTAAAATCAAGAAATATACGTTTACCAAGAGGTGTATTATTAGTTGGTGTTCCGGGATGTGGTAAAAGTTTGCTTGCTAAATTTATTGCGAGTAACTGGCAATTACCTTTATATCGTTTAGATTTTGCGACTATTCAAGGAATGTATGTAGGACAATCTGAAAATCGATTAAAAGATGCTTTAAACCTGGCTGAAACTGTTTCTCCTTGTGTTTTATGGATCGACGAAATTGAAAAAGGTCTATCTGGTGTTGCTGGTATGGACAGTAGTGGTGTCTCCACAAGGATGGTAGGACAATTTTTATTCTGGTTGCAAGAATCTTTAAAATTTGTATTTGTTGTTGCTACGGCAAATGATGTTTCAAAATTACCAGCAGAATTATTAAGAAAAGGTCGTTTTGATGAGCTATTTTTTGTGGATTTGCCAACTGATAAGGAGAGAGAAGATATTCTGAAAATATATAGTAGTAAATTCTTAAAGCAGGTCTTTTCAGAAGACTTGAGAGTAAGATTAATTAATCTTACAAATGGTTTTTCTGGCGCTGATATAGAATCAACTGTTAAGGAATTAGCCTATAAAGCCATTGTTAACGGAGAAGAAACGTTGACAAATAATTCAATTATTTCACATTTTGAAAATGTTGTACCTCTTTCAAAAACAAATCCTGAAAAAATAAATAACATTCGTGCTTGGGGTAAAGAAAGGGCTGTGCCTGCATCTGGTACATTTTCTAATATATCCAACAATGAAAGCGGCAGAAAGGTTCTTATTTAAAGGGTAATGATAGACTAAGTGAGAGGTTTACCGGATTTAAAATGCTTATTTTCTGATCTGCGTTCAACTTTATGCAGACAGAAATCAGACTTCTTTAGTTCCTATCTTTTGTAAAGAATTTCTGTACGTAAGAGACAAAGACTATTTTTCATTTTTTCTGTAATTTTATTTTTTAATAGAGAAAAAACAAGTATTACACCGCATAATGCAATGCCAGAGCAATAACATACACACTGCTCAAGTAGTAAGTCAATTCACAAAAATGGAGCGGGCGATGGGATTCGAACCCACGACCCCAACCTTGGCAAGGTTGTGCTCTACCCCTGAGCTACGCCCGCACCGAACATTTCAACTTTACGAAAAATATAGGAAAAAGGCAAGAGGAAAAATATAAAAATATAGTGTAAAAAAAGTATATTCTTTAGTGTTCTTTTATTTTATTCTGTTTTTTGTCAGGTAATTGAGGTCTATTCAGCAGATCTAAAAAATTTAAACAAGAAAAAGCATGATGAGTTCTTTTTTTTTTCGCTCACTATACCAGCAGGGATTTGCACGGGTTGCGACATGCACAGTACCCGTGACTTTGGCAGATCCATTTCGAAATGTGGCTAACGTTTTAGAAGTTGTTTCAAAATGTGAAAAGGAAGGGGTTATTCTTTGTATTTTTCAGGAGCTTGCTTTAACTGGATACTCTCTCGAGGATCTTTTTCATCAAGAATCCTTGTTAAATGCGGTAAAGCTGGCTTTGAAAAACCTTGCGGCAGCGACAGAAAATTACCGTTCTCTTGTGGTGGTAGGTGCACCGTTAGTCTATCGTGATGCTTTGTATAATTGTGCTGTTATCGTGCATCGTGGGCGTCTTTTAGGGATTGTACCAAAAACGTATTTACCCGGCTATCGGGAATTTTATGAACCGCGTTATTTTGCCTCAGGAGAGATGATAAGGGGAGAAAATCTTTATCTTGGGGGGGAGAAGGTTCCTTTTGGTGTAGATTTATTATTTGAAGCACATGATATACCAGGGTTTTGCCTTGGGGTCGAATTGTGTGAAGATATTTGGGTACCTATTCCTCCTTCTTCGATCATGGCTATGGCGGGGGCTACGGTGCTTGCAAATCTCTCTGCCAGTAATAGCACTATTGGAAAAGCTGAAATGCGATCGATGTTGTGTTGTTCACATTCTGCACGCTGTATTGCCGCTTATCTTTATGCTGCTGCTGGAGAGG
>JAZLEM010000139.1:0-1277 GCA_045615245.1 Acetobacter sp. | reverse complement strand
CCTCAAACCGTGGGTTTGGCGCCTCTAAACAGAATCTAACCACGGATCATGACCCGTGGTTATCGGAAGTAAGACAAACCTCAAGCACCAACCATGAAATGGCATTCGAGATATTTCAACGCGGGGATAGACCTTCGCGTTTGTGAGATATTGCCTTAAACATTAAACTTTTAACAAAACCTTTATTTTCCATCTTGATTTTTTTCTTTTGAGAACATAAGTACTATTCATATTCTTACAAAGAATAAGGTGTTTTACCCCCCCCCTTATCATTTTGATAAAGGATGGGACGTGGGTCTCTTTTTGAACCGTATAATTAAGGAGACTTATCCATCATGCGCTTACGCCTGCGCTCTTTCCTGCTAACCTCTGCTTTAAGTTTTGCGCCTGCCGTTGCCTCTGCAACCACAATCTCCGGGCTCTATGTCGATGGCGGTGCGGGCTATAACCTCGTGCAAGATCAACATGTCCACGCAAACTCCCCTGCCGATGGGTCTGCCTTACCTAAATTCACCGTCAACCACGGCACGGGCTTTACAGGTTTTGGCGCTATCGGCTGGGGCTTCGGCAACGGACTGCGCGTCGAAGCCGAAGGACTCTATAATTTCTCTCATGATAGTTACACCTCTTACAAAAGAGAAACTGACATCGATCCCAACACTAGTAATGCCGACGTTTCTTCAGGAGAAAACCCATTCTTTGCCATTGACCGGAGAGGTCCCAATATAAAAAACGAACACATTGCCCCCGTAACTGAAACTGATTACTCTCCTCCATACGTAATACAGAATGGACCATTTGCAGGGAAGTGTCTTATTAGTGGTTATACTGGTGTTGTTAATGGTCCTGTTCCTTCTTATCCTAGTCCTACATTTCAGTATAATCATCATGATTGGATGCCAAGCGCTCAATGTCGAGATGCAATAAAGTTCAACATTGCTGGGAATGGTGGTGTTGGGTATCAACCTCTTTATGTTTATTCAGATGGACAAACAGGAATGACACCTCCATTGACTTCACAGGTCGCTATTAACCACCATGGGAGCGATGAGTCGTGGGGAGGTTTTGCCAATGTGCTCTATGATTTTGACCTTGAGCGTCTTTTTGGGATTAAGTCCATTGTTACGCCTTTTGTGGGGGGTGGTGCGGGGTATTTGTGGCAACGCTATAACAGACCCAACACCATGATGGCTGCCATTACCGGCACACATGGCGGGTTCTCATGGCAAGGCATTGCCGGCGTGGCTTTTGATACGGGTATCTCGGGCTTACAAATC
>JAZLEM010000138.1:0-8104 GCA_045615245.1 Acetobacter sp. | reverse complement strand
CTTTTAGTTCACACATGTTGTGTATCAAGTTGAACGGATTTTAACTGAGAACAATATTTTTCTCAATACTATCTTCTGTGAACGGACAAAATATCATTACAATTTTATCTCTGAAATACTTATTGTAAAAGAAAGATATATTGCTTTTTGGGAAAAAGAGTTATTGAGGTAAATATCAAAACATTAACGTGGGTGTAAAATTACGTGGATGTCAAAAGTGCCTGACTTTTTTGCGCGATAGTTTCTTGTATTTTTTCAAAGGCACGCGCTTCAATTTGACGTACGCGCTCGCGTGAAATGTCGTATTTATGGGCTAAATCTTCTAAAGTCATAGGTTCTTCTTTAAGGCGGCGTTGCGTAAAAATATCATGCTCTCTGGGAGTCAGCTGAGTTAAGGCTGTGAGGAGCATCTCTTTACGGTGGGAAGCCTCTTCATTTTCAGCGTAATGTTCTTCGGGAGTATGTTGTTCATCAACGAGGCGATCTTGCCACTCGTAATCATTTTCAGCGTAAATAGGGGCGTTAACACTATGATCTGGCGCAGCAAGGCGACGATTCATATGAATAACATCTTGTTCGGGAACACTTAAACGTGTGGCAATACTCTGAACATCTTCGGGGCAGAGCTCTCCTTCATCTATGGCTTGCATTTCTCCCTTTAGCTGACGGAGGTTAAAAAATAATTTTTTCTGGGCTGCTGTGGTTCCCATTTTCACGAGTGACCAATTGCGGAGAATATATTCCTGAATCGCAGCACGAATCCACCACATCGCATAAGTGGCTAAACGAAACCCTCTCTCAGGGTCAAACCGTCGTACAGCCTGCATCATGCCGACAGTACCTTCACTGACGAGTTCATTCATAGGTAAACCATAACCGCGGTACCCCATAGCGATTTTAACAACAAGGCGTAAATGGGAGGTTACAAGTTTGTGAGCGGCTTCTATATTGCCTGTATCACGCCATAAACGTGAAAGAGTAAGTTCTTCTTCTGGAGTGAGAACAGGATATTTGCGAATTTGCCTGAAGTAGTGAGAAAGACTGTCTTTAGAAGAACTGGTGGTGATAGCGGACGATACCATGGCAGACATAATCTCCTGCTTCAAAAAACCTTCAAAGTCGTATTGATGACTTGTTTGTAAAAGGAAATATCCTACTTAACATATATAGCATAAATTTGCTTTTTTGTCATACAAACAAAAGGTGGTTAATATACAATACATCTTATAAGTACGTTTATCATTTTGGGCATAATGCGTAAGAAACAAGTCGTGAAGTGAGTTGAGTGATATATAACGTTAGGGGCTTTATGGGAGCCCCTTATTGGGTGTGATGTTTGGGAAGGGGGGAAAACCTAATGAGGCAAGAGGAAAAAAACATGGGCTTTAATGGACTATCTGTCCTATCGGTACCAAAAAGAGCATTTAAAAAAATTAAGAGAAAAATTAAAGAGAAAATAAGAGAAAGAAAAAGAATAAAACGCTTGAAATCTTACCATGTACGGTATCGGTCAACAATCAAGGCTTTAAGAAAAAGGGTATCCGAAAAAAATCAAAAAATCAAAGTCGCGTTTTTGGTAACCCTTGATAATAGGTTTTCGGCGAAGCCATTATTTGAAAAAATGCTTCAAGATGATCTTTTTGCCCCGTTTATTGTCATTATTCCGACTGTCTCATGGGGAGAAAAATTTCATATGATGGAAAGGGCTTATGAGAGATTTGTAGGTCTATATGGTAAAGATTATGTATTCAACTCTTATGGCGATGCTCAAAAAACTTTTATTGATTATTCTTCAGGTGTCGATATAGCTGTTTTTGATAATCCTTATGAAGCGAACGAAACAAGTGAACAATATACGATCGCTTTTTATGCTGAAAAACAGATTTTGCCGATATATATCAATTATGCAATGATATCGGATAGGTTTTGGTCGAAGGATCATATTATCGCAGCAGAATCACTTGCTCTTTGCTGGAAAGTTTTTGCTGAGACGAAAGAAACCTTTAGAGATTTTTGTCGCTATGCGATTTTGAAAGGAAAAAATGTTGTACTCTCCGGCTATTGTAAAATAGATGCTTTAGCCCAAGTTGAAAAGAAAAAATCCGACCGAAAGAAAATTATTCTTGCACCTCATCACACAGTCATTTCGCCGCATTTACCCTTATCGAATTTTTTGACTTATTATGATTTCTTCTTGGAGTTGCCTCAAAAATATCCTCAAATCGATTGGGTGTTTAGACCTCATCCTCGGTTTATAGCTGTATTATCTGGGGATACATGGTACGAGAAGCCCGTAGAAGGGTGGGGAAAAGAGAGGGTAGAGGCGTATATAAAAAAAATTTCCTCTTTTCCCAATGTTGAATATCAAGAAGGTGGTGACTATTACGAAACATTTGTTAACTCTGATGCTATCATTCATGATTGTGCTTCTTTTGTAATGGAGTATCTCTATACGGGGCATCCGGGTTTGTATTTGTTAAAAAGCAAAGAGACGATGAGAGAAGTTTTTAAGCCGATTGGGCAGAGATGTTTAGAGCATTATTATCAGGCTTTTAATGCGCAAGATATTATTGATTTTATCGATAACGTTGTCTTAAAAGAAAATGATCCTATGAAAGATAAGCGCATCAAATTCGCAAAAGAGGAGATTATGATCAATTATCCGCATGTTGCGGATTTTATTCTTAAGTATCTTAAGGAGCAATTGAGGTGAAATCGCTATGTATATTGTTGGGGTTTGAAACGTGATTAGAGGAAAAACAGTTGTCTATACATCAGGCACATTTGATATGTTACACGTTAATCACTGTAAAATGATTGGGTACGCACGTGCTTTGGGGGATATCTTAATCGTCGGCGTTAATACGGATGAATTAGTGGCAAGTTACAAATCACCACCTATTGTTCCGTTTGAGGAAAGACTGGCTCTCATGAAAGCCATTAAAGGACCTGATATTGTGATTCCTCAAAAAACATTGGACTATACTAAAATAGCGCATAAATTGAGGTTTGATATTTTCGTTCTTGGCGATGATTGGGCAGGGGAATACGACTATTTGAGGGAACAAGGGATTGATGTGGTCTATTTTCCCTATGGAGATGGTGTAAGTTCATCAAATTTGAAAAAGAAAGTTTACGACAATTACGAGAGATTACAAGATAGATCAAGATAGATCGAGGTAGATGCGGTAATGCTACAAATCACTCTTATTGAAGAGGAAGACAAATATGAAAAAATTCAAAATGTCAATCCTAACGTTATTCAAAACCGCCCTGATTTATTAGGAGAGTTACATTTTCAATTGTTATGTCTCAAGCATAAGCCTGATGGGAGGGAGGTCTATATACCCTTTAAAATAGAGGGGGGTGTGTGTCCACTTTACAATTACATGATGGATATAGAAAAAAGCCTCTTAGATGCTGCTATGGCTTTTCTTACCAAAAAGTTCAAAGTTTTTCGGTTTTCTCTTTGGACTTTTCGTAATATTTATCCAAAAATGCATAAAAAAATAGAGTGGGTGTTAGACCTGCCAAATTCCTATGATGAATATTTAGCCCAATTCTCACGTAAAGCGTCTTATAATAGAAGAAGAGAAATACGAATATTAAACAATGATTATCATTGTGAAATAAAATATTTTTCGAGAGAAGAAATACCGCTCGATTTAGTGCATGAAGTTATTAAAAAAAAATTAGCCAAATATGGGGCTCAAAATAACTACATACTTACGAACACTTGGGCGTTGCTTATGTTTTTTTCTATAACGGATTGTTGGGTGATGGAGCTTAATGGAAAAGTCGCCGCAGGGGTTTTTTATACGACTGTCCCTAATTCATCAGAAACGCTTTTAGTGACCACGTTTTATGAGCCAGAATATGAAAAATATTGTATCGGGATTATTACCCTTTATCATTCTATTAAAGAGCTCATCAATAAAAAGATAACCCGTATTCATATGGGGAGAAATGACGTTGATTATAAAAAAAATGCGCGTTGTACAGGGCATGAACTTTATGTCGGGTTTATTACACCTAACCCCATATTGTATTTAGTGCATAAAATAAGGCGTAAGCTTATGAAATTTATGAAAAATATATTAAACGCGTCATAAAGAGAAAAACGGAATTTATAAGACGAAGCAATAGGTATGAGTATAAATAGGGATTCATCAATAAAATGAGAATAACTCATTATTCAAACAAGCAATATGCGATAGCTTTAGTTGAAGAGTCAGAGAAATTCGAGAAGATTCAACTGGTAGAGCCAAATCTTATGTACAATCGTCCTGATTGGCTCGGGCGTTATGATTTTCAAATACTACAAGTCGTAAATAAAGCAAACAATAAGAGGATTTATATTCCCTTTTTGTTGGTTGGTGGCTTGTGTGATGTAAAGACTTGTATGATGGAGGTCGAAAAAAGTCTATTAGAAGCTGTGATGGCGTTTTTAAGTAAAAAATTTAGAGTTTTTCGCTTTGAGTTTGGTGGGGTGAGGCAATCTCTTGCACCTAACTTTGCTCCGATAGAGTGGTGTAATTACGTGTTAGATCTGCCAGATTCTTATGATGAATATTTAGCCCAATTCTCACGTAAAGCGTCTTATAATAGAAGAAGAGAAATACGAATATTAAATAATGATTACCGCTGTGAAATAAAACATTTAACAAAGGAAGAAATTCCTCTCGACTATGTACATCAACTCATTAAAAGAAAATCTGAACAATTTGGTGGACAAAATAATCACATTATTACGAGAGCAGCGCCTACGTACTTTTGTATTACTGATTGTTGGGTTATGACATTGAACGAAAAAATAGCAGCAATGATTTTCTATATTATTGTTCCTGGTTCGTCTGAGGCTTGGGTTGTTGATACGATGTACGATCCAGAGTATAAAAAATACTCTGTCGGGCAAGTTATTATTCATCATTCTATTAAGGATCTTATTAACAAAAAGATGACAAGGATTCATTGGGGGGGGGAGATTTTCCTTATAAAGATGAGAGATTACATTGCACTAAATATGAGACTTGTAACGGGGTTGTTAAAATACCTAAACCCTTATCTTTTATGCTCTATAAAGCGGTTAGCAAACTTTTCAAAAAAACCGTTAAACTCGTTAAACTTATAAGAAAAATAAATAAAGAGCCGTAAGAATCAATTTTGTTTTTTGTTTTTATCGCAGTGCTGTAAGTAAACTCGCCATATCATGGGGGAGAGGGGTTTCAAAAGTCAGTTTTTTCCCTGTATCGGGGTGTGTAAACCCCAACCGCATAGCGTGAAGGGCTTGGCGTGGAAAATCGAGGGCAGCTAAGCGCTGTGACGCGGGCAGGTGGCGTGCGACAGCGGGGATACGTCGTAAGTAAAGAGGGTCACCTATAAGGGGGTGCCCGTGGGCTGAAAAATGTACCCGAATTTGGTGGGTTCTTCCTGTGGCTAATCGACATTCAACAAGGGCAATATGTCCGCTCAATATTTGAAGCGTTGTGTACTGTGTCAGTGCCCATTTCCCCCTGTGTTCATCTGTGATTGCCATGCGTTGACGGTTGCGTTTATCGCGCCCGATAGCCCCTTCAAAAGTACCTGTCGCGGGGGAGGGAATCCCCCAGCAAAGTGCTTGGTATACGCGATCAATATGTCGGGCAGCAAAATCTTTGGAGAGGGCAAGATAGGCTTTTTCTGTTTTGGCAACAACCATAACCCCTGAAGTTTCTTTATCGAGGCGATGGACAATACCAGGTCTTCCCTCTTTTCCCATACCGGTAAAATCGTCACCGCAATGGGCAATAAGTCCGTTAACGAGTGTGCCGGTTTCATTGCCCGGGGCTGGGTGTACCACAAGCCCAGCCGGTTTATCAAGAACGATTAGGCTTTTATCTTCATAGAGAATGGAAAAAGCGATATTGGGCTCACCTTCGAGGTGCGTAGGCGTGGCAGGTGGAATACTTAAAGATAAGAGCATATTCTCACGCACAGGGGTGGAGGGGCTACTAAGGGGATGTCCATTGCAGAGTAGATGACCTGCTTCAATAAGCCCTTTAATACGAACACGTGAGAGTGTTGGGCATGTTTCGGCAAGGTAACGGTCAACGCGCGTGCCAGCATGTGATGCCGTGACGCGAGTTTGGAAAAATGTTTTTTTTTGTTCCATAGTGAGAAGCATCTCTTTTATTAAGGGGTATTTAAGGTTATTTTAGAGATGTTTGTACTGTCTGACTATAGGTGAGAATGATCATTAAGGATGATAAAAATATGAGCAATGATAAAAGAGTTTTACACCAATGCCAACAGACAAAATAAGCAGCGAGGCACTTATGTGTTAAAGAAAGGAAACGATTATCTGTTTAACGCATAACTAATTATTTTAACGACACCATAAACCTGTATTTTGAAAAAATCGTATGAAGAAATAACAAAATAGAAAAGCAAAACAAAAATAAAACCTCTTAAGCTGTCTTGATAGCATTCTTTCTTGTGGTTTTATGGGTATAATTCAGAACATATGAAAAGATTTTTTTTTGAATAAGTATTTGAATCAATAAGGAGAGAGTTTGAATATGTCTCATACTGTGCATATGGATTTTATGCAGAAGGGTCTTACGCATATGGATTTTACAATTGTACAAAAAACAGCGGTTTCTGCTACCGAGCGTGAACGTGCCTTACTTAATCCCGGATTTGGCACGACATTTACCGATCATATGGCTTGTGTCACCTATACAGTGGGGAAGGGGTGGCATTCGGCAAGAATTGTGCCCTATCAGCCTTTGGTGTTAGACCCTTCGGCTTTAGTCTTTCATTATGGGCAGGAAATTTTTGAGGGGTTAAAAGCCTATCGTGCAGAGGATGGGCGTATTCTTCTTTTTCGTCCTGAAGCAAATGCCTATCGGTTTCGCAAATCGGCAGAACGTTTAGCAATGGTGGATTTACCAGAAGAGCTTTTTATAAAAGCAATTACGGAGCTGGTTCAGATTGATCAAGCGTGGGTTCCCCCTCAAGATATAGGGGCTTTGTATCTTCGCCCGTTTATGATTGCGACCGAAGCCGCCTTGGGGGTGAGACCTTCTTCGAGCTTTGAATTTATCGTGATTGCGTGTGCGGTGGGAGATTATTTTTCAGCAGAGTCGGGGCTTGTTTCGGTTTGGGTTGAGAAAAATTTTTCGCGCACGTCACGCGGGGGGACAGGTATCGCCAAATGCGGGGGGAATTATGCCGCAAGCCTTGTGGCACAAATGGAGGGCAAAGCCAACGGCTGTCATCAGGTGTTATTTCTTGATGCCTATGAACGCCGTTGGATAGAAGAAATGGGCGGTATGAATGTTATGATGGTGTTTGACGATGGCACGCTCCAAACCCCGCCTTTAACAGAGGGCACAATTTTACATGGTATTACGCGTGACTCTTTATTAACACTAGCACGTGATAAGGGGATCACGGTCACAGAAGCCCCTTATGCGATCGACCAACTTTACCATGACGCCAAAACAGGGCGTTTAAGGGAGGTTTTTGCCTGTGGCACAGCGGCTGTTGTTACGCCGATTAGCTCTTTTAAGAGCAGTGCGGGAACGTGTATGATCGGTGATGGGAAAACAATAGGACCCGTTACGCACTTGTTACGTCAAAGCCTGTGTGATATTCAATTTGGTCGCGCGCCTGATCCACACGGGTGGGTGAAAGTGGTAGCGTAATGGTGTTAAGGGTGTAATGCATTTCGTAATGGTTTTGTAATGGTTTTGCGATGACAGCCCATTCCCAGCCGCAGACGCCGCATTTGATATTGGTCGATGGAAGCGGTTTTATTTTTCGTGCCTTTTATGCCTTACCACCGATGACTAGCCCCGAAGGGGTGCCCGTCAACGCTGTTTACGGCTTTACAAATATGCTTGCCCGCTTGTTGCACGATATGGCAGGTACACATTTTGCCGTGGTTTTTGATTCGGGGCGGCAAACATTTCGTACAGAGTTATACGCGAGCTATAAGGCACATCGCCCAGAGATGCCCGAAGAACTCCGCCCGCAATTAACCCTTATTCGTGAGGCAACGCAGGCTTTTGGCTTACGCAGCCTAGAAATGCCTGGCTGGGAAGCCGACGACCTTATCGCT
>JAZLEM010000137.1:0-2916 GCA_045615245.1 Acetobacter sp. | reverse complement strand
GTTTCTATAATTTCGGGCATTTCTCGCTCTTTCAAACAATTTTGTAAGGCTTCAACCACATAGGCGAAGACGGTGGGCTCGGTATCTTTCTGATCTGCCTTCTCGTTTTTTGTTGGGGTGTTTGTGGTAGTGTCTTTTTTCACCGATAAATCAGCTTTACTCATTACCGTGAGAGGTTTGAGGCAGGCGGCTTCTGGTTTGGTCGAGTGCATGAGACGCCCGTAATCCTCCACTTGGAAAGTTTTGGCAAAATTTTGATAATTTTCTAATTTTTGCACGCCTTCGGCTTCTAATAAGAGCATGCGCAACACAAAACGCTCAAGCCCTGTGAGGGATTCCCATGTTTGGGGTTTCAGTCCTTGCGGCACGAGCAAGGTGTGGGCAATGCTGGCGGCTTCTTTGACCAAAGCTTTAAGATCGGTGTTATTGTCTTTTCCTCTCTCGCTTCCCCTCTCTGGCGTGCGTAAATCCTTTCCGCCAATATGGGTATACCCTGTGATCACTTTGAGCGCTGCAGCATAGGCGGCAATATTAAAATCACCCTCGTGATAGGGTTTGTCTTTTCTTTTTCCGTTAATCGCCATGAGAGACGCTACGCTCTTTTTAACTTCCCGCCGAATTTCGGGGATAATTTCTTGCTTAAAGCCGTGTTTTTCGGCGTGGCTTTGTTTTTCAAGCACCAAAATCACTGTGCCTTGTACATAACCCCCCTCTTTTAAGCCCGAAGCGGTTTCGGTGCTAATATACCACGCGTTCAGCACACGATAACGGGCGCGGATAAAAATTTCTGCCAAATCTTGCCACACATCGGTGCCTGTATGCGTAAAAAACACAATTTGCACACCCCCCGCAGGCATCGCCTTGTGCATATTGGCATAGGATCCTACCATGTCATGCTGAAATTTTTCCCCCTTGCCTTTAATGGCGAACAAACGGCGTGAGTCCCACACCCACTCATTCAACGGGGACGGTGGGTCTTTTTTCAGCCACGCAATAAAAAACTCGGCGATTTCCTCATAACACACCGCATCGGCATAAGGCGGATCGGTCAGCCAAATATCACACAAAGGGAGTTCGGCAGTTTTGGCATCAGTATTTTTCAGCCTCATATCCCCGGCATGAATGAGCGCATGGGGGAGATCTTTGGTTATAAACTCTTCGCAATTAGGAAACGCACGACATCCCCATGTGAGTAAGGTATTCAACGCTTGATTAAAAAATGTATCTTTTAACTCTTCACGCAAATTTCCCCATCTACCTAATTTACTATTCCAATTTGTCCAATGAATCGTCCCCCCCACCGTTTCGGCTTGGTCTTTCGCCAATTCCCTATATTTCGCCGCGGCGAGCAACTGCCGGGGCATAAAGAGATGGTGCCAATGGGTATAGCCTTTTTCCCTTATCGGGTCGCTTGTTTTCTTACCCTCCTCAATTTCATCGTCGGGGATATAGCCTTTGTCTTGCCACTCTTTAAGGTGCTGCCCCACATAGGCTTTGACTTTTTCCTCCCGCGCCAAATCTTCATCGGTCACGCTGGCGTAATAGGTTTTTTGGGTGTTTTTGTCTATCCACAAAATACAATAGAGGCGTTCTTGATAGATATCATTTTCATGAGGTGTATAATCATGTTTTGTCCAAGGTCTTAACTTATTGCGTGTTTTGCCTTTTGCGTCTTTCTCATCACCGCGTAAGGCTTTAATGGTGGTGGTATAGCGTTTCCCCTCAATTTCGTAGCTCACAACGCCTTTTTGTACGGTGCCTTTTTCGGCGCGTTTATACTCTTCAGGGCTAGCGTTGTTCACAACCTCAATATGAAAACGCTTTTGTTCAGGGTCGGGCACCAGCTGGGCAATGGTTTTGCGTTTTATGCTAATCACCCAAGACGGGGCTAATGGAATACGCCAACCGGTTTGAGGGTCAAGCACTTCGGTACAATAGAGGTAGGCTTTGGCGCGGTTGCCGTGCTTGTCGTGCTCTATGCCGAGCGCTGTGATATGCGCGTCTATTTCTTGCGCAAGACGTTCTTTTTCTTCTTTGAGCTTTTCGCGATCCACTTTGCCGCCCACAATGTTAAGCGCGCCCCATGTGAGAAGACACGCCACAGGGTTGAGATCGGAGGCATAGATATCAAAGCCTAGCCGGGCGGCTTCAAAAGGCACGCTTCCGCCGCCACAAAACACATCACCCACGCGGAGATTTCTGCCTGCATATTTTTGCCCGAGTTGCTGCACGAGTTCATGGTGGTTTTGGGCGTTGGTGCCTAAAAAGGCGTTGACTTTCTCCCAAATATGGGCATAGAGAAACGTTTGGTCACATTCTTCTGGGCGTTTGCCGAACTGAGATTTTTCTTGATAGGTCAATGTAGGGTTTGCCATAACGGCGCGGTATAGCTTTAATTTTTCCTCACGCGAGGGTTTGCCTTGCCACGAAACTTTATTATTTTTGAAGGTGAGGCTTTCTTGAAATTGTGCCCCATCAATAAAGGGCAATAAATCTTTTAAGGGGGGATTTTTTTCGAGGCATCTTTTGGCAAGGCTTTCGTTATCAAAGCCCATAAGGAGCTCAAAAATTTCTAATGCTTTGTTGATTGCCTTGTTTATATCTTCATCTGTTTTTTCTGAAGCGTGAACGGGAATAAGGGCGGCGAGTAGCAACGCCCGCGCCAAAATCAGAGGTTTTCTGCCTTTATACACGCCTAACCCTGTGAGGGTTTGCCCACTGCCAGCTTTACGTTCGCGCTGCGCTTCCACCGAAAGTTGTGCCGCCGGTAAAGCCTGCGTTAAAAGAGAATTTGTCAAAGAAAAAGAAGGTGTTTGTGGAGAAGTTCTGTCGTTCATCGTAGTCATCGTAGTCATCTCGTTTTGTTTTGTTAGGGCGTAAAACTTGTTTTTTGAAAAAAGAAGTCGGAGGCCAAGC
>JAZLEM010000136.1:0-3182 GCA_045615245.1 Acetobacter sp. | reverse complement strand
CTACCTCATAACTTTCCCCTTATAACCACGTGTCTATATTGTCAAAATCTTCATCAATAAACTCTTGTAAGTCAGGGTTATCGTCATCAGTTTGTTGATCGGCTTGTGGATCAGTTGAGGCAACGGAGTCACATGGGCGTTGCCCCTCTTTTTGATCGTCTTCTTCGCTTCTGTTTGTCGAAGTTTGAGAGGAATTGACATTTTGGCACCCTTCTAGGTGTTGTTCTGGGTGTAATTCTAGGTATGTTTCGTGGGTGTTCATATGCCCAGATTCCTTTAAGTTTTCGTTTAATTTTTCTTTTAATTCTGCTGTGTCGGGTGACTCTGCTGTAAGTCGGTTCATCGCTGTTATACCTCTACGCCTTGTTTTCATGTTGTGTCATGAATCAATAACCACAATGTTCATCATATAAAAATGAACAGCGACCGTATAGGTCGAATTTTACGGCAAGTACTCAGGTTGTTTGAAGCCTTAAAATTTTTATTTTTTCTGTTTTTTTGAGACAGAAGCACGCGTTGTTTTTTCGTCTCTTTTTTGTGGGAGTTTATCGCCATTTGAAAGTTTTTCTATAAAGTCTTTCTATTCTGTAGAAATGGTTAAGGTTTATATTATCAAAATAAGGACTTTTACCCTAAAAATTAAGGTAAAAATATATAAAAATTCACATAATAACCTATTATAAAACGAGTATAACAAATATATATTTCTCTCTGACATAGGGTTAAAAAAGATTGACATAGCTCATATAAAAAAGATAAAAATCTATAAAATAGAAAAGAGAGCAAAATATTTTTTAAGAGTAAAAGAGAGGCGATCATGGAATTATTTATCTGGACTTTTGTTATCGTTTGGGGGGCGTTGACATTGGTGGTGAACATTGTCTTTTGGTTCATCGAGAAAACTGTGTATTTATTGTTCTGGATGATAGCCCTCATCAAATGGGTGTTCGCCTATGTCCGCCAAAAGCGCGCCGCAACCCGCCACCAACCACCACCCTAAAACCAATCACGACACCAAAAAAAGGGCGACAATGTTGCCTGACTCTTCTATTCTGATGCTTATATATGATATAAATAGAGAAATTTTGAGTTAAATACGTGCCGGCAGAAAAAGGCTTAATAAAGCCACCCCTAAAAACCACCCACCTAAAAAAACCACCAATGCGAGAGAAAAAAAGAAGTTGAGAGGGAAAAAGAGAAAGAATGAGTAAAACAAAACGTGCCTCGCGGGGGCATAGCCGGGCGAGCCGTCATGTCAACCCTTTAACTATTCTCAACAGGTGCGAACAGCTTGTTAAAACGCCTTACAACCCGCACCATTTTGCCTATTCTTTTTTAGAGGCGTATCACACGCCACAAGCCACAATAGCCCGCCTTCAAGAAGGGACATATAACAAAACCGACCTACCGCCTGACGTTATCAGTGGAGGGGTGGCGTTATGCGTGTCGTCCGCCATTCACTTGTGCGCCCTTCCGATTGGTTCTCATCATAACCAGCTTGAGCATGTTTTTCATGCCCTAAAAAACAGCCCTGCCACAAAACGCGAAAAAGTGCGTTTTTTGCTCGCCACCAATGGCGTCGACATTTGGGCGCGTTATTGCCCGACGGAGGAGGAGAGTCTTTTTCTTTTTCATGAACTCCCTCTTAATAATTTTGGGTTTTTCTTTCCGCTGGCGGGGATTTGCGCGCCCTCGGGGCGCCGGGGCAATATTGCCGTGGATATTAAAGCCACCGACAAGCTCAACAAACTTTACACGCTTCTTTTAGAAAAAAACGCCGCGTGGAGCCAAAACCGCCCCGCCATGAACCATTTTATGACGCGGCTTATTTTTTGCTTTTTTGCCGAAAATACCCAAATTTTCCCCGAAAAACTTTTTACCGAAACATTACGCACAATCACCCACGCCGACGGTAGCACGGTGCAAGAGGTGATCAGCGCGTGTTTTCGGGCAATGGACACCCCTTACGAAAGCCGTGCCACAG
Organism: Acetobacter sp.; assembly: GCA_045615245.1. Lineage (GTDB taxonomy): Bacteria > Pseudomonadota > Alphaproteobacteria > Acetobacterales > Acetobacteraceae > Acetobacter. Next base: position 1,198 of record JAZLEM010000136.1, on the reverse strand, counting down.
CCAATCTCCCCGCTTACGTGCAACAATTCCCTTATGTCAATGGGCGGTTATTTGCCCCTTACGATGAGAGCGACACCCCCGAGACGCCTGCCCCCAATATATCGGACACTGATACGCCAGGCACTGATATACACGTCCCTGATTTTTACGCCCCTATTTTTGATAAAACCACGCGCGCCCATTTGCTCACCATTGGAGAGCTTAATTGGTCAGACATTGAGCCAGATATTTTCGGCTCAATGATTCAAGCCATTGCCGAGGAAGAAGAGCGCGCCGCTTTGGGCATGCACTACACTTCGGTTGATAATATTCTCAACGTGCTGAATCCTTTGCTCTTAAACCCTTTGCGCCAAGCCTTTCAAGACGCGGGCGAAGACTCGGCAAAACTCCACGCGTTGCGTACGCGTTTAAGCCATATTCGCGTCTTTGACCCGGCCTGTGGGGCGGGGAATTTTTTGGTTATTGCCTACCAACAACTCCGCGCTCTAGAATATGAGATTAACCAAAAATTACATCAAGAAACCGCGCCCAGCCAAATTCCCCTCGACAATTTTCGGGGCATCGAATTGCGTGATTTCCCCGCCCGCGTTGCCCGTATTGCGTTAGTCATTGCCAAATTCCAATGTGATACCCGTTATGTGGGGAAAGAGCGCGCCATTGCCGACATTCTCCCTCTCTCGAAAAAAAATTGGATCACTTGTGGCAACGCGCTTTTATTGGAGTGGCGCAACCTTTGCCCTCCCTCTGGCACAGAAAGCCTCGCCACCAACACCACCTTACTCTCAGGCACGCCGCAAAATCATGAAAATATGGCTTTTGCCAATACGGGGGGTGAAGTCTATCTTTGTGGCAACCCACCTTATAAGGGTAGTAAAGAACAAACAGCCGAACAAAAATCAGACATGCACAAAGTTTTTGACGGCGTCACCAAGTATTGGAAAGCGTTTGATTATGTCTGTGGCTTTTTTTATAAAGCGGCGGCATATTGCAAAACCACGCCCCATAGTCGCGCGGCGTTGGTCAGCACCAATTCTCTGTGTCAAGGGCAGTCTGTGCCTTACTTCTTCCATCTCATTTTGGGTCGTACCCCCCCCTCAAGACGAAAAGCACAAACGCCGATACAACAAACGACGGCACAGAGGAAACAAGCCGCCTAACCCATTCCACTGAGGGCGCTATTGAGGGCGCAACCGAGTCA
>JAZLEM010000135.1:0-8696 GCA_045615245.1 Acetobacter sp. | reverse complement strand
GGTTCTATGGCTTTGGCGAGGGTTTTCATGGCTTCTGATAGATTCTTTTCAAGGGTGTTATAATGGGCGTCTTGGCTTTTTGTGTTCAGTGTGCCCCGTTCGTTTCTTCCCTTAAAAAATTCCTTAATATTGTAGAGGCTTGCGTTGACGTTATAAGCAGGATTTCCGTAAGCGTTTTTATGATAATAGCGCCAAATCTCACGCCCTGCGTCAAAAACCTCTTGCGCTTCTTGTGAGAAGTGCAAAGGTTCTGTTGGGATAAAACTTTTATGGATTTGTAAGAGCGTGCCGTCATTTTCGGGCTGTTTGATTTTGCCTTTCATAAATCGAACCATAAAATCACTCTCGAAAAGCGTTTTCGCCCCGACTTCCTCCTCTGTAAACGGGATCCAGTGGTTAGGTGCTTTCGTTGCGTCTATGCGGTTATAAAAAAGTGCGTAGGTTAAACAATTATTGATAAAATTTGTGTCCTCTTGCCATGTGTCTTTTGGAAAAAGATACTGATCACGGTCATTGAGCCATGTTTGAGGAATAACGTGTCTTACTGATAAATATACCGAAAAAGGCATTAAATTTGTATCAGCTATTTTTTTATACCACCCCATCATTGATGGCGTCGGGTAGCTAATAATTTCTATCAGATTATTATTTTGTATGTCAGGAGTTCTTTTTGAAATATACCCAATATGCGGAACATTGTCGTCAAAAAATTGTTTTTGCCATTCCGTTAGTTTTTTTGTTTTCGGGGCATGATACTGTATCGTATAAGTACCTATACCCCCCCCCCCATCATAATCATAAATATCGGCTTCTATATTACACCATTTCTGTTTCCCTGTTTTCCATATAAAAAACCCTATTGGGAATTTTCCCTTAACATTGTCAAAGGTGTTTGCTGGCACTAAAAAACACTTTTTAAGGTCGTATGTCCATTGATCACGGAATTTTTGGAAAAAAGTACCTTGTATCATTTTAAGGGTTGAAAATTGCGCTATAACGCCCGCTTTTACTTCGTGCTGTATTCTTATAAGAAATTGCGTAAAAAGTTCTCTAATTGCTAGCCCTATATGCTTTGTATATTGTTCTTTTAATTTATGTTCTGTGCTCGTACCTGTTTTGTGTGACCCGCTTTTGACTAATGCAGTTTTATTTCCCGCCTCCGCATAAGGCGGGTTGATATAGATGACGAGTTTTTTGCGTTTTGTTGTGTCGTTGAGAATGTCTTTAAGGGCTTTGGGAACTTTATCGCCGTTGAGGTCATCATTGAGAAAATCGAATTGAAAAATATTGCCCTCAAATAAGGAAAGTGCGCCCTCGCGGGCGCTCTCTTTCATGATGGCAACATCTGCTTTGTCTAACGTGCTCGCAAATAAATTGCGTTTGTTGGTTAAGCCGGCAAGGAGGTTCCCGGTTCCCGCCGCGCAGTCCCACACATAATAGTCGTCTTGCCAATCTTCGCCTAATACGTCGGCAAGGTATTTTTGTGAGAGTTGCACCCATTGTTGCGGTGTGAAAAAAGAGCCTTTCCGTTCCCGCACGTCTTGCGGCACAAGCAAATCACGACGCTCTAAAATATATTCCCAAAAGATTTCTTTCGGCGGGCGTTTATACCGTTTCCAAAAACGTTTATGCGCCTCTTGGTTGTCTTTAAATTTTATGCTTATTTCTTTCTCACCCCCTAAATCATCAACGCCCTCATGAATCACATATTTATTACGTTCTAATGTGACATAGCCGTCTTTAACGGCTATGTTGTTTTCAGAAAATAAATCTGCCAAAAAGAAATCCGACTCAATAACGTTGACCTTACGGGCTTTGCCCCAGTCATAGTTGATGCTGTCTCTCACTTCTTTAAGCCATTGATGAAACACGTGTACGAAGTTGTTTTTATCCACTTCTAACGCGATCACTTCCGTGTTCAGGGTGAAGTTATCGGCAATAAATTGCTTTAATTCTTTTGCATCGTTCTTAAAGGTAAAGTAATAACCATCATCGTGGCAAAAAGGTGCTACAAGCGCGTGAAGTTCCTTAAATTCTTTGGTGTCATGGTTTGACGGTGTGACATTCCAATTAAAATCGCTTTGCGAAAATATATGCATGATTTTATGAAATGGCACAAAAGCAATTTTTACCGGATCAAACGCCCCTATAAACGAGGGCGGGGTTTCAACTTTGTTCAGCGTCTTTTCTTTGCCCATCGTTAAAATCAGTTGCGTGATAGAAACCGCAAGTTCGCTGTCTTTACTGCGTTTCGCCTCCGCCCAATAATAATAACGCTGGGAATTTTTAACATCGGCAACCGTAAAATCAATACGATCTAAACAAGAACAATCATAATTTTTGAACACAGCCTTACGAACATTATTCTTAATCGTCTCTTCCGTGTCTTGCGCTTGTTTGGCTTCATTTAATTTATTGGGCGACTTTACCATTGGGGTATCATTCTCTGGGCTTTAGGTTTTTTGGGCTTTAGGTTTTTTGGGCGTTGGGTTTTATGAAGTTTTTAGGTGTTCTTTAAATATATGTTTTTCTTTTTTTGTTTTCTTTTTACTTTATCAAACAGGTTCATGAAATAAGCCTAAAAAGGCTTTCTCTATAGATTCTCTATAAGAAAGCCTTTTTATCACCTATTTTTTACTTATCTTTTCCTCTTTTTAGCTCTTTTACTTTACGCTGTCTAAAAGACTAAAAAAGACTAAAAGAACGTTTTTAGTTTTTTAATTCCGCGTTTTATCTACGAGGCGAGATTTGGTAATCCATGGCATCATGCTGCGCAATTTCTCACCCACAGCCTCAATTTTATGAGCATCATTACGGGCACGTGTTGCCTTAAAAAATACATTACCCGACTGGTTTTCAAGCACAAAATTACGAACAAAAGTGCCATTCTGAATATCTGTTAAAATATCCTTCATGGCTTTTTTACTTTCTGCTGTAATCACACGAGGTCCAGAGACATACTCGCCATATTCAGCGGTATTTGAAATAGAGTAATTCATGTTGGCGATACCGCCCTCATAAATGAGATCGACAATCAATTTCATTTCATGAAGACATTCAAAATACGCCATTTCAGGGGCATATCCTGCTTCAACGAGTGTTTCAAACCCCGCCCGAATCAGCTCAACCAAACCGCCACAAAGCACAGCCTGCTCACCAAAAAGGTCTGTTTCTACTTCTTCTTTGAAGGAGGTTTCAATAATACCGGCACGCCCGCCCCCAATGGCAGCGGCATAAGATAAGGCTATATCCAACGCTTTCCCTGATTTATCTTGTGCAATAGCTACAAGACAAGGCACACCGCCCCCGCGTTGATATTCAGAGCGCACTGTATGACCAGGACCTTTCGGCGCAATTAAAAAAACATCGAGATCGGGACGCGCCTCAATTAAACGGAAATGAATTGATAAACCATGCGCAAAGGCTAAAGCCGCGCCTTGCTTCAAATTCTTTTCTAATGATTTTTTATAAAGATCACCCTGCCCTTCATCTGGCGTTAACACCATGACCACATCAGCCCATGCGGCGGCTTTATCTGGTGTCATCACAGTAAAGCCTGCGTTACGTGCCTTTTCAACGGCGGCAGAGCTTTCACGCAGACCTATAACAACTTCTGTAACACCGCTCTCTTTTAGATTATTGGCATGGGCGTGACCTTGGCTCCCATAGCCAATAATAGCTACCTTTTTTCCCTTAATCAGCTGGACATCAGCATCACGATCATAGTAGACGCGCATGGTCATTTCCTTAATTCTCCCTCTACACTCATAAACTCTTTTTTGATCCTTATTACAGCAAAAACCGTAATAAACCCTTCATTAAACCTCAATTAACCCTCAATGGTTTGTGGTCCACGACATATAGAAGCCACACCGGTTCGCGAAATTTCTGCCAAACCAAGTGGACGCATTAAATCTATAAAGCTGTCTAATTTATCACCCGAACCCGTCAGCTCGAAGATAAAAGACTGTGCTGTTGTATCAACAATTCGCGCCCTGAAAGCCTCCGCAATACGAAGGGATTCGGTACGCATCTCGCCCGATGAAACCACCTTAACAAGCGCCATTTCCCGCGCGACATAAGGACCCTCCACCGTGAGATTCACCACACGTAAAACAGGCACCAATCGCTCAATCTGAACCTTAATCTGCGACAACGTCGAAGGTGTTCCCGATGTAACGATATTAACACGTGAGACCTTATTAAAGGTATCAACAGGGGCAACTGTTAAACTGTCAATATTGTACCCTCTTCCCGAAAATAATTCAATAATACGCGCAAGGGCACCGCTCTCATTCTCTACTAAAAGCGAAATAATTGCCGTGTTAAAAACTTCACGCTCCATAAACAGAGTTCTCCCAACAAGCCCCCAAACAAAACAAATTCAACCTCACCCTTTTAACGCTCAATACATTTCCTAAACCAATACGCGCCCCTCAGAACTCACGCACGCCTCGCTTCCTTCTTGTTCTGCGCCCAGAAGCATTTCATTATGTGCCGCCCCCGACGGAATCATAGGGAAACAATTTTCGCCCTCGGCAACACGAATATCCACCATAACGGGACCTTTATGTTCTAAAGCTTCTTGCAACACAGAATCTAATTCACCCAATTGGGAAACGCAAAAGCCACGCACACGAAAGCTTTCCGCTAATTGAACAAAATCAGGCAAAGCTGCACTATAGCTTTCGGAATAACGCGAGCCATGCAACAATTCCTGCCATTGGCGCACCATTCCCATATATTGATTATTGATAATAAAAATCTTAACGGGTAAACGATATTGAGAAATGGTACCCAATTCTTGAATATTCATCAAGGTTGAAGCCTCGCCTGCAATATCAATAACCAAAGCATCGGGATGTGCTATTTGTGCCCCGACAGCTGCGGGCAAACCATAGCCCATGGTTCCTAACCCTCCCGAGGTTAAAAAATGCCCCGGTTTATCAAAACGGAAAAACTGCGCCGCCCACATTTGATGTTGCCCCACCTCTGTGGTGACATATGTTTCTCGCTCTAATGCATGCGATAACTCGTAAATACGCTTAATGGCATGCTGCGGTTTAATTACCGCATCAAACTGCTGGCTTTGCACAAAACGCAAACAATCCGCCGCACGCCACGTTTCAATTTGTTCCCACCACGCTGCAAGATCTTTTTGAGAAACTTGATCCGGCTGGCTTTGCCACTCCGCAATCATCATGGTGAGGGCTTCCCCCACATCACCCACAATCCCTTCATCAACATGAATAATTTTGTTAATTTGTGAGGGATCAATATCCACATGAATCTTAAAAGAGTGCGGGGAAAAAGCATTTGTGCGCCCTGTCACCCTATCATCAAAACGACACCCTAAAGCCACCAGCACATCACACCCATGCGTTGCTAAATTAGCCTCATAGGTGCCATGCATGCCCAACATGCCCAAAAAACGCCGATCATGCCCGGGAAATGCCCCTAACCCCATCAGTGTCGCTGTAACAGGAAAACCGGTTATATCAACGAAATGACGTAATGTTTCGCTCACATGAGCGCCAGAATTGATAACCCCCCCGCCAATATAAAATAACGGACGACGTGCCTTTTTCATAGCACTCACTGCGCGCGCAATGGCTTGCCGATCGGGACGAAGACGCACTTTATTGGTGCGAGGTGTAATATCACATGCCGATACATAGGGCGCCGAACCCACTGTAATATTTTTAGGCAAGTCCACCAACACGGGTCCGGGTCGCCCTGAACGTGCGATCGCAAAGGCTTCGTGCACTATAGGCGCGAGATCTTCTGGTTTGCGTACAAGATAATTATGTTTTGTGACCGGGCGTGTAATGCCGGTGGTGTCAGCTTCTTGAAAGGCATCATTCCCAATTAAAGATGTGGGAACCTGCCCCGACAAACAGACAAGAGGCACAGAATCCATCAGGGCATCAAGTAACCCTGTTACAGCGTTTGTTGCCCCCGGACCGCTTGTTACAAGAACAACCCCTACTTTACCCGTAGAACGGGCGTAGCCTTCGGCAGCATGCACAGCCGCTTGCTCATGACGCACCAAAATATGGCGAATATGGTTTTGCTGAAAGAGGGCATCGTAAATCGGCAAAACAGCCCCGCCCGGATAACCAAAAACAACGTCAACCCCTTGTTCAACCAAGGCACGTATAAGCACCTCTGCCCCTGTAAGGGTTGCAGTTTGTACGGGTGAAGGCTGCGGATCCGTCATTATATCCTCTCTTAAATACGGAGTAAACCCACGCGATAAGCGCGCTGTTCTTTGTGCTACATGTGAAGTGATAAACGATATAATACTATCAAATGCGATTCTTTGAAATTGTCTATTCATAGAAAAACACGCTTCAACAACTTTTGTTAGCCCTTTTTCTGTCAGCTCATGGTGCGAGAACCAAGTGGCTTGTCGCTTTGTGTAACGACATGTCGCGGTAATGACTCGTTGTGTTGCCTCGTCTTTGGTGATGTGCCCAGCGAGCATGGCTGTTAATTCTGGCACACCATGGGCGCGCATGACAGGCAGGGTTGTCTCTAACCCTTGTTGCAGTAAAGCACGTACTTCCTCGACCACGCCTTTCGAGAGCATCGTGGCAAATCTATGGGTAATATAGTCGCGTAACAGAGGGCGTTCGGGGGCTAAACGTATGGCTATAAACCGACACGCCGCCGGCGGTAAGCCGGGCTGTTTTTGCCACCAACTCAACCCTTTTCCAGTTGCCTTTAACACCTCCCATGCCCGGCTTATACGTTGCGCATCGTTAGGGTTGAGAGAGGCAGCCGTTTCCGGGTCTAAATCCCGTAATTTTGTGTATAGAGCCTCTGCCCCCTCTTGTGCGACAAAAGCACGGGCTTCTTGACGGATCTTATGCGAACACGTTGGAATAGTCGGAATAAAAGACAAACCATGCGTAAGTGCCTGTATATATAACCCCGTACCCCCGCATAAAATAGGTAAACGCTTTGCTGCCCATGCTTCAGATAAAGAATCAAGAGCTTTCTGGCGCCACCACGCCACGTTGCCGGCTTGCCGTGCTGGTAACACACCATACAGCCGATGTGGCACGCTTTTTTCTTCTTCCTCGGTTGGGCGTGCCGTTAGTATCCGCAGATCACGGTAAACTTGCATCGAATCTGCGTTAATAATTGTCACATCCCAATATTGCGCTAAACTCAACGCTAAAGCCGACTTACCAGAACCTGTCGGACCTGTTATAATAAGGGCTGTAGGTAAGGGTTGTTCTTTTATATGTTTCATTTTATTTGAACTTTGACTCTTCTCAACTTTACAGGTTTTATAATTTTCTCTTTAATCTTTCCTTCAATTTCCTATCACGTGCTTTTCTTATGACAAACTTTATTTTAACCCTCGTTGCTGCACGCGACACAACACGCCTTACTTCTGCCACCATGACCCTTGCGCGCGATATTCTCTCCACAACAGAAAAAATAACCGTCCTCTCGCCCGAGGAAGCGGTAGATATTCCGTGTTCTGCCGCCGCTTTAGATAAATTACCAGACCTTCATCAGGCTTTTCAAAACGACGCTATAGATATTTTTTTAACCCCTGCTGAAAACCGTCGTAAAAAGTTGCTCCTCTCTGATATGGATAGCACTATTGTCGCCAATGAAACTTTAGATGATTTAGCCCAACGTGCCGGCATTGGAGAAAAAGTTGCCGCTATTACCGCTCGTTCTATGAATGGCGAGCTTGATTTTTCAGAATCCCTTAACGAACGTGTTGCCCTTTTACGGGGGTACCCCGTTCATTTACTTGAAGAAGTTTGGCAGACGATCCGGCTCAACACCGGAGCACTCACCCTTGTTCGTACAATGCGCGCCCATGGGGCTAAAACTGTGCTTGTTTCAGGCGGGTTTACTTATTTTACCGAAAAAGTAGCGGATCTATGTGGTTTTGATGAACACCATGCGAATGTTCTTCAATTTTCTCACAATAAAACAACATTAGCCGGCACAGTACAACAACCTGTACTTTGTGCGCAAACTAAGCAAAATGTCCTTCAGGCTTGTGCGCAAAATCTTTCTCTCTCCTTGTCAGACACGCTTGCCATCGGTGATGGGGCAAATGACTTGCCTATGCTCCGTACCGCAGGGTTAGGGCTTGCTTTTCATGCTAAACCTATTGTGCGCCAACATATCGCCTCCCAAATAAACCACACCTCTTTACGCACAGCCCTTTTTGTGCAGGGCTACCCGGCTTGTGCTTTTATCGAAGAATAACCCCCCAAATAAACCACATAAGAAACCCACTCATAAGAAACAGGAGACACCCCCATGAAATTTGACCCTCGCACAAGAAAATTTGATCTGCGTAAGCTTTCAACCTATCCCATTATCCGTATTCTTTGCGCGCTTGTTGGGGCGTGGCTGATGCTCTATTGCCTCATGTTTTACATTGCTTTACCGGAAGATTCTCCCGAACATGTGATGAAGCACATTGCAGCTGTTGCCGGCGGGGCGATTATTATTCTTTGTACGCTTTGGATGTAAGAAAAGAAGATAAAAAGAGCTAGAACAACAACCCTTAAAAACCGAGTCTTCGCTGCATTTCGGCGATAAGAGTCGGTGTGTCATCAAGCGGGTGAACATGCCACGGCTGGGGTAGGGTTGTTTCTGTCACGTCAAGCATGCGAATGCGCTTCGCTTGCTGTAATGCGTGAAGAAAATTGGTA
>JAZLEM010000134.1:0-13062 GCA_045615245.1 Acetobacter sp. | reverse complement strand
CTTGTCTTCCTAAGACCGCTTGGCCTCCGACTTAGTGATCCTTTTTCACCCGGTACACGCATAGCATCGCCAAAGGTTGTAAAAATAACCTCTGGACGCTGTGCAATGGCTATCGCCTCTTCAATACGTCCCCTTGGAAGGACACAAACCGGACAGCCCGGACCATGTGCCAATTCAATTAAATCGGGCAAACGCGTTTCCAGTCCATAACGAAAAATCGTATGTGTATGCCCACCACACACTTCCATAATCGTTATAGGTGTAGACCGAGTATGGGCTATACGTTTTGCTGTTGCCTCAATAACAGAAAATAATTTATTGACTAAAGAAGGTTCACGAAATGCTTCTCTATTATAGCTATAGAGCATAAAACACCTATTGAGATCCCGCTTGAGTCACGCCTTGAGGCATTGTAATTAAACTCAAAGCAGTTGTTTCCTCCTCTAACGTTCCCATACGTTCAAGAGCTTCAAGAGTATGTTTGGCTTCATTTTCATCAATAAGACTCATCGCGAACCCCACATGAATAAGAACCCAACATCCTAAAAGATCCGTTATAGATTGCTCTTCTTCGAGTACACATAAAACATCAATAACCCGCCGTACACCCAAAACATCAACCTCAACAAGTTGTGCGGATTCATCAACAATCGCAATAATTTGTCCTGGTATTCCAAGGCACATAGAGAGCCCTTTCTCTCTGCATCTGGGTTTATATCTCCCAATTAATAGCCCCCAAAAAAGAGTAGCTCTATGTTCAATATACAGCTACCCATATAATGATGACCTAACTCGCTTTACGCAACATATCAGCCCTTAATTGTGCCTGAGAGGCTAACGATTCTAAAAAGGCTTTCCGTTCTACACGTAGCCATTCTAACCAATCTGACATTCCTTCACCAGAATAAGAAGAAACGTCTATCACATGAGATTTTGGGACAATACGGTGAATATTTTCTTTTAGAGCTTGTTTATTAACCTGTAAATGAGGATAAAGATCACTTTTCGTTAACAAAACAAGATCAACCCCCTGAAAAATATCGGGATATTTAAGAGGTTTATCCTCACCTTCCGTTATCGATAAGAGTGTAACACGCCGTTTTTCTCCTAAATCAAAAGCTGCAGGACAAACTAAATTCCCCACATTTTCGATAAACAGCACACCCCCTACTGATAAAGGCAGATGCTCTATAGCATGCCCCACCATATGCGCATCAAGATGACACCCTTTACCCGTGTTAATCTGAACAGCAGGGGCACCTACTTCACGAATACGTTCAGCATCGCGAGAGGTTTGTTGATCGCCCTCGATAACAAAAACGGAAAAACTCTGCCCTATCTGGCGTAATGTTTCAACAAGAAGGGTTGTTTTTCCCGCCCCAGGACCCGAAAGTATATTGAGAGCAAAAACACCTTCATACTCTAACCGTGTACGATTTTCTCGCGCGTAAGAATCATTTTTAGCAAGAATATCTTGCTCAATTTGAACCATTCGTGTTTGAGATAACCCCGGCGCATGTGCCCTTGCCGGACCTGCGCCATAATCCAACGCATCTTTATGCTCATGATGACTATGTTCATGATGATCATGGCTATGTGCGTGATCATGGTGATGATCATGATTGTGATCATGGTGATGATGCGCGTGATTATGCCCTTCTTTGTGTCCATCAATCGTAACATTACCATTGCTACAGCCGCATGTTGTACACATCTCTATATAACCTCCAACTCTTTAATTTTCATTTCCATCCCCTGTGACGGCTGTAAACACCCTCCGCCACACAGGGGACATGTTTCTAATCTATCTTGTATTGCTACTGTTTGGCTACATTCAAAACACCACGCTTGACCTTGACTTTCGTGAATCTCTAAAACTGCCCCCTCTGCTAATGTCCTTTTTGAGACAGCCTCAAAACCAAATCGCAAAGCCGAAATTTCTACGCCTGCAAAAGGACCAATCTCTAGCACGATACGGCGAACCTGTGTAAACCCATCACGTTTGGCATAATCCTCTATAAGACCCAATAAACTCTCACACAAGGCAACTTCATGCATGATGACCCTCCCCTTTACACCGTAGGGTATATAGTAACGGGTACACATGGATTAAGAGCACATAATAACACTTGTATTGTTAAACGACCGTCTTCTCCTGCTGGTAGAGTCGCCAACATTCGATTCATCATTCCCCCCTCGTTAAGATGCCACTGTGTGGGTGAAATAACTGTATAAGCTTTAATCTTTCCAGCTTGCACATCGGCTTTATGAAACAAAACACCGCGCGCTGCGCGTGTTAACCCCCATCCTTGTGGCAACACCTCTCCTGAAAGCCAGGCTGCCGGCCGCATCATAATATCGCCATCTAAACAAGCAATCATATCTAAAACACGAGCTAAAATTCTCGCAAACAATGAGACCCCACCATCTTGAGCAACAACACTTTGTAAAAGAGGTGTCAACGCGTAATCTGGCCACAAACTGGCATCATATCCTGAAGAAATAATATTTTCTTCAACCTTCATCAATGTTGACATCTCTATTGCAGGAAATTCACCTCGCCCCCATGTGGGTAATATTTTTTGACGTAAGCAGGCTAACAAACGCAACAATAGTGGCGTCTTTTCTCCTTTTTGTGACTCCTTTAGCCAATAAGTTAAATCGCACGCGTTCATTTCGGCTAAAGAGACATCATCCCCCAATACCGTGCGCTGATCTGCACATCCTGTGCTTAATTGCTGCACCAGCAGCCTATCAGAAGGTAAACCAAAAAATGGCGGAAGATGTAGAAAAAAAGCGATAGCATGATCGCGTAAAATTTCAAGAACCTGTGCTTTTCTCCCTTCATAGCCAGATGTTACGGTAGGTATTAAACCAAGGGCTTGCCGTGCTGCAACCGTATGAGCAGAACGACACAAACCAAACACCCGAGATAACACATTAACCCCTTCTTCTGGTGTTAACCCCACACAAAGAGAAGCCGCGTTTACCCCTTCTTGAACCTCATACTGCCATACCGACCGACCTCCCTCCATGGGAAAAGCACGCAAAACAACACGCCCTATCATCAGTTTCCGAAACTCTTCATGCAAAAAAGATCATACGTATAAAACAGCCGTATAAAACAGATCATTGAGAGGCTTGCGCGTTTGGGTTCAAAGCTGGATCAAGAAGCGCACGTAAAGCTTCTTGCGCGGTCTCAATAGCCTGTTCCATCGTGCTAAATTCAAACATTGGTGAAAAAAGCGAACAAGCCCGATAAGGTGGCAACGCTTGCTTTTCTCCCTCATCAACACGACAAACAGCCATAAATTCATATTCTCCAGAAGGGAAATGCAGCCATTCTTTTGTGCCTGAAACAAGTTCTGACCAATCCTCTCCGTCAGCAGGAGCCAGAATAATATTCATAAACCATGGTGTTATAAGAATACCTAATACCTGCCCTTCATAAGAACGAAACCCCACAGCACGTACATTTAATGCCTTATTCACGAGGGGTATATCACGCATACGTGCGCTATAAATTTCTCGAAAAGTTTCCTCCAGCTTATGACCAAATTGGACAGGATAAGAAACAGAAAGAGATTCTATCGAAGAAACGCTTTTACTCTGCACCTCATCCACTTTTTCAGGCATTGTAGAGGAAGCAAAGCCATCGGCATGGTCTGAATGTACTACCATAAACTGATCTCGTGGTCCATCACAGACCGGACAACGCCAAAAATCTGGTAAATCAGCAAAAGCCGTTCCGGGAGGAATCTGCCACACATCACACCCTTTAGTTGGATCATAAACAAACCAACATATTTTACACTCCATGACAGCATCTGGTGATAGCCGTGTTGCATCGCCAAGATAAGAGCCTTCAAAACGAGGAAACGACGTTTTCACTTTGTTTCCTCTACTTCACGCCTTAACACGTCGTAAATTTCTGCCAATCGCTCGGCAGAATCGGCAATGTCTTCAACCGCAGCACAAGCCACTTCTGGCACTTCTGATATTTCAATCGTATCTAAAATGAGAGTATCTACCGAATTAAAATAACGTACACGCCAAACATGCGGTAAAGCTGTTGACTCAATACGACAATTTCCATAACCACGCGATAAAATCTTGACCCGACCACGCCCTAGCACATGATCAATCATTTCCAAATCTTCTGGCGTATGAGGAAGAAGAGTTAAATTGATGACATGAGGTAATGCCCCTGCTTTCCACGATCGGCTATGTTCAAGAATTTCTACGATAATTGAAGGCGCGTTGACGACACCAGGACTTGGAGAAATATCCGGCATCTGTGCCGACATGCCTGCAAAAACACGGGCAAGCACAATACGCGGAAAAGAAGAAATTTCTTCTTGTTGATGAAGGAAAGTCTCTTTCTTATCGCCTTTATTTTCCACACGACTAAAGCCACGTAAACTCCATACACCTGCAAAAATTGTTTCTTGTATCTCAAGGCGTTTTGTTGCATCTTCCAAAACGATAGCAACCTCACCTTCCCCCAAAGAATCGTTGACAAACGCATTCTGTGCTGTATTCAAACCATCGCGTTTGAACAAAAGACTTTGACCCGTCTTCCATGAAGAAGCCCCTTCGGATAACGCCCGAAGATATGATAAAGCCGGGTCTGTTTCTTCTGCTTTTTCAAATAAAAGACTCCATTCGGGTACACGTTGTTCGTAGATTCGTATACCAGATGGCATGACAAGATATTGAAGATTGTCCTCCCCCTCTGGTACCGTAGACCCTGTACCAAAACCAGCAGGTGGCGTTATCACATCCCGACTCATGACTTTTCCTCAATAAAAACAGAACAATGTGCTTTTCTTAAAAGAGCCTGTAAACGCTGCTTATAATCATCCCAATCACGCATACGTGAAATAACGCCGATAGGTTGTCGCTGTTTTAACAAAACAAGAGCTGGTAACTGGGGCGAATCAAGCACATGTATGAGAAAAGCTTCAAGAACAGAATCGGCAATGGCCCCATAAAACATTTCGCGAACATATTGATTACATAGGGTTAAAAGTTCAGGCATCACTGCTGCAATATCAGGTGTTTCAAGATGGACACGGGCATGGCTCGGCAAGAACAACAACACAAGCCCGGGATCTGCCTCGCTCAAGTCATGCAAAACAGGCATAGCATGCCGTGTTGTCAAAGCCTTGATGAGGGGTATTTCAAGCACTGAAGACATTATCTTAAGCCTCTTCCAAACCTGCGTCTAACGCTGCCTCGAGATGAGGTGGCAAGCGAGGCGGTGCCTCATATAAATCGGCAAACCCTTTTTCTAATAACGCAGACACATCATGAGAGGACGTTGGATCAGCTAATAGTGCAACCGCTGATAAAGCAGCACGAATACGCTCGGCTTCCTCTGCTGTTAGTTCTTGACGAGCGACCCCCATAAAAACAAGTACATAACAACCGGGCAGAAGATCTGGCAATAAAGTAAGATCCACGCTTTCACGTCGCACGACGCCATCAGATAACTCTGCCTCACACAACGCCATTATACCTTCGCGCTGTACAATAATCATAGGAATACCAATACACACAAGCCTATCTTTCCAAACGCATCAAAAAACGCTCGTCTCCATAACGACACGCTTCTTCTTCTGAAGGTCGCCCTAATTCATACGCCTCACGTGCAATAGCAGGAATACCAAAGACTTCCGTCCCTTCTTGTTTAGGTATTGCCACAACAGAACACTCTGAGTTGAGCAAGGCTAACACTTTTTTGGCTACAACGGGTACCTGTACAGCAACCTCTGCCGTTAAACCGCCACCATAATCTTCCATTGTGACGGGTTGAACACCCACTAAATGTAAAGAACGCGGCATACATCCACGCCAATCAAGCAATCCTAAAACCTCTTGAAAACCGGTTTGATGTAGGCTTACTTTACGCGCTCCTATTGTGTTGGGAACATCATCCCCGCTTACAGCGTGCATCGTTGCCGGCGGCAAGCCAAAATCAATGGCATCAACAATAATCAATGTGTCTAAATTTTCCAGGTACGACATAAGATAAAGCCCTTGTGTACCACCATCTAGAACACCCACTTGAGGCGGAAAATCATAGTGCTGTGCTAAATACTCAACCACACGCACCCCAAACCCCTCATCCGCCCAAAGAATATTACCAATTCCTAGGATAAGGATCTGTTTTTTTTCTTCCCCTTCCCAATAATCAGCCATCTTCCCCTACCCTCTTGACATGATGATTCGTAATAGTCTTACCAAAGGGAGAGGAAGATATAGACGATTTCGTCATTACTCATCTGGCTGATCATCGCGAAAGAAGCGATATCCGTTTGTCATGGCAGAAATCAGGCTTTGACGTGACATAATATCTTCCCTTACGACAGTGTAGACATGAATCATAATAAACAAGATAAAAACCCACATACCCCAATGGTGAAGATAGTGCGTCTCTAGCGGACCGCCGAGAAGTGGGATCACCCAGCCAAAGACTTTTGCCTCCCAGCTCCCAGGTCCTGTTCCTTCGGAATAGAGAGCAAATCCCGTGAAAATCATAAAAATGGTTGTTAATGTAAAGCAAAAAAACATAGCTGTTACGGCAAGAGGATTATGCCCGACAAATTTTTGTCCATCGCGACGTAAAAATGCGTAAACCAAAATCGTATCCCATAAGCCCTTCCAATAACTCGATCGCCAAAAGGGAATATAAAAAATTTCCCGCGAGTAGGCATTCCCTATAAATGCCCAAATACAACGCCCGAGGAAAGCAATAGCAAAAACCCATGCTGTCGCAAAATGAAGATACCGAATCCACCCCATTTGATAGTGTTCACTTGGTGATCCAGTAATGCTTGCAGGCGGAGAAGCGATGAGATAGCCCGTAATACAGAGTATCAAAATACACAAGGCCGAAACCCAATGCCACAAGCGCACGGGGGCTTCGTAGACATAAACCGTTGTGAGGCGTTTAGCTTTAAGAGAACATGCCGAAAGACCTTGTAAATGTGTGCCCTCCAAATCTTTATCCTGAAGAGCGCCTGATAGTGATTTAGGCGTATTAGATGCTATGAAAGTATCAGACGAAAGTGCCTTCATGGCTCCCTCCTATCGTACGGTGACACGCGACAGTTCTTCACCATCGGGTGCCATCACATGCGTGGAACACGCAAGACATGGATCGAAAGAGTGAAGAGTACGCAAAATCTCTACAGGCTGTTCGGGATTAACCATAGGTGTCCCCAATAGTGAAGCCTCAAACGCGCCGATTGCGCCTTTAGGATCACGCGGGCTACCATTCCACGTTGTCGGCACAACACATTGATAGTTTTCAATCCGCCCGTCACGGATCTTAACCCAATGTCCAAGAGCCCCACGAGGCGCCTCAACAAGACCCACCCCTTTAGCCTCTTTTGGCCATGTTGCCGGATCCCACTTTGTCATATTTGCTGTTGTGGTATCCCCGTTCTTAATATTAGTAATAAGCGCGTTGTAATCATCAAGCATTTGATCAGCACAGTAATGCGCCTCCAAAGCACGCGCCAGCGTTCTACCAATCGTTGTAGGCAAAGCCTGCCGTGGCGTAAGATTTGTGCCCGCCATATGGTTAAAGCGATCAAGCGCATCATCAACTTGTGCCTTTACGTAAGCAACCCCTTTATTATAAGCCAAAATATACCGCGCTAGAGGTCCAACCTCACATGCATTCCCACGCCAACGCGGTGCTTTAATCCATGAATATTTAGCATTTTCGTCCACTTCTAAAATATTTGTACGAGTACCTTTTGCGTTTGGTCCAAGAGCATAATGAGGCTCGGTTATACCATCCCACGGATGGAGACCCGTATATTCTTGCCCAGGCCCATATTGATACCAGCTATGCGTAACAAATTCTTGCACTTGTTCAGGATCACGCGGATTAATGGGATGGATTTCATCCCAATTGCCATTTAAAATAACCCCTCCGGGCAGTCGATCCGTTGAGGGATCCCCTTGCACTGTCGGGTAATCTCCATAAGCCATAACGTTATGCGCCGACAAACCACCCCCATAAAGCCATTTTTTATAGTAGCTCGCAATCGCAATGACATCGGGCACATACACATTTTTAGAGAAAGTAAAAGCCTCTTGCAGTTTGAGCAAAACAAAATTAAGCCGCTCCATATTAATCGGTGCACCAGCAGCCATATCCCCATCAATATTAATGGCACAAGGAACACCGCCGACCAAATAATTCGGATGAGGGTTTTTTCCACCAAAAACTGTATGAACTTTGACAATTTCCTTTTGAAAATCCAACGCTTCTAAATAATGCGTCACCGCCATAAGATTCGCTTCTGGTGGCAAAAGATAGGCAGCATTATTCCAATAACCATTCTTAAAAATACCTAACTGCCCACTTTCAACAAACCTCCTCAACCTATTTTGTACATCACGAAAATACCCGGGTGATGATTTAGGATGGTCAGGAGAAACTGTCTGCTGAAGTTGTGAGGTAGCACGCGGATCAGCCTCTAAGGCACTCATAGGATTAACCCAATCCAACGCATGCAAATGATAAAAATGCACGACGTGATCTTGCCACGCCAACACTTTAGCCATGATTTGACGGATTAAGAACGCGTTTGTTGGCACACGAATGCCCAAGGTATCCTCTACTGCACGCACCGAAGCTAAAGCATGGCACCCCGTACACACACCACAAATACGTTCAACAAACGCCCACGCGTCACGCGGGTCACGACCACGGAGAATCACTTCTAACCCGCGCCACATAGCGCCCGTTGAAACAGCATTCCGAATAACGTTTTGCTCATCAACGTTAACTTCAACACGCAAATGCCCCTCGATACGGGTAACAGGGTCAACCACCACACGGCGCCCCGAATTATCAAGTGTAAAACCGTTAGGTGTTTGAAATGCTGTCATTTATCATCTCCTTTACGACGTATACGTTGTAAGGCACTTACGGCAGCATGAGCTGCTAGACCAGCACCTACGATGCCAGCTGTCGTAGCCCCTACTTTATCTGCACTTGCCTCAATACCAAAGCCATCAACATGCTGTAGACGTGCATACCACGACCCTTTATCCCAAAATCCTTCCTCAGAGCAACCTAAACAACCATGCCCAGACTGAATAGGGAAAGAAACGCCATCATTCCACCGTACGGTAGAACACGCGTTATAGGTTGTCGGACCTTTACATCCCACTTTATAAAGGCAATACCCCTTACGAGCCCCTTCATCATCAAAAGTTTCGACATATTGCCCCGCATCGAAATGGGCGCGACGGTAGCATTTATCGTGAATACGTTGCGAATAGAACATCACCGGACGCCCCTGTCGATCCAAAGCAGGCATGCGGTCAAAAGTTAACATATAGGTAATAACCCCTGTCATCACTTCAGCAATAGGGGGACAACCCGGGACTTTAATAATAGGTTTATCAAAAATAACCTTATCGATAGGTGTTGCACGTGTTGGATTAGGGCGTGCCGCCTGCACACATCCATGCGATGCACACGACCCCCATGCAATAACAGCTTTCGCCGCAGACGCTGCTTTACGCAACTGTTCCACAAACGGTTTTCCACCAATAATACAATACATACCATCTTCGTTAAGCGGGGGATTGCCCTCAACAGCCAAAATATAATTGCCGTTATATTTTTGCATCACTTCGTCAATAATCGCTTCTGCCTGATAGCCAGCAGGCGCCATCAACAAATCGTCATAATCTAGGGAAATCATTGACAAAATAACGTCTTTTGCCAATGGATGAGAGGAACGAATAAAACTCTCAGAACAACATGTACACTCTAATCCATGCAACCACAGAACAGGGAGCCGCGGTTTTGTTTCCATCGCATGCACAATTTGGGGAACAAACTCAGGACCTAACCCCAATGCCGTCGCAGTTAACGAACAATATTTAATAAAAGAACGACGGGTAATTCCCTGCCGCCGCATCACATCGTAAAAGGTTTCAGTATGTGCCATATGATTAAAGCGTCCCTTAGACTTTAAAAAAACGATAGTATAAAAACGATAGTGTCATTTGATGAGTTACTGTATTAAATATATCTTAACATTTAATACAGATTAAATAATAAGATTTCATAGGTTATTTACATTTTTACGGTTTTTTATAGGGCTTTTTTAGGGGGATTTTTCAACACAACAAGTTGCAGCAGCAATTACGGCTTGCCCAAAGGCTATGCCACCATCGCCTGCTGGTATATAAGAAGGTTTATAAAGGCGTATCCCTTGTTCGGCAAAACCTTTATGCAGCGCCTCTGTTAATAAGGCATTATGGGCAACGCCTCCACCTAAAAAAACACATTGCCCGCCAATAGATCGCGCAAGCGGAATCGTAGCAGAAACTAAGGCTTCAGCCAAACGATGATGAAACGCTAATGCCAAAGAGCTAGGTGGTGTCCCCCGTATAAGGTGTTCGAGACAAGACTCCCAAAAAGGGGCTGGGTTTATTTCCCATAAGGGCTCCCATGAAGAGCAAGCTTGCTCGATTGTTATGTCCTCGTGTTGAGAATGCTGTTGAGAAGAACGATATATAATAGAAAACGGTTCTACATCGGCTTTCTCAATAGCTGATGTTGCTAATGCTTCTAATCGCATCGCCGCTTCCCCTTCGTAGGTCAGCACTTGGGGAGCTACCCCTAATAAAGCAGCGACGGCATCAAACAACCGCCCCGCAGAACTACAGAAAGTAGAACGAGCGAAAGAGACTTGCACCTTTTGACGAATCATATCCTGTAATAATGTCCGTAATAAAGGCAGAGGTTTTCCCTTCAAAGCCGGAAGCACCCCTGCTCGAAGAGCCACCTCTATTTTTTGCTGGCTAACAAAGCGTTCCAAACTCGCCAACAACACACGCCAAGGCTCACGAATAGCTTTATCGCCACCCAGTAAAACAATCGGTGTAAGGCATGCTTTTCGCTTAAAACGGACATAGTCACATAACAAAACTTCCCCACCCCAAAAAGTCCCATCGGGTCCTAATCCTGTGCCATCTAAAGCTATTCCTACCCCTATTCTATGCTGCTGATCTCTTTTCTGATTTGTTGAAGAGGCAAACATATCAAAACCATGTTCTGCCATACAGGCAACAATATGAGCATGATGGTGCCATATGGGCTGAAGACGTAGTCCATGCGCCTGTGCAAGATCTTGTGCAAGACGTGTGCTTACATAATCAGGATGGGCATCATGGGCTAAAACATGCGGGCTATACTGAAATAAGGCTTGATAATCTCGCAAAGCGGTAAGAAATCCCTCTTGTCCTGCCACGTCATTGATGGCGCCAAGATGTTGTGATAAAAGTGCTTTTCCCCCACTCGTTAAGCAAAAAGCAGCTTTCGTATCTGCGCCAACAGCCAACACAGAAGGGGAATTTTCCAACCCCTGTGGCAAACAAAACCATTCCGGCACAAGACCACGCCCCCGACGCACCGTCATCCTCTGCCCGGCAACATGATGCACAAGGCTATCATCGAGCCGACGGGCAATTTTCCGATTATGCATAAGGCAGCCCTCAACCCTTGGGGCAAGCTGTTGCAAGGTTTCTCCATCGTCTATAATTTGTGGAGATCCAGAAATATTACCACTACTCATCACCAATGGCGCACCAACAGCCTCAACCAACAAAACGTGGAGTGGCGTATAAGGCAGCATAACCCCCCATCGTGCCATCCCTGGTGCGAGATTATTCGGTAAAATATCGTGTTTTAAGGGACGCAACAACACAATAGGGGCTACGGCACTGTTGAGTAAATGCTCTTCTTCTTTATCTACAAAGCAATAGTGCGCCAACATAGCCAGATCACGCATCATAAGAGCTAAAGGTTGAAAAGGTCTCTGTTTAATAACACGTAATTGTTGGATAGAAGTCGCTTTTGTTGCCAAACAAGCAAGGTGATACCCCCCTATGCCTTTAATAGCGATCACCCCGCCGTTACGCAATACTTTCACAGCATAAGAAAGTGCTTTTTCTTGTGTAAAACTCTTCCCCTCCCGATCAACATAGGTTAAGAGAGGACCACAAGCAGGGCAGGCTATAGCTTGCGCGTGAAAACGTCGATCCGCCGGGTTGCTATATTCTGCCCGACATGCTGAACACATGGGAAAATGCGCCATCGTTGTTTGCGCACGATCATAGGGAAACCCCGTGACAATAGAAAACCGTGGTCCGCAATGTGTACAATTTGTAAACGCATAACCAGCCCGCCGCCCTGTTAGCGCCTGTGATTCTGCTAAACATGCTTGGCAAACGACTAAATCAGCAACAATCCCGCTTTCTTTCCTATTTTCATCACCGTCACCACTGTCAACAATACTAAAACCTTGCCATCCTTCATCAGAGACAACTTTTCGTACCATGCGATTAACCCACGCATGGGGCGGACCAGAATGTACAGCTTGGGCGAAACGATCTAAAACTGTTGGCGTAGCAGCTGCGAAAATTTCTACCCTATCGCCAAGGTTACGTATTTGCCCGCACACCCCAAGTTGAGTTGCAACATGCCACACAAAAGGGCGAAACCCTACCCCTTGTACAACTCCTGTTATTTCAAAACATTCCGCCCGTCGAGTCTGTCGGAAAGATAGTGTTGTCTCCCGCTTCATCTTAATTTTATGAGTGATCGTTTATTCCTTTCGTTTATCATTCATTTTAATTATTTGTTTTTTTATTTGTCATTTAAATCTTAAGAGGGATAGGTGTAAAAAACTGTAGTTTATAAGCCATAGTTTTAGTTTTCTATCTTTATCTTAAGGAAGGAACTCACGAACACGGGGGCATGCTCTCGCGTTCAGAGTGTCTATCTCTCAACGGAATCTCAATCATGAGTCATGATGTTCCTCTTCGAACTCTCCCTCTAACCACGGGTCATGACCCCACGTTTGAGAGGGGGCGTTTGAAAGATAGCTTGAGATATAGATATTATTTTTTAACAAAACCTTTATTTTCCATCTTGCTTTTTCTCTTTTAAGAACTTAAATTCTATTTATTCTCTTACAAAGAATAAAAAATAAGGTGTTTTACCCCCCCCCTTATCAT
>JAZLEM010000133.1:0-2694 GCA_045615245.1 Acetobacter sp. | reverse complement strand
TGTTGTGCTGATTGGCACAACACAAGGGGCTTTAGGACAATCGATTTGGCTTCGTGAAATTCTCGGGCAGGAAGAGGGAGAGCCTCCTTGTGTTGATTTTGAGGTCGAACGTCGTAACGGTGATTTTGTCCGTAAGGCTATTCATTCTGGTTATGTTACAGCGTGTCATGATGTTTCCGACGGGGGGATTTTAGTGGCTATTGCTGAAATGGTTTTGGCGGGCGGTGTTGGTTGTACGTTAGAAAGCCCAGATTCGGGCATGCGTCCCGAGGCTTTTTGGTTTGGAGAAGATCAGTCGCGTTATTTGGCATGTACGCCTAACGGTGTTGCTTTGTGTGAGAGTGCTGCGCAAGCAGGCGTTCCGGCGCGGATTATTGGGAGATCGGGGGGCAATGAACTTATTTTCCCAAGCGGTGTCACGCTTTCTCTTCTCCGTTTGAAAGCTGCCCATGAATCGTTTTTTCAGGCATTGATACCGGATTAAAAACCGGAAAAACGAGAATTGAGAATAAGCAACAGTAAGGAAAATAAAAGAGAGGCACATCTATGGCTATGGAAAAGCACGAGCTTGACGCCTATATTCGCCAAGCCTTTCCCGATGCGGAAATTACAATAGAGGATTTAGTGGGGGATCAAGATCACTATGCCTGCACAATTGTTAGCGAAGCTTTTCGCGGATTATCGCGTGTTAAGCAACATCAATTGGTTTATGACGCTCTTAAAGGAAAAATGGGCACGCAGCTCCACGCGCTGACATTACGCACTTCGGCACCGTAATTTGACACTGTCGGGTATCCTTATGGAAGGGTGTTGTTCATATATGATGAACGTTTTTAATGATTATTCATGATGAAATATGAAAGGAGAAAACTTATCATGACACAGTCAATAGCACAGAAAATTCAGCGGGATATTGAAACACATCCTGTTGTTTTATTTATGAAAGGGGATGCCGACTTTCCCCAGTGTGGTTTTTCGGCACGGGTTGTGCAAATTCTTCAACATCTTGGCGTATCTTTTGAGGCACATAATGTTTTAGCCGATCAAGATTTGCGTCAAGGGATTAAGGATTTTTCAAATTGGCCGACAATTCCACAACTCTATATTGCAGGCGAATTTATAGGCGGTTGTGATATCGTTATGGAAATGTATCAAAGCGGTGAGCTGCAAAAACTTTTGCAAGAAAAAAATATCCCTTTTGTAGATAATGTGGCTTAAGGCAAACATTTTTTAGAAGACCTTCTTTGTCAAATACAAAGGGAAAATATGGTGGCGGGGAAGACTTGCCCCATATTTTTATTATTAGTTGCTGTTTTTTTTGTCACATGCGTTTTATTTCGTTTTTTATGTCCGTGTTTTCTTTATGGAGAATCAAGTGGGAGCTTACGTTTGCCGTATAATATCTTGTAGCCAAAGAACTTTACCTTTTTTATCAAAAGTCATCAGGTCAAAGCGGAATAAGTCGTAGTGTCCTTGGATAAAATTTTGTAAGAGATATTCAGCCGCGCTAAATAAACGGGCGCATTGTGGAGGGGATAAACTATAGACTGCTTCCGTGAGTGATCGGCGTTTTTTGACTTCCACAAAACAGAGTATGGTTTCTTTTTGCTGTGTTAAGGGGTGTGTTTTTTCTTGCTGTGCCACAATATCAATTTCCCCTAGTGGTGTACGCGCTCTTTGGAGGAGAATTTTCCACCCTGCAGAACGGAGACGTTCGCAAGCTCGTTCTTCAGCTTTAATACCGTCTTGATAGGCGTAAAGCCCCTGTGCATGTTTGTTTTTGTGGTATTGTTTTTGTTGGTTTGTTAGATGTGGCTTACAAAAGAGATCGGAGGCGTGTTCAGGTTTTGCGACGCTATACAGTTTTTTGTCTTGGGAAAAAGTAATTTTGACCATGCTATCTCACGTCCATGTTTCATTAGAGAGCGTTTTTTTTACAGGCTGTCGTTTTCTCGTCATCCTCGGGCTTGTTGTCCATATTTTATTGCATAAGCGTAACACATCTTCTGCGGTGGGTTGGATAGGGTTTTGCATTATTGTGCCCTATCTTGGTGCCGTTCTCTATTTTATGTTTGGTATTAACCGTGTGACACGGCGCGCGCGTAAACTTTTTGATATTCATAACAAAAACGTAATTCCTGCTCCTACGTACGGTGTTCATCATCAAGCATTAGATAAACACTTGACTTCGCTGACCTCTATGGTCGAGGCACTGACATCGCGTCCGCTTACAGCCCATAACACTATAACATGCCTTCATGATGGGGATAAAGCCTATCCGCTAATGCTCGAAGCAATTGACGCTGCTCAAAAAAGTGTTTTGCTTTGCTCTTATATTTTCAAAGATGATACTATTGGCAGGCGTTTTGCCGAAAAACTTACGGCAGCCTCTCGCAGAGGGGTAGAAGTGCGGGTACTTGTTGACGGTATTGGAAGCGGGTATTTTCGTTCGCCTATTCATTCTTATCTAAAAAGTATGGGGGTGCCTTGTGCGCGGTTTATGCACTCGTTTTATCCTTGGAAAATGCCTTTTGTTAATTTACGCAACCATCGTAAAAGTTTGGTGGTTGATGGTTATATAGGGTTTATAGGAGGGCTGAACATTGCCGATGAGAATGTACTCGCAACCCACCCTCAAAAACCTGTTTCGGATACGCATTTTCGGGTTGAAGGATCTGTGGTCGAGCAACTTAT
>JAZLEM010000132.1:0-1302 GCA_045615245.1 Acetobacter sp. | reverse complement strand
TGGCCTCCGACTTGCTCAACGTATTGCCGAGCGAAACGGCAGGCTTGTTAATGTTGACCTAACATTTATATGTGAACGCCCCAAAATAACCCCCCATGTTCAGCCTATGCGTGAGCGTTTGGCAGAGCTCCTCAAAGTTACAACAGAGTGTCTTTCTATCAAAGCAACAACAACGGAACGTTTAGGTTTTACAGGACGTGAAGAAGGGATTGCGTGTGCGGCTATCGTTTCTATTATCGTCCCTTCCCATATTTAACCTGCACTCAAGTTTTAAGCCTAGATTTTAAAAGGTTTTCTGTTTTTTTTAATCTTACGTATATCTTTACGGGCAACGTAAAGGCGATAACGTTTAAGGTTTTTATTAGAGGTTAGAGCAAGTTATTCAAAGGTTACAGTTTTTAAGTGATAGAAAAAAGTATACAGACACAACCCATATTACAGCCTCCTGTGCTACGCCCTATCGACCTTGGCGGTGTTGTTTTAGAAACCCCCGTTATTTTGGCACCAATGTCTGGTGTGACAGATTTTCCGTTCCGTTGCCTTGCGCGTCAACTTGGTGCTAGTCTTGTTGTGTCTGAAATGATCGCCTCATGGGCGATTATACGCCAAAATGAAGCCACTCTCCGTATGGTTGAAATGGCGGGTACCACAGGGTTAAATGCGGTACAATTGGCAGGGTCTGACCCTGCCGCCATGGCGGAAGCCGCACGCATTGCTGTCGGGCACGGGGCAGATCTTATTGATATCAATTTTGGGTGCCCTGTTAGAAAAGTCGCGGTTGGGCAAATGGCTGGTTCGGCGCTTATGCGTGATGAAAAAGCAGCAGCACGTTTGTTGGAGTCTGTGGTTAAGGCGGTGTCAGTCCCCGTCACTCTCAAAATGCGTATGGGGTGGGATTTGACACAGCTCAACGCCCCCAATTTAGCCCGTATTGCGCAAGAGATCGGGATTCGTTT
This sequence comes from Acetobacter sp., assembly GCA_045615245.1. GTDB lineage: Bacteria > Pseudomonadota > Alphaproteobacteria > Acetobacterales > Acetobacteraceae > Acetobacter. The sequence continues at coordinate 346 of JAZLEM010000132.1, read as the reverse complement.
AGTTACAGTACATGGGCGTACGCGCCAACAATTTTATCGCGGGGTGGCTAATTGGGCTTTTGTACGCAAAGTAAAAGACGCGGTTCAGATCCCTGTGATTGTCAATGGCGATATTCTGACCGTTGCCGATGCACGTTCAGCCTTACAACAATCGGGAGCCGATGGCGTGATGATCGGTAGAGGCTGTTATGGAAGACCTTGGTTTTTACGCCAAGTTTCTGAAGCGCTATGCCATGGCAGAGAGGTTGCAGAACCTGATTTACCAACAGAAAAACAAATTGTTTTAGAGCATTATGAGAGCATGCTTACACATTTTGGACAAAAGTCCGGCTTACGATTAGCGCGG
>JAZLEM010000131.1:0-17820 GCA_045615245.1 Acetobacter sp. | reverse complement strand
GGCAAGGCTGGGCAGGCTGTTGTCAATACAAACGGCTCTGTCGATTATGGTGCCATGCAAATTAACACGGCTTGGCTTGCTGATTTAAGAAAATACGGCATTACGGCACGTGATGTCACCAAAACTGGGTGCTATGCGTATGATTTGGCGGCTTGGCAGATACGCCAGCATATTAAGCATGATACGGGCAGTCTTTGGCAGAGAGTGGCGAATTATCATTCGTATACGCCGAGATTTAATTTAGAATATCGCCGGCAAATTGAAAGAAAAGCAGGCTTTTGGCTGGTGTGGTTACAAAAGAGATTTGTCACCGTTGAAGTGCAAAGCCAGCCCAAAGACACAGCAAAGACAAGCCAGCCTGTCGTGCGGACACAAACACGCCGATACACCAAAGCCTATGTCATGGCACACACAACACCGCGAACGATACGGGTAGCGGATTGACGATAGAACGACCTTGTCAATAACCAAAAATAAGATCACAATGAGTAATCAATATATTCAAACGATTTTAAAACAGTTAACTTAAAGGATCTCGTAATTTGGATAACTTAAAAGAAAAACCAATTCTTTCTTACGATGAACAAATTGAACATCTCAAAGCAAAAGAAGAAGATAAATCTAAATACGAAAAACTTATTGGTAAAGCAGAAGCAGAATTACAAAAATCTAAACATAGATTTAAAACAGAGTATAAAGAACGACTAAAAAAATATGAGAAGATTTTTTATCTATTGCATACAGTAAGAAATGCTAGAAATGCTGCAGCACATAATAATTGTTTTTTAAATAATCTAAAGGAACAAGAGTCTAGATCTAATAATATAAATCACAAAGTAACCAATGCACTTTCTAGTATAAAAATAAAACAAAACCAACGTAATAAATTGAAAAACGAAAAAATAAATCAAATTATTACGTGCTTATATATGTATAAAGAAATTGTAACCAGTAAGTATTGTGAGGATTATAAATTTCTGAAAAAACCATATAAGGATGTACCTTATGAACTAAAATGCCAACTACAGGAATTTAACAAGAAACTAGAACAATTTAACAAAAATATACCAAAAGAGATGGAGTATAAATTCAATTTTATTCAATCTACATTTCACATGATAAAGCATGTTATTGACCATTGGTATTTAGATGAAGTAGATAGTAGAAGAGATCGGCGAAGCTTGTTAAAATAAAAACTCACTCTGTATCTATAACAATTATTCAGTGATTCAATCAGATATACTCACAAATATACTCACGAGATATACAACTATCCATCATAACATAGTGTTTTATAACTAGGATTGGGTTTTTTTATGCGCGCTTGTCCAAAAGCTTCCAAACGTTTGCAACTCGTCGCTACAGTAGCTTTAATGGCTTGTTTAGTCGGCTGTGCCGACCATCCTTCTCCTCCGCCTGTTTATCCTCCTCTTAATTATGGCTATTTAGGTCCTATTGTTCTTAAGACTCAGTCTTTAGCCATCGAAGACCATACGCAGCTTAACCCTGTTGAAGGAAATATTGGCTATAAATCACCCATCCCCCCCATTCAAGCTGTACGCCATATGGCAAACGAGCGTTTAGTTGCAGCTGGAGGTGCAAACTCCGATCAAGCCGCCCGCTTTGTGATTGATCAAGCCTCTATCTTACATGAGCCGGGTGGAGACCTTGTTGGAAAAGTCGCCGTTCATCTTGATATTCTTAACCCCAATGGGCACTGTATCGCCTATGTTTCTGCACAAGCCGGGCAAACCTTTCATCCTGACCCATCACTCCCTGTTGAAAGCCCACAAAACCTTTATGATGTCACTCGTGACATGATGAAAACCCTTAATGTTGAGTTTGAATATCAAGTACGCCACGGATTGAAAAAATGGCTTATGCCAAGCGATGGTCTACAAACCGACACAACTGTTCAATCTCAAAATATATCTCCCACGCCAACCTCTCCTTTAACAAGTCAAACGACTCCGACAAAAGTAGAAGGGATAACAGGAGAAACAATGATACCCTCGACACAAGCAGCCACAACATCCCCTACAATAACATCCCAGGCAACCGCTTCAGCAGGAATCTCGAACTCACCCACAATCCTCCCTCCTGCCAAGACGACATTAAACAACACACCAACTTATACACCGGAAGAAAATACCTCCTCTGTTCTAACCCTACCCCAAAAACAAGCACCAACACCTCAACAAACGCAGCAAGTTTCCCCTCTTGTCAAACCTACACAACCTAAAAAGACAGTAGATTTCAACCCCATTTTCCCTGCAGGGGAGTAACGCTCTTTAAGCTCTTTGTTGATGCATTTTTGTCATATATTATTTTTCGAGAGTTATCTTCGACATATCAATTTATTATTTATTTTCTCATTTACTAAATTTTTAAGCCTGTCTTGTGCCCGTATGTTCAGGCTATTATGGGAAATTATTGTCTTTCTCACACTTGAGTACGTTTATTAACAACATTTATTTTCATACATGACTCAAATTGATTTTTACCATCTCACCCGTACGCATGTTTTTAAGGCACTCCCTCCGTTGTTATCACGGACATTAGCAAGCGGACAAAAAGCCGTGATATGGTGCACCGAAAAAAAATTCCTCGACGAACTTGATAAAGAACTTTGGAAAATTGCCTCTCCTTCTTGGCTTCCTCATGGGTGTAAGGGAATTCTCTGCCCCGATATACAACCTATTTGGCTGACAACAGAAGAAGATTGCCCTAATGGCGCGCGTTTTCTCTTTCTATTAGAGAATCGAGAATGTTCTGATTTCTCGCGTTTTGATCGGATTTTTGACCTTTTTGACGGACATGATGACAACGCTATCGCCACAGCACGGACGCGCTGGATAGCTGCGAAAAGAGCGGGCTTTACGCCTTCTTATTGGCAACAAGAAGAAAAAGGTTGGAAACGGACCCGTTAAGTCTGACTTTACTTCTCCAAAAATCAGCTATCTTTACCCTTTTCATTTACGCGCTACAAAATAGCATTGTAGCGCGTAAGCGAGTAAAAGTAAATTTAAGCTGTTATTTTTCAAACCCTTCCCTTACAAAACGATCGAGTAAACGCACACCAAAGCCTGTCGCCCCTTTAGGTTGACCGTGTCGTGATTTTTTCGCCCAAGCAACACCGGCTATATCCAAATGTGCCCATGGTGTTTCCCCGATAATAAAGCGTTTAAGGAATTGTGCTGCCGTAATGGATCCGGCATCGCGCCCACTACTGATATTTTGTATATCGGCAATATCCGAATTTAACAATTTATCATATTCCTTATCTAAAGGAAGACGCCACAACTTTTCCCCTGTCTGTAAACCTGCCGTTTCCAAAGCATGTGCGAGAGTATCATCGTTTGAAAACAGTCCAGCATATTCATACCCTAAACTAACAACAATAGCCCCCGTTAATGTTGCCAGATCAACTACCAATTTTGGGACAAAGTTTTTACAAGCATAATCAAGCACATCTGCTAAAACAAGGCGACCTTCTGCATCGGTGTTCAACACTTCGATTGTTTTGCCTGAAGCACTTTTGACAATATCTCCCGGGCGTTGCGCTTTGCCAGAAACCATATTTTCAACTAAACCCACAAGCCCTACAGCATTCACTTTTGCTTGCCTTAAAGCCAGTGTCGCCATAAGACCGACAACAGCCCCTGCGCCAGCCATATCCCATTTCATCTCTTCCATGCCTGTGGCAGGTTTTAATGAAACACCGCCAGAATCAAAAGTAACCCCTTTCCCTACAAACGCCAAAGGCGCTTCGTCTTTTTTACCACCATTCCAGCGCATGACCACCATACGAGGTTCATTAACACTACCTTGTGCAACCCCTAATAAAGCACCGAAACCCAATTTTTCCATAGCCGGACGGTCAAAAACCTCAACCTCTAACCCGTGAGAACGCAAATTTGAAATACGCTGTGCAAATTCAACCGGTGTTAGCACATTAGCCGGTTCACTGACAAGATCACGCGTTAAAGCGACACCTTGCGCAACAGCCAGTAAAGAAGACCAAATGGCTTTAGCCTCGTTCACTTTATCCACAGAAGACGTGACAATAGAAAGTTTTGTAAGTTTATGGTTTTTAAGGACTTCTGCCTTATTGCGATACGCACTAAAATGATAGGCACCCAAAACCATACCAAGAGCCACATGGGCAGCTAATGTGCCAGAAATATCGCCTGTTATCAGTGAGGCTTCTTGTTCTTTACCCAATAAAGAGGCGGCATACCCTCCGGCTTTCTCAGCTTCCCATCCCTGAAAAGCCTTTTTCTTCCCAACGCCAATCAACACGACTCGTGAAATATAAGAAGTCGGGGCTAAAACCACACAATGGGTGCCTTCTTTACCAGTAAATGACTCAGTTTTAGCTGCCCTTGTCAGAGAATCTGAAACTTCCTTATTCACACCATCGAAAACAAGAGAATCTTTCTCATCCTCAAAAACTAAAACGGCAACAGCCCCTTTTGCAAACTCTTCCTCTTTAGAAGAGCTTTGTTCTGGATAATTTTTGGCAGAAAACGAAATTTGAAGCATAGGATCTCCTTAATTATGATATGTTACAGTTAACTTTACTCTTTCTTTGTAGGTACGTCGTCGTTCCCTCATTTGGCAAGAGTTTGTTTGAAGAATTTGCTCATCGCATATCAAAAAACAAACTCATACATCCACATAAATACATTATATAAATATAACGCATGATTTATCATACCGATACCGAACTCCTTGCCTTAGCGGCAGAACTTGCTGAAAACGCTGCCGACATTATTCGCACCATTCGTTCCCGTGGATTCGAGACAAAAACAAAAGCCGACTCTTCTCCGGTTACCGAAGCTGATCAAAAATCTGAAAAATATATCCTTGATAAATTACGTGCCGCGACGCCTAACATTCCCGTTATTGCGGAAGAGGAAATCACTGCAGGCATCCATAACACAGCGGGAGACACCTATTGGCTTGTTGACCCTCTCGACGGTACGCGTGAATTTGCTGCAGGGCGCGACGATTTCACCGTCAATATCGGTCTTGTACGCCATGGGCGCGCTGTTTTAGGTGCTATGGCTCTACCAGCTTACCACCAACTCTATACCGGATGTGTTGGTATTGGTGCTTGGCGACGAGATGCTCATGGATTTCATGCTATTCACGCACGCAAAGCTCCTGATAGTGGGCTCGTTGTCCTTGCCTCACGCCATTATGCGCACGATCAACGCTTAACACACTATTTAGAACGTTATCCTGTTGCAACACTCAGTAATATTGGGTCTGCTGTAAAATTTGCCAGGGTTGCAGAAGGCGTTGCCGACCTTTACCCACGCCTTGGCCCTACAATGGAATGGGATACGGCTGCCCCGCAGGCTATTGTTGAAGCAGCTGGTGGCCGTGTTACTCTTTTTGATGACTCAACATTGCTTTATGGTAAAACGAAATGGAAAAATCCTCCCTTTATTTGTCGCGGAATCATATGAATTTAGTTTTATCTTTATTGTCCAACTTTATACAACAGAAGTGATTCTTCCGTTTTTATTCTGGCTTTCTTCATTTGTTTTTCCCATCATAAGAACGTAACCCAAAACCTATGACACGCACGATAACCCAGCGTTTAGATGACAGTCAAAAAAGCCTTGAAACTGCTGCACATCTTTTGCGACAAGGTGGCATTGTTGCCTTTGGTACAGAAACGGTTTACGGGCTCGGAGCAAATGCCACCCAACCCAACGCTGTCGATCGTCTTTTCGCTTTGAAACGTCGTCCCCTATCAAAACCTCTTACAAGCCTTTTTCCTCATACACATCTTGCTTTGCGCCATGTTATTGCTTGTCCGCTTGCGCAAAAACTCGCTCAATATTTTTGGCCGGGTCCACTCACTTTAGTTTTACCCCGTGCACCGCATTGCCCTATTAGTTCTCGTACAACACAAGGGCTTAGTACACTCGCTATTCGTGTTCCACAAGGACGTACCGTAACCCGTTTACTCGAACTAGCGAATACGCCTATTGCTGCCCCTTCAGCAAATCTTTCAGGACAAATCAGCCCTTCCACAGCCGAACACGTTCTTGAAGAATTTGATGGTTTTATCGACGCTATTGTCGACACAGGTGCATGCCCTCTTGGTCTTGAAAGCACGTTATTAGACCTTTCTTCTCCCTCTGGTCCGCGCTTATTACGGTTAGGAAGTATACCTATAGAAGACATTGAGGTTTTTTGCGGTTCTCTTGAACTTCCGCCAAGCGTATCTTTAACAGAAATCTCAACAAATATAACAATTTCTACAATAAAAAGCACTTCTTCTTGCAGTTCTTATGATGTATTGCCGCCTTATACACCCCGCTTACCCCTCTACCTTGAAAGACAATATGTCATGCCTGATGAAGCCTTGCTGGCTTTTGGTCCACAACAAACGAAATCAAAATGCCTAACATGGAATTTGAGTGAACAAGGTTGTCTACAAGAAGCTGCCTCACGCCTATTTGCAGGAATACGCTTTCTTGACCGTGAGGGGCAACGCCTTCATTTACGTGCTATTGCTGTACAGCCTATTCCACGCATAGGACTTGGACAAACGATTCATGATCGTCTTAACCGTATGGCATTTTCTTGTTCTCTCCCCCATCATTCTTCTTTTATTTCTGCTCCGTCTCACGATAGTACTTATGAATACAATTGATCCAAAGGAAGTTAAAATCCTCTCAGATATTCTTGCTTTAGTGCTAGAAGAAAACCCAGGTCAATCTAGCACCGCGTTAGAAACTCTCCGCCGGCGCGCTCAACGTAACAATATGACAGGAGGCGCTCTTAAAAATCTTTTTCAAACACTCGCGACCAATCCCTCTAAAGCACAAGAAGCCTCCCGCAGTCATAGTCGTGGAAGGAGTACGCGAAGCACACGCGCCAAACAACAAGCCAACTCTGATGCAGACACCTACCGCACCCAATTACAAGAAATGCGAGACAATATCAATCATCTTGACCGTCAACTCAAAACTGTTATGGCTCAAAAAGCCTCTCTTGAACACGAATTAAATCTTACACGGCAATCACGAGCAGAACTTCAAGCAAAAATAGCAGAGACAGAATTATCCTTTTCGCGCAAAAAATGGTTAGGTATGACTAAAGTTTTTCTTATAGGATGTATAACAGGCATCATCGCCCTTATTTTTACCCGTGCTATAATATTCTTTTAGGATATGCTTAGGATATGCTGCCTTCAACATCGCTCAACTTATCTCGTTGTAACAAAAACTCGTTTTTTTAACCTCTTCAACAAAACTAAAACAAGATTAGGTCTTTTTTGTATTTTCCCTTTCAGCTTTTAGCGGTAATATTCACTATGAAATTATTTTGTAATGATGTTTTTTCGCATTTGTTATTTATTATTATCGACAAAAACTTAGGAATATTATCATCTTAGCCATAAAATCAGTGACTAATCTCTTTTCCTTATGACATTTATCCAACATTTATAAACGTTTATTGAGATTTCAGTATGACACCTTCACAACTCTCTCCCTCTCTCTATGAAGCACTTTTCCAACTCCTAGGTCCTTTAGGCATGCTCACCGCCCCTGAAGACATAGCTCCTTTTTGTACGGACTGGCCTTCTAAACACCATGGTCAGTGTGCTGCCGTACTGCGTCCTGATACAACAGAAATCTGTGCGCAAGCTGTTGCCCTTTGTTATGCCCATGATGTGCCGATGGTCCCCCAAGGTGGAAATACAAGTTTAGTAGGTGGAGCAACACCTGATGATAGCGGAAAAGCCGTTATTATCTCTACAACACGTATGACACGTCTCTACGGCATTGACCACACTGATTTAACCATGACAGTAGATGCGGGTGTTACCCTTAAAGCAGCACAAAATCTTGCTTCAGAAGAAGGATTTTTGCTTCCTTTATCTATTTCTTCTGAAGGTTCCGCTAATATTGGTGGTGTGCTTGCGACAAATGCAGGAGGCAACCATACAATCCGATATGGCAACGCGCGTGAACTGGTTCTTGGGTTGGAAGCTGTTCTTCCCGATGGCAATATATTAAATGTTATGCGTAAATTGCGCAAAGATAACACGGGCTATGCATTACGCCATTTACTCATAGGATCGGAGGGTACTTTAGGCATTATTACGCGTGCTATTCTTCAATTACAGCCAGCCCCCCACACGCGTGAGACAGCATTATGTGCTCTAGCTAATCCCGAAGAAGCCCTTGAACTCTTCACTCTTTTTAGAGAGCAAGACCCGACGGCAACTTATGCCTTTGAGTTTATGTCGGGCACCAGTATGGCTTTAGTGAATACTTTTATTGAAGGAGCAACTCTCCCCTTTGATAAACCTGCACCCGTTTATATCCTTATAGAACTCACAAGCCCGCACACCGATCAAAGTTTACGAACGCTTATGGAAAATGTACTCGGTACTGCCCTAGAAAACGGACTCGTGATTGATGCTATTCTTGCAGAAAGTGAAAAACAACGACAAAGTTTATGGAAACTTCGTGAAGAACAAGCTGAAGCCCAAAAACGTGCAGGCGTATCGATTAAAAATGATGTTTCTGTTCCTCTTACGACTATTCCTACCTTTCTGGCACAAGCTACTAAAACCTGCATGTCTCTTGTCCCCGGTATACGCGTTGCCCCTTTTGGGCATATTGGCGATGGCAACATCCATTTTAACCTTGTCCAACCCGATGGAATGGATCGTTCTGTTTTCCTTACCCATACCTCTGAGATTATGCATGCTGTCACAGATATTGTCAGAGAACTTGGCGGCTCTTTTTCTGCAGAGCATGGGATCGGACAACTTAAAAATAATATGATGCCAAGCTGGCGGGGTGGTGCAGAATTAGAAACAATGCACCACATTAAAAAAGCACTTGACCCCAAAAATCTTATGAATCCGGGGAAACTTTTCCCTTAAAGTTTGTCAGGCGCTATAGCACAACAGCCATAGGAGAAAACTATATTTAATGTACACAACAAAGAAGAACTTATACTGTAAAAACGTCTTCTTTGTTGCTATTTTGGCTTATCTAAAATACGATGTCTTTTTCTTTTATACTTCCGCGTTTATGGCGCGCTTGTGGTGCGCTCATTATGGCAACAGGCACCATTATGGGAGCATTGGTTGCTCATCTTCCTGAAAAGGATTTTGCCACAGGGGGACGCGCTATTGCGCACATAGCCATGAATATGCAAATGTGGCACGGGCTTGCCTTGATTTTATTAGGATGTATGAGCCTTACAAAACCTACTCGACTTCTCCGTATAGGTGGGTGTGGGCTTCTTTTAGGAATTTTACTTTTTTGCTCTAGCGTTTACTACACGGCTTTTACAGGCCATCACGCAGCTTATATGGCTCCCACAGGTGGAAGTATCCTCATTCTATCGTGGTTTACTCTTGCTCTTGGTTGGGCGTTTGAGAATAGATAAAAAAACACATCATCAAAACAGAATAACTTGAACAATAACCCAAGAGATATGCACACGCCACGTAACTGGAGGAATACAAACTAATCGGGAAGAGTGTGCTTATTTGTTATAGAAGGTGTTGTTGGGTCTGTTGTTACAGGCAATTCGAGATCAACTTGCAAAATAGAACCTTGATCTTCGTGTTTGTGTTTGATATGTATTTTGTCTTGATCAATTGCAATATGACGGCTGACAACCTCTAAAATCTCACGTTGTAATTTTTCTAATAACGCTGCCGATAAACCCGACTGATCTGCACTGTTCTCTATAGAAGCCCGTTCATGCGATAACAAAATCTGTAATCTGTTATACGCAACAGGCGCAGACGGACGCTTCTTAAAAAAACTTAAAAGAAAACTCATATCGCTTTCCGCTTAAAAAGCCATTCTAACAGACCTTTACGTTCTGTTGGAATAGTCACTTGAACATCCTCCCCCATAAGTCGGCGTGCTGCTTCAGAATAAGCAGAAGCGGCAACACTTTTCGGTTTCGACACCGTAACAGGGGCACCAACATTCGACGATACAAGAATATCCTGACTTTCCGGAACAACGCCTAGTAGTGGAATCGAAAGAATATCTAAAACATCATCTGTCGTTAACATATCGCCACGTCCAACACGTTGAGGATTATAACGCGTGATCAAAAGAAACTTCTCTATCTCTCCGCTCTCTTTGGCTTTTTGCGTTGTACTGTTCAACATGCCAATAATCCGGTCACTATCACGTATAGAAGAGACTTCTGGATTAACAACTATAACCGCTTTATCGGCATGGTACATCGCCATTTGTGCACCGTGCTCAATACCCGCAGGACTATCACAAAGAATCCAGTCAAACTTCCCACGCAACTCATCAATAACACGAGAGACACCTTCTTGCGTTAGTGCTTCTTTATCACGTGTTTGCGACGTCGGCAATAAAAAAAGACCCTCAACCCTTTTGTCTTTTATCAGTGTTTGAGAAAGATTTGCATCGCCTTGAATAACATGAATCAAATCAAAGACAACGCGACGCTCTGCCCCCATAATCAAATCAAGGTTACGCAGACCAACATCAAAATCAACCAAAACTACTTTCTGCCCCATCATAGCCAGAGCAGCCCCAAGAGCAGCCGTCGTTGTCGTTTTACCAACACCACCTTTCCCGGACGTAACGACAAGAACTTTCGACATCGGTCTTCCTTTATCTCTCTTTACTGACGCTTCAACTATTACTGAATACGATACTTCGTTGTAAGTGACTATATTCTAAAATCTTGCTAAGGAGGGTACCAAAAAATGCTCTAGATGTCTATAGTTTTTTATAACCAGAGCATAACTTCATTTTTAAACATCGCGTTTAAAACATCGCACACTTACACAGCATAAAAACAAAGCTGGAGCGGATGAGGGGAATCGAACCCCCGTATGCAGCTTGGGAAGCTACCGTTCTACCATTGAACTACATCCGCCTTTAAAAATTATATAAGCAAGCCTGCATTATGTTCTCATTCATCAAGACGCAATTCTTCAACATCTTCTACAAAACCAGGACAAACGCGAGCACTTAATACTTCTATCTTTATTAACCTTTATAAGCTGTCTTTACAAGTAGCTTTTTTATATATGCAAAAAGACATACCCTCTCGACCCAACAAAAAGAAACGTATTAACGTTAAAGCATTTATTAACCTTAACTTTATCTCTTTCACTTTCAAACTGAAGGTTTTTGATACCCGGGTGCCAAAACAGCGTTGTGCACACCATAGATAGAAAGAGGATCTTTCAACCAAAGTCGATATTCGTGCCCACGCAAACTGTGATCAGGCGAACTATCCACATGCCACTTCCGCAAAACATACCCGACAACCGCTGCTCTCACCTTAAGATGTAAGCTCCCATTCCGCATGTTATAATCCATCTCAGTAATCTCAGGACGAGGCTGATCAGGATGTGGTACAAGTTCTAATTCAACAATCCGGGTCCATTGCGTATCTTGATGATACACTTCATGAGGAGCTATTGAGCTCTTATCAAGAATGACCGGATGTTTAATTCTTGCAATCGCAAAATCTCGAAACTCTTGGGACTTACGATCAAAGGCGCGAACATGCCAACGAAAACCTGTATCAATTAATGCAAAAGGCACAATTTCACGCTTAGTACGACCATTCGCAATAGAGTGATACTCTATTGTAAGAGGTTTTTCTTGATAAATCGCTCGGGTAACACTTGCTAAAACATTCAAATCAGGATGTGTCAGACGCGAAAGGATCTCATTTTGCACTAGCGATTGTTGAAGATGCGCAGGATTACGACTACCAAACCCTTCGATTAACCAAGAAATTACACGATCCGAAGAGAAACTAAAAAGAGGCTGAAAATTTTGTGCTAAAATATAGGATTTTTTCTTAGTATCATAATCAATATTATGACGTGCTAACTTTCTATAAAGTGATAGATCTCTAGACGCAGCAGCAAATTGTATACCAAAACGTGTTACTAAATCCTTCCGGTGTATTTCTCCAACAAACCGAAGTCGAAACTCAATAAACGCAAGTCTATCTCGTTGTGATTGTGTAAAACTTTCAAGTTGATCTTTCGGCATTACGTTTTACCCTATCTAAGCTTAGAAAACATCTAATAAATCGTATAATATACAATTTTCTCGACTTTACTACACAATTATTATAATTTGTATGAATTTTTACAAGGACAAGAATTAAGAAAAATACAGAAGCAACCTTATGAGAGTATTACAAAGGAAACTAATTCTTACTTTATTGACATTCAATATGACGTCAGTTCTGTTTAATCCAGTCGTTTACTTTACGGCAAAAACACCTCCCATCACAAAACACGTTGAACAATCATTTTGAGTTTATGCATCAGGTCTGGATCACGCATTGAGGGTGGTGTCACAAGGGCATGGTCTAAAGCCCGATCACACCCCACGTGACAAACACCACGTTTTCTACCCAGAATAGGAATAACAGATCTTATAAGGGTTTTAGCTTTTACAACATTTTCTTGCATAATCGCCATAACGCTTTGCACGTTAACATCTCCGTGATCACTATGCCAGCAATCATAATCCGTCACCATCGCCACGGTGGCATAACACATTTCAGCCTCACGGGCTAAGCTTGCTTCAGGCATATTCGTCATTCCAATAACAGAACACCCCCATTGACGATATAACTCGCTTTCTGCGCGCGTAGAAAATTGAGGTCCCTCCATAACGAGATACGTCCCACCTCTCGTTACGGCTATATCTTGTCGAAGTGCTTCGGATTCTAATACATCTCCTATACGTGCACAAAAAGGATCCGCCATAGAAACATGGGCAACACACCCTGTATCAAAAAAACTTTTTTCTCTTCCCGAAGTACGATCAATCAGTTGATCAACAATAACAAAGTGTCCGGGCGGTAACGCTTCTTTCAAAGAGCCAACGGCAGAGAGTGAAATAATATCTGTTACGCCAGATATCTTGAGAGCTGCAATATTGGCACGATAATTTAACTGTGAAGGCGGGATGCGATGCCCTCGTCCATGACGGGGAAGAAAAACACACCGCACACCTTCTAACCGCCCAAATAATAACTCATCATGGGGTGTGCCCCATGGTGTGTCAACATGTCGCCACTGCTTATCCTCCAAACCCTCAATATCATAAAGACCAGAGCCGCCTATTAAACCAATCACTGGTTCTATTTCTATGACCTCTTTTTCTGACATTAAAGAATCCTCTTACATCTCATCTAAATTAACGATTTTCCGACGCATATATGTACAAAAAGCAAATGTCACACGGTTATTACATGTTTCTAATAAAAAGCATGATATACCTAAATCCTATTACATGCGAGACTTATTACACGATTATGTCCCCCGACGATGATTTCTGGAAAGTTTTTTGCGATATGTGTTGTGAAACGTTATCTAAAGTCGTTTGTCAGGGATCCTTTCAAAAGGTCGTCCATAACTCCTTTCATAAGGGCACGACGTTTATCTTCAGGATATTCTAGAGTCAAAACGAGGTTTCCATTCCATCAAATCCATCAAAACCCGTTCAATATTTTCAATCATGCAATAGGGTATCATCGTAAAACCAAACGTCTTTTTTTCTACAGTTTTCTTAAATATACGTTCATATACTCATATACGTTCTTTTTAAGCCTGTTGATTTTCAATCAGCCGCTTTCTAATTGATCGCCCACGTTGAATACGATCAACAATATACGCTGTATTTCCTTCTTCAATAGCCTTTGCCATTGTCTCTGCACTGTCCATAAAACGATCGAACATTTCTAACAACGCTTTTTTATTGGCTAAGAAAATATCTCGCCACATAATAGGGTCAGATGCAGCAATACGTGTAAAATCTCGAAAGCCGGAAGCGGCAAAGTCTAGCACTTCGGAACGCGTTTCTTCTGCAAGGTCATCTGCCGTACCGCAAATAGTAAATGCCAATAAATGCGGTAGATGACTCACAATCGCACAAACTCGATCATGATGTTCAGGTGTCATATGGCGTACATGAGCCCCACATCTTTGCCAAAAAACACGAATCTTTTCTATCGCTTCAAAGGATGTGTTTTCCAAAGGTGTGAGCAAACACCAACGATTTTCAAAAAGCATCGCAAGACCGGCATCTGGCCCGGAAAATTCTGTCCCTGCCATAGGATGTGCAGGCACGTAGGCAATATTAGGGGTAACAATACCTTCCAATACGGGACGAATAGCCTCTATTACAGACACTTTGGTTGAGCCTACATCTGTCAAAATCGACCCAGCGCGCATAACGGGAAGAATCTTTTCTGCAACAGCTCCTATCTTTCCAACGGGTACACACACCATAACGCAATCAGATTGTTGTGCGGCACTCACAACATCTGTCATCACTTCATCGGCAATTTGTAACTCACGAACACGTTGACAAACATCAGGATTTGAGTCGACCGCAAGTAACCGTCGCGCCAATCCATACCCTAAACGGGCACGCCGTAAAACAGAAGAGCCGATAAGCCCAACGCCGATGACTGTCAGCGTATCAAAAACAACCGAAGCCTCTTTAGTCAATATATCCATCCTCTTTATTTGGGCTTTCGTAAACAAATGGATTCACAGAGACTACTGCAAATTATCAACTTTTGCATTTTCATTTTTCGCATAATAGTGCTGGGCATGGAGGTTACGCATTTCTAGAAATTGCCAGATCAATAACACAGGAATACCAACAGTTAATTCTCTTCCGCGACGTAGCAAAGAAAACCCAAGAGCAATAGGAGCAGAAATATTGAAAATATGACCTAGTACCATATAAGCACCTTCCTGCACCCCTAAGCTACCGGGTATAAAAAAGCCGACCGACATAATGGCACAGGCTACCCCTTCAATAGCAACAGCTTGAAAAAACGTTAAATACGCCCCTAAAAACCATGCTGTTACCCAAAGTATACCAGCACTACCAAGCCACCCTAGCAAATGACAAGACGCCGCCATAGCAATGCGTAATGGACGACTCCATGCCTTTTCCAGATAGTCCTGCGTGGCATCTACACTACCTAATAGCCCATTTTGCCATTTCTCTGTCATTTTTCTGACAAAAGAACCTCCAAAGCGACGTAGTAACCGTCCGCCGTTCCGCTGTGTCCAGATAAACCCTATTGATCCCACAACGAGGAACAGAGCCCCCCCAATAATAGGCATCACTAACGGATGAAAACCCTGATACATGACAAGAGACATGATACCTAAAAGAATAAAGGCAACTTGCCCCATCACTTCTGTTGTAATGTCAACAAGATTAGCCCCCGTTGCTTCTGACAAGTAAATCTTTGGGCTTGTCTCTTTTACACGAAGACATGTTGCTCTCACACCGAGAACCATTCCACCCACTTGTGAAAGTGGCAGACACGAACCCACAGCATCGCGTACCATACGTGCCGCTACTAGACGCCAATACCCCATTTCAGGAAAAGCAACATGCCACGCAATCCCAAGAACGCCGTCAACCAATAATTGGCAAATTACGATAGCACAAAAGCCATAGAACCCTATACGCAAAACAGCATGGAAAACAGGAGCCGCTCCGCTCCATGCCACAATAAGAGTTATCGCAATAAACCCTAAAATAGCAAAAAAAAGTGTCAGTTTTCTCAAAATATAATCTCTAATACCAGACTATCGCAATGATTACCTTCTATTTTCACAACATTAAAACACAAAACTAAAAGATGTCGTCCCTAATAGATGACTCTGCTTTAATTTTTATAAAATTACATAATTTTTAACAAAGTTGACAAGTTTAATCATGTTTCACAAATTATTGTGTTATCGTATAGTAGTTACGGATAGCCAGTACATCGTGTGTGAACTTGTTCGCCTTACTTAAATTTTTTAGTATTTAACAAGTATTTAAAACCTTTCATAGGAGAATTATCGCCGTGACAGCTCCAACACTTGTAACTGGTGCTACTGGCTTCGTTGGTTCCGCTGTGGCACGTGTTTTGTATGACCGAGGTCATTCCCTACGTCTTATGACACGTAAGGGAAGTGATTTGCGCAATATTGCCGATCTTTCCGCTGAAGTTGTGGAAGGTGATCTTTCACGCCCAGATACTTTTGAGAATGCCGTAAAGGGGTGCCGTTATGTTTTTCATGTTGCAGCAGATTATCGCCTATGGGTGCCTGACCCCGCCCCCATGATGACGGCTAATGTTGAAGGTACTCGCTTGCTTATGCACGCGGCTTTAAATGCCCGCGTGGAACGAATCGTTTATTGTTCTTCAGTTGCAGCACTTGGGCTTATTGGTGATGGAAGCATAGCTGACGAAACGACCCCTATACGTGAACACGCCGTTATAGGTGTTTATAAACGCTCAAAATATAGAGCCGAGCAAGAAGTACTCCGCCTTATTCGAGAACAATCTTTACCAGCGGTTATTGTAAACCCCTCTACACCTGTTGGTCCACGTGATATTAAACCAACCCCAACAGGGCAGATGATTCTTGATTGTGCCGCAGGGCGTATGCCTGCTTACGTTGATACAGGCGTGAATATCGTCCATGTTGATGATGTCGCTATAGGGCACGCTTTAGCTTTAGAGCAAGGTAAAATAGGAGAAAAATATATTCTTGGAGGTGAAAACTTCCTTTTACATGATCTTTTTGGCATGGTCTCTCGCATTGCACATGTCGCACCCCCTCGTATTCGTTTATCACAAGAAGTTATTTGGCCAGTCGCTGTTGTTTCGGAATGGCTATCACGAGCATTTGGGGTAACACCGCGCGTTACGCGTGAGATGTTAGCTATGTCTCGTAAAAAAATGTTTTTTTCTTCTGATAAAGCTAAAAGAGAGTTGGGTTATACGCCTCGCCCGGCTTATCAGGCTGTAGAGGATGCCATTACTTGGTTTCGCCATAATGGCGTTCTCAAATCTTAATCAGGTTATCTTGTATTATGGCTATTCAATGAAGAGATGAGACCGATGAAAAAAGTAAGTTTCCTTATGCTTATCGCCATCTTCTCTTTCTTGGGCTCTCAACATTTATCTTTTGCCCAAAGAATTTATAATAGCACAGAAAACTCTTCAGAAGCCCCCGCCAACAGCAACGCCATCGGTCAAGCTGCAGGCGGGGAATCTGCTCAACGTTCTCTCACAAGTGAAAACGGAAGGGCAATTCAATTTCACAGACAAAAGTTCCAAAGCTCTCCAGATCCCAATTTTTATGCTACCCCGCAAGGGCGCACAATTATTTTTATGAACGAACTTCGTGCCGGCATTCCTATGACCAATGCACAAGTACAATGGTATATGAACAACATGCAGCAAGACATGTACAGAGGATATCCGGGGTATTAGTGGTTGTTTTGCAGGTGCTAAAGTCTTGGTATAAATAAAGTACTAGACTTATAAAGCGATGATGTTATAATGCTACACCTTAAGGATGTAATAGATATAGGCACATGGTTACTTTCACAGTTGAAGAGAAACGTGCCTTACAGACTTTGGTACCTTAAATAAAAATAATAGGGTAGAAAATCTTTTTTAATTATTTATTAAGGACAATGACAGAAGAAGATACGACGAATGTGTGGGGAACGGCAGATGTTTCTTCTGGAAAGGGGGCTTCTGATGAAAATTTCCCTGTTGGTTCTTTTCTTATTCGTAAAGCACTCCGTCCCCACATTCATGCTTATTACACTTACGCCCGTATTATTGATGATATTGCCGATTGTAGCACCCTTACGCCTCATGAAAAAATGACGCGCCTTGACGCTATGGAGCAGGTTTTGCTTGGCACGCGTCAACCTATTGATCGTCGTGATGCACAAAGTGCACTGAAACTACGTAACT
>JAZLEM010000130.1:0-8515 GCA_045615245.1 Acetobacter sp. | reverse complement strand
TGGCTACGATCCGACTTCTCAATGGGTGCGTCGTTATGCCCAATTCCGGGCTCTGCTGCGCATAGGGGCACTGACCATTTGGGTGCCCTTGTCTGTTGGTTTTGAGGCGTGTTTACTCCCTATCCCTGGTATTGCTAAAATTTGTTGGACACGCGTTGTTTGGGGTGTTCTTTGCCGTATTATTGGGCTGCGTATTCGCGTTATTGGAAACCGTGTTGGTACAATAGGTGGATATCGTGCACGCCAACGTGGAGAACGCCCTGTTATTTATATTTCTAACCATACGTCTTGGCTCGATGTACCTGTCTTAGGGACTGTTCTTCCCTCTGTCTTTGTAGCAAAAGGAGAGATTGAACATTGGCCTATTATGGGGCTCGTTTCCAAAATTGGTCGTACCATTTTCGTGAGTCGGCAACGAAGCACCACCGGGCATGAACGCGATGTTATGATTCAACGTATTGCGTACGGCGATAATCTCGTTCTTTTTCCAGAGGGTACATCTTCCGACGGCTCTCGTGTATTGCCATTTATGTCGGCGTTTTTTTCTATTGCAAAACTTTCTATTCCAAAAACAAAACTTTCTTCTTCCTCAACATCTCTTCCTGAAATTACTCCCCTCATTCAACCTGTCTCTATTGTGTATAATAGGTTAGACGGCTTACCTATTAGTCGTTTACAACGACCTGTATTTTCTTGGTATGGCAATATGGACCTGGGTCCGCATGTATGGCAACTTCTCAAAAGGCGCGAAGGACAAGCAACAGTTATTTTACACAGCCCCCTTGATCCTGACTTATTCCCCAGCCGCAAAGCTCTTGCTCAAGCCACATGGGATTCTGTTGTCAAAGGCGCAGCAGAGTTACGACAAAATCATACGCCCCATATTCAACCGGGCCGATTTCATTCGGCGACGTTGCCTACAGCTTTTCTCCCCGCCTATGCGCGGATATTTGACTCTCTCCTTGAAAAGATTTTTTCTTTTCTTTTTATTTCTTCTTGTAATACGCATGATGATGATTAGAGTAAGCCTTTCATGCTTCCGCTCTTAAACCTATAAAAAAAAACCATGACCCTGCTTTCTCCACAAAAAACGACCATCCCCTCCTCTCCCAAGCGTGGTGTCCACGTTATGACATGGGGATGTCAGATGAATGTCTATGACAGCAATCGTATGCAGGATGTTTTACAGCCTTTGGGGTTTGAGCCCGTCGATACCCCCGAAGAGGCAGAAATTATTATCCTCAACACGTGTCATATTCGCGATAAGGCGGCAGAAAAAATTTTTTCCGAACTCGGTCGGCTACGCCTGATTAAAGAAGCACGTAAAACACAAGGACACCAAACCCTTATTGCCGTTGCGGGCTGCGTTGCCCAAGCAGAGGGGGAAGAACTTCTTACACGTGCGCCTTATGTTGATATTATTCTCGGCCCGCAAACCTATCACCGTTTACCCGAGTTACTTGCCCGTTTGGCTCGTACAGGGAAACCTGTTATTGATATTGATTTTCCTATCGAACAAAAATTTGATTTTCTCCCAAAAAACACACACTCTCAAGCCTCCAGATCCCCTACAGCCTTTTTAACCATTCAAGAAGGATGTGATAAATTTTGCTCGTTTTGTGTTGTCCCCTATACACGGGGGGCAGAAAGCAGCAGACCTGTTAGCGCTATTTTAGAGGAAGCCCAACGATTAGTTGATTCGGGTGTACGCGATATTAGCCTTTTAGGGCAAAATGTTAATGCCTATCATGGAATAGGTCCTGATGGCAATTTGTGGTCTTTAGCACAGCTTGCCTACGCACTCGCCGAGATCAAAGGGTTATTACGTATTCGCTATACAACCTCTCACCCTCGCGATATGCACAATACGCTGATTATGGCGCATCGAGATTTACCGAAACTCATGCCCTTTTTACATCTTCCCGTACAATCGGGATCAGATCGGATTTTACGCGCGATGAACCGAGGACATACCGCAAATGATTACCTCGACACTGTTCAACGTCTTCGTGAGGCTCGCCCTGATATCGCCCTTTCTTCTGATTTTATTGTTGGTTATCCAGGAGAAACCGATCAAGATTTTGAAGAAACCCTGCATCTTGTCCAACAAGTTGGCTTTGCCCTTGCCTATTCGTTCAAATATTCGCCAAGACCTGGAACCCCCGCAGCTGAAGCCGACGGACAAGTTCCGGAAGATGTCAAAAATACGCGGCTTCAAATATTACAAAAAATTCTTCACGATCAACAAAACGCCTTTAATGATCAATTTGTCGGAACCTCTATCCCTGTTTTATTGACCTCTCACGGACGTAAAAAGGGGCAAATTGTCGGACGTTCGCCTTGGTTACAACCCGTACATATTAACGGATCAGACCACCTCATTGGGCAAGAGCGTCTTGTACATATTACGGCACGATTAAGCCATTCTTTACTCGGAAACCTAGAAGAAAAGTAACATCTATTTTAGACTCTTATTGTTATAAGACTGCATTATATACGCCACATATAAGCCACAATAAGAATACAAAAAACTATGAAATCGCCCCATTCTATCAATCATCATCAAAACTCTCTTGACAACCAAAAGATGTTTTTGGGGGAAACTGCCCTCCCTCATATTGTCGTTCAAGATCGGCGTTGGCACTGTTACGTACCCTCGTTAAACAAATTTATTCGGCGTATTTTATGGGTATGTCGTCATGATGCGCGTTCCCCCCATACACTTATCCTTTCAACCGATAGAACTGTGCGCATGCTTAACGGTCGATACCGAGGTCGTTATAAACCAACAAATGTGCTGACATTCACCCCTCACCCCCATTTTAGTGATATTTTTTTAGCGTTTGAAACCGTCTATAGAGAAGCCCTCAAAGCCCATCGCCCTGTGGCTCACCATTTTGCACATTTACTTATCCACGGTTGTTTACATCTTGCCGGATATGACCACCATCACCCTCGCGACGCACAGCGTATGGAAATGTTAGAATCCGTTCTCTTGTCACGGTTACACATCTCTAACCCATGGAAACCCCGCTCATGAATCAGGAAAAAAACTTTTTACATCGCATGAGCCAAAAAGTTTTTTCTTTTTTTCACCGACAAAAGTACCCCACAAACCTGCGTCATTCGATTACAGCCTTGGTACAACAAGCGGCACAAACGGCAAAAGATACCCCAACCATTGCCGACAAAGAAACCCAAGAACTCAACAGACAAGAACATGCCCTTATTGCCAATGTATTACGACTGCGCAATATTTCAGCCCATGATGTAATGATTCCTCGCGCAGATATTATTGCTATCCCTGTTTCTACAAGCTTTGACGAGGCTATGACCATATTCCGACGAGAAAATTACTCACGTCTCCCGGTTTATCGTGAACAGCTCGATAATGTTATAGGCATGATTCACATTAAAGATCTTATCACCTATGTTGGCACGAATAAGATCTTTAACCTTGAAAATTTACTTCGGCAACCTTTACTCATTGCCCCACGACTGCCTATTTTAGACCTTATGCTCCAAATGCAACAACAACAAACCCACCTTGCCCTCGTCATTGATGAATATGGCGGTATTGACGGGCTTGTGACTATTGAAGATTTAATTGAAACGATTGTCGGGGGCATTTCAGACGAACATGATGAGCCACCAACAAGCATGATTACCCCCCGACAAGATGGTTCTTTTGATGTTGACGCGCGCTGCCCTATTGAAGAATTTGAACAACAAATTGGTCCTATTCTTACCCAAGAAAAAAACGAAACAGAAATTGAAACGATTGGCGGACTTGTCTTCCTTATTGCTGGATATATTCCTACCCGTGGTGAAGTTATCAATCACCCCAATGGCTTTCTTTTTCGTATTTTAGAGGCTGATGCGCGACATATTCGCCGTATACGCGTGATCCCGTGTACTCTTTAGTTTATGATATGTCAATTATTTATGTATTTTATGTCAAACCCGCAAATCTCCTTTTTTTAAAAGCATTCCTTCACACCTCCCTTCAAACCTCTTTCCTCACGTCAAAAATACCTAGAATTACACACTAGAAATGAAATACTGGAAATAAATTTAATTGACGTTTACAGTTTTTTTTCGTAGCTTTATATTGCTTTTATATTACGTTTATCGTGCGCTTTCGTTAGCGTAAATAGTTGTATTTTGTGTGTTTTCCACTTTTTTGAAATGTTGCTTTCTCCCATGCGTTTTCTATCTTTTTCACGTCGTTTATTCCTTACCGGTGTTAGTGTCGGTCTTGGTACTTCGTTAACGACGCGCCTTATTCCCTCTGCACAAGCAGAAGAAGTACAAGACACAGCCTTTACCCCGCGCGCGTATGGTAACCCTAGAGCCCCTATGGTTGTAGAGGAGTGGTTTTCACTGACCTGTATCCATTGTGCAGAATTTGTAAAAAAAACTTTCCCTACTGTTAAGAAAAACCTTATTGACACAGGTAAAATTTATTACATATTTCACGATTTTCCGACAGATAAACTCGCCATTACAGCGGCAGCGGTTGCACGCACATTACCGCCAGATCGTTATTTAGCCTTTTGTACAGCCCTCCTCTCTAACCTTGACCGATGGGCTTACCGTCAAGATGGAAAACAGGTAGAAGAACTTAAAAAAATGGCAGCTTTTGCAGGTATGCCCGGAAATATTTTTGATGCCGCAATAGCCAATCAAAAATTAACTCAATTTATTCTTAACAATCAGACAATAGCTGAAAACAAATATCATATTGATGCCACACCAACATTTCGTTTTAATCACAAAGAACAGGCAGCGGGGACTTTAAGTTATGACACTTTCCTTTCTGATATGAAAAAAGTCACTTAATGCTTTAAGTCTTTCGTAGAATAGTGGTAAAAATCTTAAGAAAAAAGCGAGGAGAAACCTCGCTTTTTTCATGAGATAGGTGACAAAAATAGTTTTTATAACCGACACAAACATTCATGCTCAGTTTTCCACGATATAAGCAGCTTTACCGTAGCTATACCGGGAAAGTTTACCCAATAAACCAAAAACAAAAAGCCACCTACATAATCACACTCCCACCAAAATTACTATTCATCTCAACAGGAGAACGACTTAAGGCATGATGCTGGACGACATTGCCATTAAAAATAATTGTCAGAGTCTTTTTATATCCCTTACCGCCAGACCTAAACAAGTTCACAATAGGAATATAATTTGTAGCATACATGTGCGTTTTGGTAAAAACATATTGCCACTCTTCAAAACCACCGCCTGTAAAGAAGACTCTCGCCGGGTCACCAAATATAGCGCGTACTTGCTCTTTGGTTGTCACACCATCTTTAATTTTGGCATCTACACTGGTATAGGTGGCATTTTCAATACTTTTATTACCAAGATTCGCACAAGCTGATACACAAAGTGGTAGACCAACAATAAATAAAGCTAACATGTGTTTATAGTTTAGAGTTTTTGTCACTTTATTCCCTCTTGATAAAAATTGTTTTTCTATTCATCGCTATCTTTCGTTAGGCTATTTTTATAGCCCAACGAAAGCGAGAGTTTCGCATAATAAATGCGTTTTGTATATAGTAACACGTAAAATCTGAAGCCAATAAGATTAAATCAGGTACAGCCAACACTAATGGTTTGTGCTTTATCTGCAAAGAACACCATTGGTATGTTATTAAGCTATGACACTTTTCTTTCTGATATGAGAAAAAACCACTTAATGCTCTGAGTCTTTCATGGAATAGTAGAAAGAATCTTAAGAAAAAGCAAGGGGAAACCTTGCCTTTTTCTTAAGATAGGCGAAAAATAACTTTTAACTATCTCTCAACATTAACGCTTACAAAGTGTTTGTTGCCGTAACAGCAGCATTAGGAACAGCATTAGTATTATCAACAAATGAATGTGTATAAACAACATTACCGTTGAAAACAACCGTCAGAACTTTTTCCTCTGCCGAGTCGTGTGCCACCACATTACCAACCATTTGACCAGTACCGTAGGTAGGAACGCCTTCATACATAGCAGCCAGATTAGCACCAGTAGAAAGGAGGTTCCTAAAACCTTGACGATTTGTTGTAGACTTTAAGTCATATACCCACTCTTCATGACCGCTACTATCAGTAAAATCTTTTACTGGATTTCCATACATGGCCAGCACTTGGCTTTTGGTTGTAACACCATTTCTAATTTTTGCTTCTACGCTATCATGAGTTTCATTGGCAATACTAGCACTACCATTCTGCGTCGTTGTACAAGCGGCGACAAAAAGCGGAAGACCGATAACAAGCGAAGCTGCTAAACGTTTATAGTTCATTTTATACCCTATTATTAAAAATTATTAGCTATTGTTAGCTATTGTTAGCTATTGTTTAGAGAATAATCATTTAATCATTACAGTCAAGCCTTTATCTTAATAATCCATAAAATAACTTCTCACTCTTTTGACAATAGCTTGAGACCATAAAGTCCCTAAATTTTTTCGTGAGTCCATCCAAATAAGAAAGCAAAAAAACAAGAGACTCACTTAACGAAAAAACCTAGCTTTCCGTAAAAAGCTAGGTCTTTTCCTATTTTAACGTTGCATTAAAGTTTTGACTTACGGCATCATTGTCCCTGTTTCGACAAAACGCTCATGCCAAGACAAAGCCTCTTTCAAGAGATGTGGCATATGCTTCCCATAAGAGTCTTTCAGAGCACGATCGAGGTAATCCTGCAACATGGGACGATAATCGGGATGTGCACATTTGGCGATCATTGTCCGCGCACGTTCTACTGGTGATTTTCCACGAAGATCTGCCACACCTTGTTCTGTGACAAAGATTTGCGTATCTTGCATACCATGATCAACGTGTGCTGTCATCGGCACGATTGCGGAGATTTTCCCGTCTTTCGCTGTCGAAGGCGATAAGAAGAAAGACATATAAGAGTTACGTGTAAAGTCACCCGATCCACCAATACCGTTCATCACGCGAGAACCCATGACACGGGTCGAATTAACCTTACCGTAAATATCGGCTTCGATCATGCCATTCATCGCAATACAACCAAGACGGCGGATAATCCCAGCCGAATTACTAATATCTTGCTGACGTAAAATAAGTTTGCTTCTAAAGAAGTCCATCCGTTTATTGATTTCTTCCGCCGCTTTAGGACTTAAGGCAAAAGAGGTTGCCGAAGCCACACTTAAGCAACCGGATTCAAGCATGTCAAGCATGCCATCTTGGATCACTTCTGTATAGGCAACGAGTCCTTTGAAAGGTCCTTCATTAAGCCCTTTAAGCACCGCGTTCGGAATGTTCCCTACCCCAGACTGTAACGGTAGTAATGAGGGGGGCAAACGTTCGTGCTTAATCTCATGCTGAAAGAAATCAAGCAAGTGCCGTGCAATTGTATATGAGGTTTCATCGGGTTCAGTAAAAGGTGAATTACGATCTTTATCGTTGGTGTGAACGATCGCTACAATTTTTGACGTGTCAACCCGCATTGCTGTATCACCAATGCGTTGGTCTGCACGCGTAATGGGGACAATATCCCGCCCGGGGAACCCGCTTACATTCCCGTGCCAAATATCGTGTGTGCCTTCTAAGCCAGGATGTTGCCATTCATTGACTTCAATAATAACTTTTTCAGCCACTTCAAGAAAAGCTTGAGAATTGCCCACAGACGACGTCGGCACAATCCCCCCGTCTTCTGTAATAGCGGTAGCTTCAATAAGGGCAACATTAAATTTACCATACTCGCCTTGTATCGCACGCCCTGCAACGTGGCTCAACTGGTTATCAAAATAGCCTGCCTCGTTGGCATTAAAACGCGCACGCAAACCAGGATCAGAATTATAAGGGGCGCGAAAACTAATACCATTGACCTTTGCCAACTCGCCATCGAGTTGAGGTCCGGTCGATGCGCCGCTAATCAAACGAACGCGGTATTCATGCCCCTGTTGATGCGCATGCTCCATACGTTTTGCCAGTGCTTGGGGAACCGCTTTTGGATAGCCTGCACCTGTAAACCCACTCGCCCCAACAAGGTCACCATTTTTAATAAATTCAGCCGCATCTTCTGCTGAACAAACTTTACTCCGTAGCGCTACATTCCGAATACGCTCTGTCATTAGAAAAGCTCTCCTAAACTATCACTATATCAATCTAAACGGATTCTAAACGGATATTGATCATTAAGAACAAACAAAGGAAAACTAAATCCCTTCTCCATTGCTTGACATATCACACTATACCTTATTTCAGTATAGTGAAATTTTCAAATTTTTGCACGTAGCTTGTAGTTAATAGCATAAAAATATTTGTTAAAACCTAGATTATTTGAATCTATTATTTGAATCTGGCTTATTATTTTATCATTTGTAGAGTTTTGCTGTGCCTTTAGAGTTAAATAATTAAGAATATCTTCCTTAATGTTAATCTTTTTTGAGAATAAACATATTATAATCCCAACATTAACTATAAAACTTAAGGTTTACAATTAGGAAAGAAACTATGACAAACGCAACAACACCCTCCAATACAAC
>JAZLEM010000129.1:0-2528 GCA_045615245.1 Acetobacter sp. | reverse complement strand
GCGGGGGTATACCCCCGCGTTTGAAATTCACCTCAAACTATGAGTTTGGCACTCCTCAACAAAATCTAACCCTGGGTCATGACCCAGGGTTGGGAAGTAAGAAGAAACAAGATAAACCAGACTCAACCACGGGTCATGACCCGTGGTTCAAAAGTAAGATAAACACCTATGGTTAAAAGCAAAGATCAAACCTAAAGCACAACACACACTCTGACAAAGTTATCAAGTGACACTATTAAAAAGAAGCCCTCACAAAACGGGCT
The DNA here is from genome assembly GCA_045615245.1 of Acetobacter sp. GTDB lineage: Bacteria > Pseudomonadota > Alphaproteobacteria > Acetobacterales > Acetobacteraceae > Acetobacter. The sequence continues at coordinate 2,265 of JAZLEM010000129.1, read as the reverse complement.
TCTTTTTGTTTGTTCAGCGTTATTTCATCAAACAAATCAAGAAAAAAGAATAAATTATCCCCTTCACCAAAAATCAAAAAATTTATGAAAGAGAGGGTGGCATTGTTTTCATATCAATCACAAAACGATATTTGACATCGGATCGTAAAATCCGCTCATAAGCGCTTTCAATGTCTTCCATACGGATTATTTCAATATCGGCAGTAATGCCGTGTTGACCACAAAAATCAAGCATTTCTTGTGTTTCTGCAATCCCTCCTATAAGGGATCCAGCAAAATTGCGCCGTTTGAAAATAAGGCTAAAAGCTGCCACAGGCAAAGGTTCCCCCGGTGCGCCAACTTGCACAAGAGTCGCATCACGTTTTAATAACCCTAAATACATGCTGATGTCGTGTTGAGCTGAAACGGTATCAAGGATAAAATCAAGCTGCCCTTGTTCTTTTGCCATAGCTTGGGCGTTGGTGGATAAAACCACTTCATGCGCGCCTAAACGTTTGGCATCGGCTGTTTTGTTTGCCGAGGTTGTAAATAAAACAACTTCAGCGCCCAAAGCATGGGCAAGTTTGACACCCATATGCCCAAGCCCGCCAAGCCCAACAATACCCACGCGCATCCCTGCCCCTACTTTCCAACGCCGTAAGGGAGACCATGTTGTTATTCCCGCACAAAGCAAAGGAGCAGTGGCGGCGAGATCAAGCGTTTTGGGAATATGCAAAACAAAAGCCTGATCCACCACAATGGTTTGAGAATAGCCACCATAAGTAACACCACGCCTGTGTTTATCTTGCCCGTTATAAGTATCGACAAAACCTTTTTCACAATATTGTTCAAGCCCTTGTTGGCAGCTGCTACACTGGCGGCAAGAATCCACCATACACCCAACGCCCACATGATCATCCACCTTAAAACGCGTGACAGCCGAACCAATTTCAACCACACGCCCAATAATTTCGTGCCCGGGTACACAGGGATATATTGTGCTCCGCCACTCGTTGCGTGCGGTATGAATATCAGAATGACAAACCCCACAATATAAAATATGAATGCGTACATCCTCGGCACCCGTTTCACGCCTTTGTAAAGATAACGGCGCAAAAGGCTTATCCGCCCCTGTTGTACCATAGCCTATACACGTTAACATGTTGTTCCCTCTCATTTATCCTTTTACTTGTTCTCTTACTTAACAGTTTTTTTAAAAGCGCGTTATTTGTATTTGCGTCGTTTTTCTTTATTTTCTACTCTATTTTTTCTCCCTATTCATTGTGAAAAAGGTTTTTTAGTAAAAAAATCTTTATACCTATTCAAACTCTTTTGCTACACTTTCAATGTTTATAGGGATATAGAGAAAAACTTTAACCTTGGAGCATAATGTCGCGTTCGAAAGTAAAGGTTAAGTCCAAAGACGAAACACACAGATAAACTCTAACCACAGGTCATAACCCGTAATTTGGAACTTCTCTACTGACACGCTAAACATTCTGTTTCTTGGTTAGTTTCTTGTTCGCTTTTATTGTAACGTTCGCTCCCGATAGTTTCAGCTCTATTCATCGCCATACTCCGGCAATAATAGAGGCTTTTTAACCCTTTTTGCCATGCGTTAAAATGCAGGCGATGTAAATCTCTTTTATGAATATCAGCCGGTAAAAACAGGTTAACACTTTGCCCCTGGTCAATATGCCCCGCTCTATCACCTGCAAGCTCTATAATCCAACGTTGATCGATTTCAAACGCTGTTTTGAAAACTGCTTTTTCGTGATCAGATAAAAAGTTAAGATGTTGCACACTGCCTTTATTTGTAACAATAGAGTTCCAAACTTCAGGCGTATCGTATTTTTTTTCACGTAAGAGTTTTTCAAGGTATTTATTTCGGATCAAAAAACTTCCGCTTAAAGTTTTATGCAAATAGGCATTCGATGTAAACGGATCAATACCAGGAGAAGAACCTCCCGCAATGACAGAAATAGAAGCCGTTGGCGCCACAGCCATTTTATAGCTAAAGCGCTCTTGAATACCATAGACTGCCGCATCAGGGCAGGGTGTTTTTTCCGCTGCCAGTTTTATCGAAGCGGCATCGGTTTGTGCCTGAATATGTTGGAATATTTTCTTATTCCACACTTTAGCCATTACACTATCAAACGGCACGTTTTGAGCTTGTAAAAAGCTATGAAAACCCATAACGCCTAGCCCAACCGCGCGCGACATATGAGCAGAATATACCGCATGGCTAAACGTTTCTTTGGGGGCATTGTCAATAAAATCTTGTAA
>JAZLEM010000128.1:0-2045 GCA_045615245.1 Acetobacter sp. | reverse complement strand
ATACTTTCCGCCGCTGCCGCAAATAATGTGCCAAACTGCCCCCCCGATGCCCCTTGCTCTAAATAAGAGACCAAGGCATCACCGCGTGCTAGCCCACCAGCAACAAAGACAGGCACCTCACGCATAAAGGGTAAAATTTCTTGTGCCAAAACATTAAGAGAAACTGCCCCAACATGTCCGCCAGCTTCTGCGCCTTCGATAATCAGAGCATCAACCCCCGTTTGAACAAGACGCTTGGCTAAGGCAAGCGTTGGCACAAACCCAATAACTTTTGCCCCTCCCTCTTTAATACGCTGAATAACGGCTGCCGAAGGCACACCACCTGCTAAAACAATATGGCTCACTTTTGCCTCAAGACATACTGTAATTAACTCGTGCAGCTGAGGGTGCATAACAATAAGATTCACGCCAAAAGGGCGATAAGTCAGCAACTGCGTTGCTGCAATTTCTTGCGCTAAGGCAAGAGGTTCCATAGCCCCGCACGCAACCACGCCAAAACCGCCAGCGTTCGAAATAGCAGAAACAAGATGCCGCTCACTGAGCCAAGACATCGCCCCCCCCAAAATTGCGTAAGGGACCCCTAAAAATTCTGTTCCCCGTTGCCATAATTGGTTGAGAAGTTTACGAGCCTGTTGCCGTTCTGCCTCTGTTAGCTCTTGTATCGAATCAGACTGTGAAATATCAGACATCATCTAAACCGTAAGCCGTATGAAGTGCCCTTACTGCAAGTTCAGCATAATCTGCCGCAACTAGAACAGAAATTTTAATTTCACTTGTTGAAATTGCCTCAATATTGATAGCCCGCTCTGACAAAGTGCGGAACATTGTATCCGCCACACCGGTATGAGAACGCATACCCGTGCCCACAATACTCACTTTAACAATATCAGGATCAACGGCTAGTTCCTGATATTGTACGCTATCACGCACGCTTTCTAAAACACGCATAGCACGAGGTAAATCCGTTTTACTCGTTGTAAACACCATATTTGTTCTTTTATCGGTGCCTGTGCTTTGGACAATCATATCAACATTGATATTTGCAACACTTAATGGACCAAAAATAGCCGCAGCTATTCCCGGTTTATCTGGGATCCGACGTAAAGATACTTTTGCCTCATCACGCGAATAAGCAACCCCTGTTACCAATTTTTTTTCCACGATTTCGTCTTCTCCTACTACCAAAGAGCCGGGCAAATGCCCCTCCATAACCGCTGGACCATCTATAAAGCTAGAAAGCACTTGCAGCCGAACCCCCGCACGCATAGCAAGCCCAACACTGGCCGTTTGTAAAACTTTTGCCCCGACAGAAGTCAGTTCTAACATTTCTTCATAGGTAATTTTACTCAGTTTGCGGGCTTTAGCCACGATTCTCGGGTCTGTCGTATAAATACCGTCAACATCGGTATAAATATCGCAACGATCGGCTTGAATGGCGGCAGCTAATGCCACTGCCGACGTATCGGAACCACCACGCCCAAGCGTTGACACTCTTTGATCTGGCGTTACGCCTTGAAACCCTGCCACAACAGGCACAATACCTTGTGCCATATAGGCGAGTAATCGTGAACCATCGATTGTATCGAGATTGGCTTTACTATGCAGTAAATCCGTCATAATAGGCACTTGCCAACCTGCAAAAGAACGAGACTGTACCCCCATACTTTGAAGTGCAAGCGCAACGAGCCCGCTGGTGACCTGTTCACCCGTTGCAACGATCGAGTCATATTCAGCAGGATCATATAAAGGAGAAATTTCCTGACAATACGACACCAACCGGTCAGTTTCCCCTGCCATAGCCGAAACAACCACCAAAACATCGCACCCCGCCTCTTTTTGCTTTTTAACACGCTGTGCAACATTCTTAATACGATTAAGGTCTCCGACAGATGTGCCTCCGAATTTCATCACAATCCGAGGTACGGAACCAACCATTGTTTTTATCTCCCCCTAACAGTTATCATATTCATATAAAGTAAATAATACGTTAAAAATAGGTTAGAATTAAGTTATTCTAACACTCCCCCCAATACCTCTTAATATAC
>JAZLEM010000127.1:0-6508 GCA_045615245.1 Acetobacter sp. | reverse complement strand
CTCCACCAACACAATCTGGTCGTTGTTGGGTGTAGGGAGAGTCTTCATCAGAAAGATCTGTTTCACTAGTGAGATCAATATTGTCAGGTTGTGTATCTTCTATATTCTCTAAAGGGTTTTCTAAAGAATAAAGGGATTGGTTTGAATATTCAGTGTCAATAGAATATTCACTAGTTTGTTCTTCTTCTTGTAAAGCGAGTAACTTTTCGCGATCTGCGGTAGGAATTTGAAAATAATCAGGGTGGATTTCACTAAGAGGGAGGAACCCGTGACGATTACCGCCATATTCAACGAAAGCCGCTTGTAGACTCGGTTCTATTCTTACAACGCGTGCAAGATAAATATTTCCCTTAAGCTTTTTTCGTGAAACAGCTTCAATATCGTAATCTTCGAGTCTGTTTCCATCCATGATGACAACACGCGTTTCCTCTGTATGTGTCGCATCAATAAGCATACGTTTCGACATGTGTTAATAAAAACTCCGAAATTCTGATAACAGACAAGATAATATAACAGCTTAAAACGGAGAGAGAAGTTAGTTTTGTCTGCCATTGTGTATCAATTATAGTGTTAGGTTAAAGCAGATAAAACTGTACCCTATCTCAACACAATCAGAGTGAAGAGAAAAACTTTTATAAAGAGCTGATAAAAATCACTTGTCATGTTTCAAGAGGTTAATGTTGCTAAAAACAGATTGATTCCATATTAGGTTTATACTGGATTTCCGTAACTACAGTATAAAAACAAGCAATTTTTTTAATGTGTCATTTTCACAACAAATAATGTAGTTAGCAGAAACCAGAAGTTAGAAAGTAACTCTTTGAAAAATAGCATAAATCTTTATACAATACAAATAGGGACTAGAGAGGGAAATGTGATCAGCAATAATAAATAATGTGAAGTAGACGTTCTTTGGTTGTGAAGTGTGATATTTAAGTGTAATTCTAATCGAGAAATATTTGTAGGGACGTTATTATGAAAGGATATGAGAGAGAAAGTAAAGAGAGTTCTCGTAGTCCGATTCTACGTCGTCGGCAGGTTGCTGTTGGTTTAGCTGCAAGTCAGTTTATAGCCCCCTCTCTTTTTGCGATGGGGAATCATACTCATCACCAAAAACTGTGTAAAGCGCCTCATCGTTTTCTTCATACCCATAAATTACTTCATGCTCCGGCTGTTATTGGACGGGCTAAGCCTAATTTACCATTGATAATTCTTGATCCAGGGCATGGTGGTAAAGACCCGGGTGCTATTGGTTTTTCTGGAACCTATGAGAAACATGTTGCAAAAGCTGCTGCTTTAGAGTTACGACGGCAGTTACTCGTAACGGGGCGGTTTCGTGTTGGAATGACGCGTACGACGGATCGTTTTATTCCATTAGAGGGACGTGTGGAGATTGCACAGAAGCATCGTGCCTCCTTGTTTATGTCTATCCATGCTGATGCATTACCAAACGCAACAGTGCGCGGGGCAAGTGTCTATACGCATTCGCGTAGAGCATCTGATAAACAGACAGAAGTTTTAGCACAAAGTGAAAATAGTGCTGACCGTTTTGATGGGTCTGGTATACGCGGTACCTCGCAAGAGGTCAGACAAATTCTTGCTGACCTTGTAACGGAAGAAAGTCGTCGGGGGTCCATTCATATGGCGCTTTCCGTTGTTGCTGCTTTTCGGTCTCATGTCTTGCTGTTACATAATCCCTATCGTCATGCAGGGTTTGTTGTTCTTAAGTCAGCCTCTATTCCATCTGTTTTAGTAGAAATGGGGTTTATGTCTAATAGATTAGATGAGTTTGCGTTGCGACAAGCAAAACACAGAGCGTTGGTGGCAAGTGCACTCTGTCATGCTGTACAACATTATTTTGATTCTACGTGGGGAGGACTTATGGGGTAAAGCAATGATTGAGTTTGAAGTATTTTGAAAAAAGCATTTCAAAAAAATACTAACCTCAAACTTCCAAAAAAGAAATGCTCTTGGATCTGGTAGAAACTGTAAAATGCAAAAAAATAATAAAAAATTCTATGTTAAATTGATTGTTGGTGAATATAGAGTGTCAAGAGAAGCTCATCTCATGTTAAATATGAATACGGTTCTCACGAGGTAAGATAATCATTAAGAATGTTGAATACTTGTTGGGATAACTAGAGGCTGCATATTCTCTGAGATTCAAAAAAAGATTCGTAATTCATATTTCTAAAACAAAGATATAACATGGATATAAAAATGATAGAGGAAAGGGTGATCTGAGTAGTAACTATCCTATTTTTTGATTGCGTCTTGTTTAGAAAAACACCTTACTAATTGGGAAAATGAATTAGAGGAAAATGTTTTGGCAAGAGATCCTAGTTTCTATACGTTTATACGAAACACAGCGAGGAGCTCATTTTTGGCGAAGAGTTTGAAAGTAAAAGCGGAGGGAACGCACATAAGGGCTGATCGTGTCGTGGTGATACGAGAATAAACCTGTAAAAAAAAAGTTTTACAATTGTTGTAGTTTTCGGAATGGTGCCCAGAAGAAGACTCGAACTTCCATAACCTCTCGGTCACAGGTACCTGAAACCTGCGCGTCTACCAATTCCGCCACCTGGGCTTTTTGAAATGATTTGTCTGGTTATTCCTGACAAGTTAAAAACCATAAAACTAGAGTCAGCTTATCTTAACCGTCATTATAATGTCAACGATGTATATTTTGAGTTTTATCTCTTATTTTTTTATCCTCCGTTAAATAGACGCTTAGCCTCTATTTTACCAAAAAGAACAAGAATAGTTTGAAAAGGGAAGGGAAGGATGTGTTCGGTTTGCTTTATGTTTATTTGCGATGAGGTAAAAATCGCTTGAGTGCGTCTATTGGCGATCTCGAGTAAAGTATCAAAATGGCTGTTATCAGGTTGTGCTAAACGGTAGTTAAGTGCACCTGATTGTCGGTATCCTGTTATTTCTCCTCCACCGCGGAGGCGAAAATCTTCATCGGCAATTACAAAACCGTCTTCTGTATTACGAAGACAAATTAAACGGTTACGGGCTGTCGGACTTGATGTGCTACTATAGAGCATTAAGCAGTAAGATTTACTTTCCCCACGACCTACACGGCCACGTAATTGGTGTAATTGGGCAAGTCCAAAGCGTTCGGCATGTTCTATAACCATAACCGTTGCTTCGGGAATATCAATACCTACCTCAATAATTGTTGTTGCTACTAAAAGACGAGTGCGCCCTGTGGCAAAATCTTGTAAAGCACGGTCACGTGTAGAAATGTCTTGTTGGCCATGAACAAGACTAACAATAGGGCCAAAACGTGTCACAAGGGCTGTATAACGTGCCTGTGCTGCACCAATATCTTGTGTTTCACTTTCAGAGACTAGAGGGCATACCCAAAAAATACGTGCCCCTTGATGTAAAATGCGTTCTAATGCCGTTAAAACTTTATCAAGGGTATCAAGTGAATGGAGAGATGTGTGTACGGGTTTACGACCTACGGGTTTCTCTTTTAATTGGCTTATTTGCATATGGCCAAAATGAGTTAGTAATAGAGTACGTGGGATAGGGGTTGCCGTAAGTAACAAAATATCAACATTATGCCCTTTTTCTAAAAGGGTTAAGCGTTGTTCAACGCCAAAACGATGTTGTTCATCAATGACAACAAAACCAAGATTAGCATAGTGTACATCTTCTTGTATGAGAGCATGGGTGCCAATAATAAGAGAAGTTGTACCTTCAGCAATGGCGTGTAATATGTTTCTGCGGGTTTGCCCTTTAACTTTACTCGATAACAATGCAATAGGAACGGGGGATATGGCCGCAAGTGTTGCTGCATGCTGGCGTGCTAGAATTTCAGTAGGTACCATGAGAGCTGTTTGTACCCCCGACTCGATTGCACGAAGCATGGCCATAAATGCCACGAGTGTTTTACCTGACCCAACATCTCCCTGTAACAGGCGGCGCATAGGGTAAGGATGTGCCATATCTGTTTCAATTTCGTCTAACGTTCGACGTTGTTCAGAGGTTAGTGCATATCCAAATTTTTTTAGGGCTTGGCGTTGGAGTATACCGTTTCCTTGTAAAACACGTCCTTTTTGTTGACGGGAAATATATTGCGCAAGGCGTAGAGTAATTTGTTCGGCTAGGAGTTCATCGCAGGCAAGGCGTTCTCGCGCTTGGGTGTAGAATTTTTTCCATTGAATAGCTTTAACCTCTTTTTTTTTCTCTGTACCTTGTCTGGATGTAAAAAGCGCTGTTTCAGATAATATTTTTTCTGGGCAATGGATCCAGTGTAGTGCTTTAGCAAAAGATGGCCAGGATGTATGTTTAAGTGTTTCTTGACTGTGCCATTCTGGCAAATCAGGTGGTATAAGAGCAAGAGCTTCGCCAATAATACGGCGCATATAGTGATTAGAAAGACCGGCTGTAAGTGGATAAATAGGATCTAACAGAGGAATCTGTACCTTTCTTCCTGTAACAGTGGGGATAAGGTAATCAGGGTTAGACATACGAGGATGGAATTGTCCTCGTACCACGGCGCCAGAAACTGTAAGATAATTTCCTTTAAGACATTGTTTGGCTTGCCATGGGGAAAAAATGACTATATCCAAAAGCCCAGTACCGTCATTGAGTGTAATGTGCCAAGGCTGGCGACTACGGGGGGGTGGAGGACGTTTTTCCTGGATAATACCACAGACGGTTGCATATAGTTTTTCGGTATTTTTTTCATGTTTGAGCGAAAAGGACGATATATGCGCTAAATGATGGATGATTGGTCCTCCCTCTAATAAAGGGTTGAATCCCTCTTTTAAAGTTTTTTCTAATACGCTTAAAGAGGGGCGGAAACGCCTATCAATGATGTGGTCTGGCGGGCAAAAAAGCATGTCGATAACACGTGTGCCACCAACAACACGTGCGAGGAGTTGTGCTCGTTTTTCCTGAACTCCGTGTAGGCTTTGAAGAGGTGCTAAAAGATGGATGATTTTATGCACATCGATTTGTTGTTGAAGGGATGTAAAAGAAGAATGAGAGACGTGTGTCATATGTTATGTCAAAAGAGTAAAAATCTTGCGCTGCTAAGGGTAAGTAATATAGATTCATGTATATTCGGTTTAAAAATAAAAGTAGTGTTGATCAGCGTTTTTCTGTTTTATCAAGAAGCCATAAATAAAAAAGATGATCTTTATAAATATATAGCAGGATATGAGGTATAAAATGAATGTGAACCAGAAAAATTCTATTCAGGGTGAATCTGAACGAAATAAACAAACGACAGAGGAAAATAGTTTAATGGACGATAGCCTGACTATTCGGCGTAAACGCTTGCGCTTTCGGGCTCAACACCGTGGTACCTTTGAGACAGATATTCTTATAGGGGATTTTGTCAACGCATGTGTTGACATGCTTAATGAGCAAGAGTTAGCCGATATGGAGGCTATTTTAGAAATGCCAGATCCTGATTTAACGGATTGGCTTTTAGGACGTCTTTCATTGCCAGAAGAAAAAGCAACACCTATGTTGCGCCGTATGGTGGTCGCTTGTACCGCACGGTGTGGTTTATCGTCGTAGCTACTTGTTGTAAGAGGATATAAAACCCGTTATAAGGGGGGGCTGCAAGGAAACAATAAACAACTTTTCTCATAATAACACGCAATACATCAATACAAATGAGAAATCTACAAAAAGGGGACTTAAGTAAATATTTATTAGGGTGAAAACCTCAATTTCAAACACGATAAAAGTAGCGATTCCTTAAAATTTAATTACTAACTGAATTAACCATATTATGGGTGTCTTAATGTGTAATGTAAAATTGCTGTCTCGTACATAAAATTTAAATTTTAAAAAATTGAATTTTATATGAAGGATTATAAGGTATTTCAAAAAATGGTGCGTGGTTTTGTAGAGATCTTGTGAGTGCTTTCGAAAGTCATATGCTAAAGGCGGAAACACTGATAAAATATAATTTTTATGTCAATATAAGAAAGTATTCTCGTCAATTATTTTGAGAGCTTGACTTGATGGGATAAACACTCTTTCTCTTGATCAAAAACTTGATAAGAATACTAGGTTTGATTACTGAGTGTGTTTGGTTGTACAAAGCATAAAAGATAGTAGAAAGGGAAGACTGTGAGTATTATTTCGGATCGCCTAAATAAAATCAATCCAAGCCAGACCATTGCTATGGCGACGCGCGCACGTGCGCTGAAAGCAGAAGGGCGCGATATTATTAGCCTTTCTGTGGGTGAGCCTGATTTCCCCACACCACGCAATATTGCACAGGCAGCGATGAGGGCTATTGAAGAAGGAAAAACACGCTATACAGACGTGGCGGGAACGCCAGAATTACGTGCAGCTGTTGCTGAACGTTTGCGCCTTGATAGCGGGTTAGATTATACACCCGAGGAAATTATTGTTTCTACGGGCGGAAAGCAAGTTATTTACAACGCCATGATGGCAACACTCAATCCGGGCGATGAGGCAATTATTCCTGCACCGTGTTGGGTATCTTATCCTGATATTGTGACGTTAG
>JAZLEM010000126.1:0-4621 GCA_045615245.1 Acetobacter sp. | reverse complement strand
TGTTATTTTACTTGATGAGCCGACGAATGATCTTGATGTTGATACACTACGTGCCTTGGAAGAGGCTTTGTCTGAGTTTCCTGGATGCGCTGTTGTTATTTCGCATGATCGCTGGTTTCTCGATAGGTTAGCGACGCATATTCTTGCCTTTGAAGGGGATTCTCATGTTGAATGGTTTGAGGGTAACTTCCAAGCGTATGAAGAAGATAAGCGCCGTAGGCTTGGTCCAGAAGCAACAGAGCCAGGTCGGATCCGTTACCGTCCTTTATTACGGTAGTACGGTAGAGTGGTAACTTTTGTTCTCTTCGTGTAGTTTCTTATAAAGATTGGGAACAGTAGAGATGAGAAAAATTCTCAACTAAAACTCTGAAAAGTTTTTCTAAAACCACGCTTTCAGGTGGTGTATACGTCAGTAATAAGTTGACTTTCTGGCGTGGTGGGTGTTTAAAGCTATTTTGGGAATAGCTCAATCAATGGTTATAGGTTTTGTTAGAACGTCCAGACTTTTGTTACAGCCTGTTTCTTGGTCTGACATAGCCGATATCGCACGTTTGAAAGCCGATGGTGGGGCTTTTGGGCAAATGCTCGGAGGGGTGCGTAATCGTCAGCAAACTGAAAGTGATATGGCAGACGATATTACTTTTTGGGCACGCTATCGTGTGGGGATGTTTACCATACGAGAAAATAATCGTTTTATAGGCATAACAGGCGTACACGTCAGACCAGATAAGAGAGGAATTGGCTTACGATTTGCACTATTTCCTTGGGCAAGGGGGCGTGGTTTAGCGCGCGAAGCAGCTAACGCAGCACTCAATGCAGCACATGAAGCAGGTATTATGCGCATTGTAGGGGTGACACCAGAAAATAATTATCCTTCTCGTGTTATTTTAAGAAGTATTGGGATGTCGCTTTGTGAAAAATTTATAAGAGACGGGCAAATAGTAGAAGTGTATGAAAGCCTTCGTTCAAAAAACTAATCATTAGGTATAGAGTGTGCGTGTTCGTTGATTTTCTTTTGGAGGGCATTTAAAAGAACATCGATATTACCACCATGATGGGTGATAAAGGCAGAATAATCACTTCGTTGTGTAAGGCGTAAGCTTGCACCCTCTCCGATAACATCAACAATTTTTGGCGAACCTGAAGTATAGCTCACAACCCATTGCATATTGACTGGAGGTTGTTGTAAGCGGGTAATACTTGTTTCTACAAAGTCATTATCACCGTTTTGCGTTATTTTACCTATCGTGAATTGAACGCCACGATAATCTCCTAATTTGTCCGTAATGGCATTCATAAGGAATTGATGAAAAAGCTTGAGATAACGTGCTTGTTGTTGAGCTGTTGCAACTTTCCAGAAACGCCCTAGGCAGTAACGCCCAATGGCGTTAAAGTCAACATTTTGTTGTACAAGGGGAATAAGTTTTTGTTTTTTTTCGGGGATACTTACGGGGCTGTCAATAATAGTGACGAGATGATTCCCAAAATTTTGGATAAAAAATCGAGTATTGTTATTTGCCCAAGAAGGCGGGGTGAAAAACAACAATACACCCTCCAGAGCGAAAATGCTTATTAAGGTAGCAACTATACGGCGGTTGATAAGAAAAGTCATTACGTATTCCTTATAAAAATGTACGCAGTACTGGTTAAAAGCGTGTTGGCAAGAAGAGATCTAATGAGGGTGTGGAGGATGGCGTTGATACCAATGATAATACCATGCGGGCACTGTGGCACGATGATCATTGCGAATAGCAGCGGCTTCCGCTTTGCGCATTTGTTGGTAAGCACTACGAATTGTGGCATAAGGATCAAGAGAATCGCGTTCGAGGGCATCGAGTTCGTCGAGATGTTCTGCGCGACCATGAATCATACCAAATGAATTATAAGCCCAGTTGAAACTAATGAGTCCGTAGCCACGGGGAACATAATTCCAAGGTGAAAAAATCTGATCTATAGCATAACCTGTACCATCACGTACAGAAGAAGGTCCCATAGGGAGGAAGAGATAAGGACCAGGAGAAATACCCCAATTGGCTAATGTCAGCCCAGCATCGTTAACATGGTGGGGAAAACCAACCATTTTAGCCACATCGATTAACCCTCCAAGACCAATGGTCATATTGATACACCAGCGGGCAAATAAATCGCCGGCGCGTCGTGGTTTACCAGCCCCAACGTCGTTGAAAAAAACTTGAGGTTCATACATTGTTGTAATCATATTACCGATTGAATTACGTACAACATGAGGAACAGCCCACCTATAGGCTTTTGCCATAGGTTTTAGGGTGTATTTATCAAATTTCATCGTTAAGTTGAACATTTTTCGATTGAGGGGTTCATAGGGGTCATTGGCGGCTTTATAATCGGCCAAAGCGGCGGGGTCTTTCGGAACAGGGGCTTTAATGGCACTACAGCCTGTCGTGCTTGCGACACTGGCAAAAATAAAGGTTAGGAAGTAAGCTTTCTTGAGAAAAACTCGGTACAATAACATTAAAAGCATTGCATATTAAAAATATAAGTTAAAAATTATAACCCGCGATCACGCCTAATAATGTCCCATGCGGCGTTAATCGCCGCAATTTTCAGAGAAGCGGCTTCAATCTCTTCTAGGGAGGCACCACGTGCTGTCATAAGATCTGGGTGATATTGACGAACGAGACTTTTCCAATGCGTGCGTAATTCTTCATTAGAAAAAGAGGGCTTAGCCCCTAAAACGGTATAAGCTGATGTTGTTGTCATATGAGCACGAGATAGACCTTGATCTGCTCTATCCCAAGCTCCGCGACTAAGACCAAAGAGTTTATGGACATGTTTAAGGAATTTTTCTTCTTTTGGTGTCAGAGAAGCATGAGGGGCGAGGTCAGCGCGAGCAATGGTAAATAACACACCTAAAAGGTCTTCTAATGGCTGTGGGTCATCGCGAAAAGCCTTGCCTAAATTACGGGCAAAAGCCTCATAATCATCCGTGCGTTGGCGTGCCACGTCGAACAGACGCCCGAGTTCACGTCTATTTTCTAAGGGAATGGGAAAACATCTTTTGAAAGCATCAATTTCTTGCCGGTTGACGGGAGCATCACATTTCGCTAGTTTCGCACAGAGAACAACACAGCTTAACCCATAAAGAGCCTCTTTTTTTCCAGTAGCAGCAGCAATTTTCGCCGCGATAAACATTGAGGCACCATGAGGATCGGGTTGAGTTTTGCGCGTATGAAATCGGCTCGGCTCATTCCATCCACCTGTTGGCGTGTTAAGAAGAGTACCTTTATCGGCAGCATGTCCTAGTGCTAGCCCAACAGCTGCTCCTGCAGGTCCACCAACTGCAAAGCCTGCTACACCACCAAAAATTTTGCCCCACGCGATCATGGGGCTATTTTATCACGTCTGTTCAATAAGTCAAAAAAGAAACCGTACTTTTTTACTTTGCGACTTGTTACCCTGCTTACTAAGCTAAGTGGTGTTTGTGGGCATTCTATTTTGTAAAGTGAAAGATTCTTTGTGTAAAGGGTTTTAGGGCTGTAAAGAAAGGGAGTAAGTTAACAGCAAATGACTATCATAGATTTTATCGCCATTCATGACTTTTCATGAGGATTACTCCTTTCGTGTTAAAGACTTGCTTAAAGTATAGGGCAGCTTTCGTTCTGTCTTCGTCTTCTTGTTCTCTTCTGTAAGCCTTTGCTTGATTTCCGGAAGTCATAAGAGCGTGTATTTGCAGTAATTGGTGAGAGTCTGTAATTGAAATTCGTTTTGTTTTTGTAAGGCTTGCATGCGCCTCAGCAGGGGCTGACTTGTAACGGCTTTTCTATAGGGTTATGTTTTAGCTGGGCTTGTGTCCTTCGCCGTCGCAATTGAACAAGCAATACGTTCTGTTGAGCTAGTCGTCAGTTGGTGGTGGAGCGTTGGGATTGGGATATCTAACATTGGCAAAGTCTACGCCGTGAATATAGTGTGATGCACTTGAGTCTGATGAACTTGAGGTGGTGGATGAGCGTGTTGTGTTTTCCGGTTTGGGGTAAACGACTTTAGCGGCTCTTTCTTCAGCTTTAGCCGCGTCATGCTGTGCCATAAGAGTGGCGGCAAGTTGTTGGGCATGTCGTTCTGCCTCTCGCATTTCTGCTGCTGCTCTTGCGGCGTCGCCATTACGGGCAGAACTATTTGCGTATAGCTGTTGTTGCATGAGGGCGTTGGCATAGGCATTCGCTGGGGTTGACTGATGTGTATTTGGGCCGAGAATACCTTTAGCTAAAGACGCCAAGAGTTCAGGTATTGTTTTTATGAGAAGATACATCATCAGGGCGCTGACGATAAGTTCTAACATCATCAAAAAATTGTTTGGACTATAAGCGTTGTTCGATTGTGTTGAGGGGGATATATCTTCGATAACACTTTGGCAAACGCCGACGATGAGAATGATTGTCGCGAGACGTATGGAAGCGACGAGAACGGTTCTGAAATAATTGATCGCCATGTCGGACGTCCAAGAGGTCGATCCAAAACCGAGTATAAAGATACCGACATACATGAGGAACCAAACGGCAAGGACAGCGAGTAAAACATAGATTGCGATGACGGCACACAGACAGGCGAAGAATATACCGAGGGCGACGTCAAAAATAGCGCCAAA
>JAZLEM010000125.1:0-11898 GCA_045615245.1 Acetobacter sp. | reverse complement strand
ATACGAAATCTATGGGAATAACGGTGAGTGGGCATGATGGATTACCGTTTCATCCAGAAATGGGTTCGTATGGTATTGGTGTTTCTCGTTTAGTTGGGGCTATTATTGAAGCAAAACATGATGAAAACGGTATTATTTGGCCAGAGTCTGTTGCGCCATTTCGTGCTGTCATCTTGAATCTTAAATCTGGCGATAAAGTTTGTGATAACGTGTGTGAACGTCTTTATATGGCAGCACCGCAACAACTTCTCTATGATGATCGTATGGAACGGGCAGGTGTAAAATTTGCTGATGCTGATTTGATGGGGCACCCATGGCAAATTATTGTAGGGGCTCGAGGGGCAAGTGCTGGTATTGTTGAGTTAAAATGTCGTGCAACAGGAGAGCGACGTGAAGTCAGCATAGATAATGTATTAACCTTCATTATGGCGTCTTAAATTTTATGTTCGGGTCTTTTGAACGGGCAGTGGCAAGTCGTTATCTTTACGCACAGCGTGGGGAACGCTTTGTTTCGATTATTGCTATTTTTTCTCTCATAGGTATTGCGTTAGGGGTCGCAACGCTTATTATCGTTATGGCTGTGATGAATGGATTCCGGTCGGATTTGTTAAGTCGTATCCTTGGCCTAAATGGGGATATGATGATTTATGGTGCCGGTCGTACAATTTCTGACTATGAGGCTATTGCTAAAAAAGTGCGTGCTGTCTCCGGTGTTGTGAGTGTTACGCCTATGATCGAGGGGCAGGTACTTGTAAGTGCAAATGGGTATAATACAGGGGGCATTGTTCATGGCTTAACGCCTCAAGGATTGCGTGATTTAACGGCAGTAAGTTCTTCTATTGTTGATGGGTCTCTTGATTCTTTTGGTGGGGATAACTCTATTGTTGTCGGAGTTACTCTTGCAGAACACGCTGGATTATCTGTAGGTTCACGGGTTACGTTGATTTCACCGGATGGAGCTGCTACAGCCTTTGGTACAGTGCCGCGTGTACGCATGTATCGTGTTGTCGCTATTTTTGATGCAGGTGTGAATGATTATAATTCGAGCGTTGTTTTTATACCTATGCATGCGGCACAGATTTATTTTCAAATGCCCACACAGGTGACACAGCTCTCTATTATGACGACAAGTGCCGAAAATGTGCGAGCAGTTACACAAGCTGTTATACAGACACTTGATATTCCAGGGCTGCGCGTTATGGATTGGACAAAAGCGAACAATGCTTTGTTTGGTGCTGTACAGGTCGAACAAAATGTTATGTTCCTGATTTTAACGCTTATTATTCTCGTTGCAGCGTTTAATATTATTTCATCTTTGATTATGATGGTAAAAGATAAAAGAAGTGATATTGCTGTTTTGCGTACTCTTGGCGCAAGTCGCGGGGCTATTTTACGTATTTTTTTGATGTGTGGGGCTACTGTAGGGGTGACAGGTACCATTGCAGGTACTTTCTTAGGTATTGTTTTTTGTTTGAATATCGAGCGCATACGTCAATTTTTACAAAAAATAACAGGGACGAATTTATTTAATCCTGAAGTGTACTATCTTGAACATCTCCCTGCTAAATTGGTTTGGGGGCAAGTTTTCGAAATTATTATCATGGCTCTTTTATTATCATTTTTGGCAACCTTATACCCTGCGTGGCGAGCCGCACGGACAGACCCTGTAGAGGTATTACGTTATGAATGAGGATCATAACTCTATTGTATTGGAATTACGTAACGTTAAAAAAACCTATCGTAGCGGTGATGTAGAGAGACTTCATGTTTTGCGAGGGGTAGAGTTATGTCTGCGTAGCGGTGAAGTGGTTGCTTTAGTTGCACCTTCTGGAACAGGAAAATCAACACTTTTACATTTAGCAGGTTTGCTCGATACGCCTGATGAAGGAGAGGTTATTGTTTGTGGTCAACCAACGCAAGGATTGTCTGATACGGTTCGTACAATGTTACGGCGTGATAAGATTGGTTTTGTTTATCAATTTCATCATTTGTTAGGCGAGTTTACAGCAAGAGAAAATGTCCTTTTACCACAGCTTATAAGAGGGATCTCTAAAAAACAGGCACAAAGAGAAGCTGATCGTCTCTTAACGATGTTTGGACTTAAACATCGTATGAATCACTTACCGGGGAGGCTTTCTGGAGGAGAACAGCAACGTGTTGCCATAGCGCGTGCATTGGCAAATGCGCCAGCTGTTTTGCTTGCAGATGAACCCACAGGAAACTTAGATATACGTACGGCAAATACTGTATTTTCTGAGTTACTTGAGGCTGTTCGTCAAACAGGTATGGCTGCTTTGATAGCAACGCATAATGAAGAACTTCTCTCTCGAACTGATCGTGTAATCACCCTCTGTGAGGGGGTATTGGTTGACCGCTAGAAGAGAGGGAACTTAAAAATTTTTAGTTTTTATATATACACAAAACGCGGGATAATAGACAATGCATGCCAATGAAGAAAGATGCTTGACATAGTTAATAAAATATAAGCACAAGGCGAGGAGGTAACAAAGATGAACATTGGAATAAAGTCTGTTGCCCTTTACGGATTCTTTTTCCAGACTTTATTCCCCTCCTCCCTCGTTGCGTAGCAAGAGAGTGTTATAGATTATTATTGTTCATTATATCGAACTCTGTCCTACATTTTGAACTTTAAAGAGGAAAGTTTCTTTTGTCAATAGGGAAAATAGTAAAATAATGTCTATATCACAAGAAACAGTACCTGCGTTGCGTAAGGCAGTACGCATTCTTGATTGTGTTAAAACGTCAGATACGCCACTTCTCGCTGTAGATATTGCGCGACAGCTTGATTTACCACGAAGCACTGTGCACGGGCTTTTGGCCGTTATGGTAGAACTTGGTTTGTTAGAAAAAACATTAGGCCAAAGTTATAAATTAGGTGTACGTTTATTCGATTGGGTTAAAGATGTTACAGAAAAGCAGGATTTAGTAACAGAATTCTATCGTGTATGTGACCATCACGCCGGGCATGAGGAATTTACCATGACGCTAGCAACACTAGAAAGAATGGAAGTAGTCTATTTAGCTTGTCGCAATAGTACAGCTATTTTGGGGGCACATTTTAGAATAGGTTTACATTTCCCAGCAATTTTTACAGCGGTGGGTAAGGCTATTTTAGCAGAGATGACGGATGTTGAGTTAGATAAATGGTTAAAGCTTTGTCCTATATCTTTGTGGCCAAAGTCACCAATAACGAATGAGAGCTGCTCTATGGCCATGTTGGTTAATCATTTAAATGAGACAAGAAAACGTGGTTATGCGATTGATGATGGGTGCATTTATGATGGTTTATATTGTTTTGGATGCGTTGTTAAAGATTATTCTAGTCAGGTTGTTGCTGGAGTGGGTTTGAGTTTGCCAAAAACTGTATTAAGTCATTACGATGTGTCTCTAGTGGCTGATAAGGCTATGATGTTTGCTCGGGATCTTTCTTATCGGTTGGGGTATAGAGGAGGGGAAAAATAGACACAACATGGAGCGCAAATATTAGATCTATGAGAGATAGTCTATGATGATGCAGGTAAAGTGCTAAATAAAGTGCCAAAAATAAAGTGCTTCTACCAGAGTATTATACTCGCATTTGTCGTGTTGTCCGGTGTCTTTAGAGAATTACAAGCCAACGATGTCTTACCCCAGACTGTTGCGCGTTACACGGTCTATATGCATGGTTTACGGGCTATGTCTTTAGATGTGACTTACTCTGATTCTCATCAGCGTTATATTGCGACCGTTCAAGGAGAAACAGTTGGTTTCATTGGTTTGTTTCTTTCTGGAAATTTTTCTATGCAGGCTGAAGGGAATATAACAGATCGTGGATTTGTTAAACCAGAAGCGTTTACTTTTTCTGACGATTTTCATCATCAAGAACAACAGCTTCAAATGGTTTATAAAAAAGATGTACCTGTTGTTGTCAAAGAAAAACCACAAGATATAGGACGCGAAGTTGTTACGCCACAAGAACGGACAGGGGCTGTTGATATGCTCGCTGCGCTTACAGAAGCGTTAGAACAAGTAAAGGTAACGCATCGTTGTGCTGAAATCAATGGTCTTCTTTTTGATGGGAGACGTTTAAGTACACTTCAATTACATGCGCCGCAGAGTCTGCCTCTTTCTGTTGATGTGCTTACTGTACCAAGTAAGGAAACACTGCGTTGTGACTTTGTTTTGCATCAAATACGCGGATTTATGCCGAGTGAACCAGGAAAACCGAGTAAATTACATCAGCTACAACCAGGACATATCTGGTTTCAAAATATACCGACTATGGGTATTGTTGTGACGAAGTTAGAATTGCAACATCCAAAAATGGGACATATTGTTCTTGTATTGAACAAACATCATGATAAATCATCATAAGTGTCGATTAGATTTGATAAACGAAAAGCGATAAGTCGATCAAAACTATTCTACAGTAACACATTTTGCAAGGTTGCGAGGTTGATCCACATCTGTCCCTTTGAGGACAGCAACCTCATAGGCTAGCATTTGCAAAGGAATGGCATAAAGAATAGGTGTTACAAAATGATGTATGTACGGAAGGATAATACTTTGTTCAGCAATTTTTGAAATATGCTTATTTCCTTTTGCATCAGTAAAAACGAACAATCTTCCTCCTCGTGCTTTGGCTTCTTGTAAATTGGAGAGTGTTTTATCAAAGAGTGGACCATAGGGAAGTGTCGCGATAATAGGGATAGAACTATCAATGAGAGAAATTGGACCATGTTTCATTTCACCTGCGGCATAAGCTTCAGCATGTATATAAGAAATTTCTTTAAGTTTAAGAGCACCTTCCATAGCGATTGGAAAAAGACTGTTTCTGCCGAGGTAAAGGACATTATGTCTTTCTGCTATAATTCGTGCTATTTCTCGAATAGCATCAGCTTGTTTGAAAACCTCAGCTGCACAACCTGGTAAATTAAGAAGGGCAGAAACGAGTTCTTCTTCATGTAACGGATCAAGCACTTCTCGACTACGTGCTATTGCAATAGTGAGACAGGCTAGAACAGTCAGTTGAGCAGTAAAAGCTTTCGTTGAGGCGACAGAAATTTCAGGTCCTGCGATGGTTTCTAATACAACATCACTTTCGCGTGCCATACTACTATGAGCAACGTTAAGAATAGAAATAATATGAGCTGCATTGTCTCGTAAAGTGTGTAAAGCGGCGAGTGTATCAGCCGTTTCACCAGATTGTGAAACAAGGATGCCAAGAGAATGGGGTATAAGAGGAGGATTGCGATAGCGTAATTCGCTTGCAATATCAATATCGACAGGCAGACGTGCAATTTCTTCTAACCAATAACGCCCAACCAGAGCAGCATAATAAGCAGAGCCACAGGCTGTCATAACAGCTCGAGGGATTTGTTCAAGGAGAAATGGCAGAGATGGAAGAACAACTTGTCGTGTTGAAGGGTTGATCAGGCGCTGAAGAGTTTGCCCGATGACAAGCGGATGCTCATGGAGTTCTTTCTCCATGTAATGGCGATAGCCATCTTTACGAGTTGTGGAATCAGCTAATTTTGTATGCTGAATAGTACGTTGAACGGGCTTTCCATCAAATGTCATGAACTCGGGAGGAGAGTGTGCTGTAAGAACAACGCAATCTCCACTGTTCATATAAGTAATACGTTGTGTAAAAGGAGCAAGAGCAAGAGAATCTGAAGCTAAAAACATTTCTTGCTCACCAAATCCGATAGTCAAAGGGGCGTTATAGCAAGCGCCTATGATCAAACCATCATGTTCTGCAAAGATCATAGCAACAGCATAGGCTCCTTCTAATCGAGAAAGCGCTTGAAGAGCCGCTTCTTGGGGGGAGGCACCTTGCTGTAAATAATAGTCGACTAAAAGGGCTATAGTTTCACTATCTGTGTCCGTTTCAAAAATTTGTCCAATATTTTCAAGTTTTTGACGAATGGATTCAAAATTTTCAATAATACCATTGTGTACAATAGCAACGCGGCGAGTACTATGAGGATGAGCGTTACAGGTGGTTGGTGCGCCATGTGTTGCCCAGCGTGTATGTCCAATACCTGTTGTGCCATCAAGTGGAGAAGTTTTAAGAATCGTAGAGAGGTTATTAAGTTTACCTGCGGCACGTCTTCGTTCTATTTGTCCATCAACGAGAGTGGCAATACCTGCAGAATCATAACCACGATATTCAAGCCTTCGTAATCCTTCAAAAATAATAGGGACAGCTTGTTGTGTGCCTACGGCACCGCAAATTCCGCACATAAGTTACTTTCCTTTTTTTGCTTTGCGAGAATCTTTAAAATATTTACTGTAACCAGCACGGTTTTGTTGACGCGATCTCCCAAAAGCCATGGCTTCTGCAGGAATATCATCGGTAATAGTACTCCCAGCAGCAACAAAAGCGTTATCACCGATATGAAGAGGAGCAACCAAAACAGAATTCGAACCGGTAAAAACATGTTCGCCAAGAGTTGTATGATGCTTGAATGTGCCGTCATAGTTACAAAAAATAGTACCAGCACCAATATTACTTTGTGCTCCAATATCAGCATCACCGACATAAGATAAATGATTAACCTTTGTGTGATCGCCGAGGTTCGTATTTTTAATCTCAACAAAATTACCAACTCTACTGCGATGGCCAATAACACTCTCTGGGCGTATGCGGGCATAAGGTCCAACGATAGCTCCCGATTGAATAAGACATCCTTCTAAATGGCTAAAGGCGCGAATGACAACATCTTTACAAAGAGTGACACCAGGTCCAAAAACAACATGGGGTTCAATAAGGACATCACGAGAAAATTGAGTATCAGCGCTAAAAAAAACAGTATCAGGGGCAATAAGGGTAACTCCGGCGTCTAAAGCTTTGGCGCGAAGGTGTTGTTGTACAACGGCTTCAGCTGCAGCAAGTTCTGCGCGGGAGTTAATACCCATGAGTTCACTTTCTGGGGCTTCTACAGCTCTTACAAGAGCATGTTCAGCAATAGCAAGCCCAACAATATCGGTGAGATAAAACTCTTCTTTTGTATTATTGTTTTCAACGGCGTAGAGCCAACGACGTAAGTCTGTGGAATTGGCACAAAACACGCCAGCGTTACATAGGTTTATAGCACGTTCTTCCTCTGTTGCATCAGACCATTCAACAATACGACTTACAGAACCGTTACTTTCAATAATACGTCCATAACGGTTAGGATGAGTTGCTCGCATAGCGAGAAGAGTCAAAGAAACACGAGGCTGGCGTCGTTCATGAAGAAGGCGCGTTAAAGTTTGAGAAGAGATTAACGGATTATCGGCGTAAAGAATGGCAACATCGCCATCCCCAAAAAATGCTTCTGCTTGAAGAGCAGCGTGGGCGGTGCCAAGTCGTTCTGTTTGAATAACGGTTGGAAAAGGTTCTGCTAATCGGGCAACATCTTCCATATTGGGACCGATCACAATAACCAATTGATCAAAAACTTCGGTAGCATGCCCGATGAGATAAGCCAGCATGGGTTTCCCAGCAATAGGGTGCATAGCTTTAGGACGGGAAGATTGCATACGAGTACCTAACCCGGCGGCTAAAATGATGCCTGTTGTAGGGCGAGAAAAATGTTTCAATAGTTTTACTCTAAAAAGACCAGCAAATAGGTGATGAAAAGTCCAAAAAAGATAACAAACAAAAACTATTATATCTTATTTTAAGCCTGTGAGTGTGTGTATTTTTTGGAGGATTAAATTTCCGTTTTTCGTAAAGATTTCAGGGGAAAATTTTTGATCGATATAGGCTTTGGCACGAGTCCCCATAGGTGCAAGAAGGTGAGGATTACGGAGAGCATTTTTTATAGCATCGCTGAGAATAAAGGGATTATTAGGTGGAATAGACCATCCTGTTTCGTCATTTTGGACGGAATATTTGAGCTCACCAACATACGAGGCGATAATGGGAAGACCCACTTGCATAGCTTCATGCGTAGAGATGCAGAATCCCTCCCAGAGAGAGGGTTGTAAATAGAGATGGAGTGAGGCAAGGAAGGGGTGAGGGTTTTGGAGGAATCCGGCGAGGGTGACGTGGTTTTGGAGATTATAGTGAGAGATAAGATATTGAAGTTTTTGATGCTCAGGACCTTCGCCAGCGATGGTGATATGGAAAGGGATAGAAAAGGTTTCGCTATCTAAAAGGGAAATGGCTTTGAGGAGGATATCATAGCCTTTTACAGGATGAAGTCTACCTAGGGATCCCAAACGAATGGGTGTTCCGGGCTGCCAAGGTTGAGCGATATGAGAAGGATCTGCTCGAAAAATAGGCCAACACATAAGCTTTTCCTGAGGAATATGTAAAACACGTGTTGTCATATCGGCAACGGATTGTGAATCAGCTATCCATAGGCGTGACGCTTGGCGTCGTAAATATAGAAGTACACGATTATAAAAACTTAAATGTTCACTATGTTGCCAGCTGACAACAGGAATGCGAAGCGTTTGTCCAACGATTTGTCCGAGCAAAGTGCTTCGTATAAGAGACGTCCAAATAAGGTCTGGTTTATATGTTCGCATGTTTTTATATAACCAGAGCAATGCTGAGAAATGGTCTTTACTATTTCCTGATCGTACAATAACATTAAGTTTGGCTTTTTTCCACGCGGGAAGTGCAAGAGCATCTCTTTTATAGAGGGCAAAAACGGTCACTTCATGCCCTGCCTCTTGAAAAACGCGACAAATAGCAGGGACGGGACATTCAGCACCACCAAAACCTGTCGAGTTAATGACATAAGCAATGCGCATGGATATTTGTTTACTCGCTTGATTGCTGAAAGTCAGTTAGCAAAATTTTTTCTGCTAAAACGATATCAGCAGGTTTATCAACATCAACAGCGGCTCTTCCATCAGAAAGAGGAATGAGTTTTGCGTGTGCGCCTGTCCGTATAAAAATATGTTTATACAACGCCTGAGAACTTAATAAGCCCAAAGCCGCGCGTAAAAACGTTATAGGTCCTAGCGTCCATGCAATACGAAGCGGATTTTTACGGTTTTTTTCTACCATACGCCATAGTGTAGCGACTTGTGCAGAAATCGGTGTTTGAAACAAAAAAAGATTACAACCCGAAAAAACCATGTCTGTGAGATGAATATAGGTTCGTTTTGTAGGGGGGACATCTCGCTGAATACATGCTTTCAAAGCCACAGCAGCAGCAACGTCGTGATGGGGTGTTATGGCGTTTAGAAATTCTATAATCCATTGGGATTGAAGTAACGCATTATCGGCTGTTGTGACAAGCAAAGGGGTTCCAAAACGTTTTAACCCGTCTAATACGCTCGCACTAGGACCATCATCTTGTGCAGGAATAAGGAGAATATCGTCAGAAATAATTTTTTTAAGAAGTTCTGGACGCGAAGCACAAACAACAATCTGACCAATAGCGGGCACAGCGCGAAGGCTTGTAATAACACGTAACAGCATAGGAACGCCTGCAATCGGAAGAAGGGCTTTAAGCATAACACCGCCTGCAGCAGCGACAGGGTCAATAACGTGAGGGCGTTCACCTGCCAAAACAAAAGCTGTAAGCTTTTCTTTTGAATCTTTTAACGCTATGTTTTCCAGCGAGGGCTGCTTTTGTAATGAATCTATCGATGTGTTCATGGTGATTGTCGTATATCTGAACGGGCACCATCAGGGCGATCGCGTGGCGGTGCACCTGTGATTTGCATAACCCATGGGTAGCGTTCTGCGGCTTGGAGATCGTAGCCGAGATTAAAAACAGTCGGGCTTCGTGGACAAGCTTTAGTATCAACGCAATAGGTTCCGAATAAGCGATCGATCACAAAGCTGGTAATACCGTGATTAACGTCTTCGTTGTGAAAATGGTGCAAAAGATGGAGGGCTTTCATGCGCTGAATCCGACGAGAACGTGGTTTATAGTTAAGATGTTGAATACAATGAAAAAATTCATAAACACAAGTAATAACAATACCTGTACCAACGCTGGTACAAGCTGCACTAATACCTCCGATAAGATAACCAATAGGTGCTGTGATGACAATAATGGTTGGAATTGTTGTTAAGGGTGATCCAAAAAGCACATTAAGAAGATGGGGGTCTTGATGATGATCAAAATGAATACGTTTCCATAAAGCTGCTGTCCACGGGTTTTTATACAGTAAATGACCATGGAGCACATAACGATGGAGAATATACCAAGCGAACGGATAAACTAATATAACAGCGGCGCTTGCAAGGAGTGTTGTCAGCCAACTTGAAAAATAGCAAAAAGTGCCAGTAAAACACACGATAATAAGGGCAAAATAAAGCAAGATAGTAGAGTGGGTAAGATATGCTATCCATAATTGTGAAAGGTTCATTTTTCCAAGGTCAAAACTGCGACCTGTTTTTAATGAATGGTTTTGGAGCGTGCGACGTATCATATTTCGTTCCTTAAAAGTGTATTCAGTGCCCATAATATAAAAATAACTAATCCTGAGAGAGTTGCAACTATTGGTGGAAGAATCTCTGCATTACCTAAAGCACGTAATAAACCTTGCGTAACAATAAGGAGTAATCCTATGGAAAGGCAACGTATAGGAATCCAGCTCTGAAAACTAGTACGAGGCGGGATATAAACAACAGGCATTGTGAGCAAAACAAGGACACAGAGGAAGAGAGGAAGAAAGAATCGTTCCCAAAGACTTGTCTGTAACAGAGCTGACGGGAAAGCAGATGGAAAACGACCATATAACGTCTTGAGGATCGTCCATGTTGAAAAGGACGGATTTTGTATAGAAAGGCGCATAAAATCATCAGGTGTAAGGTGTGTGGACCAGTATACTTTGTCTTGTAATGGCGTATAGACAAAGAGAAGTTTTTTGATTTGAACGCGGTAAGTTTTTTGAAGTTGCCAGTGATGTGCGTTGAGATACTGAGCTTTTTGGGCGTGAATTGTTTCAAGAAGCATACCTGTAGAAGGGGTTCGATTATAAATATCAATGTCAGAGAGCGTTTTTCCCCCATCAGAGAGATAACCGATATGAATAACTTGTGTTCCATTTTGTATCCAAAAAGCATGTCCGTTTTGCTCAGGATGAGGGTCTGTCTTATTCCACCATGTATAATAGGCAAGTTCTGAATGTGGAATGATTTGATCTGTAATGAAGAAGCCTAAAAACCCAATCATAAACGTTGCTGGAATAAGATATTTGTAAAGGGTGAAAGGTGACATGCCTGCAGCGCGTAAGGTTGGAATCTCATTACTAAAGGTCATTTGTGTGAGCATAAACAAAGTACCGATTAACATACCAGGCGGTAAGGCATTAGAGATAAGAAAGGGGAATCGGAGGACAGCATAATAAAAAACCCCCCATAATCCTAAGTGTCGCTGTAAGATAAGCGTTGTTTGCTCGAGTAGAGAGAGCAGCTCTAATAATCCTGCAATAGCTGTGGCACATAATAAAACGCGGGTGATAAGGGCAATAGAGAGGTATCGTAATAGAACGTAACGTGGCATGAGGCAACATAGGGGAAGAAGGAAAAGAAAAGAGTTATAAAAAGACTAATCCTTAAGGTGAGATTGTATGATGTAAAGACAATTTGTGTTATCGCCTTTGTTATGCCTGATTTGTTGCCACGAACGAAATAAGAGTAGAATGTCGGCACGTTGCAGAAAGAAAGCCAGTGAAATAAGGGCAAATAAAAGAGCAGGCACCCATATAATAATAGAGGATGTATGTCCTGTGGCAACAATACTATGCCCGAGTTGGAGGAGATGGTCAGAAGCAAGCATGATAATAAAAGCCAGTGGGAGAGCCAAAAGATTACGTTGACGTTTACGTGTTAGGGCGAGTGCTGTTGTAAGTATGGGAATAAAAGGCATCATGAAACTGCGCACGATGATGAAAAGGAGTTGTGAACGGACATGGGCGCGGGAAACAAAATGTGTA
>JAZLEM010000124.1:0-3878 GCA_045615245.1 Acetobacter sp. | reverse complement strand
AATTAGTATTATTTCTCACAAACGCATAATATGTAATATTATATTCGCAACACACATTAAATAATGTGTAAAATAAGTCCACAAGTATAAACTTTTATCACTAAGGAGCTTTAACTCTATGACAGCACATAATAAAATTCCTGCCACACTGATTCCCGGTGATGGGATTGGTCCGGAAATTGTTGAATCAGTGACGGCGATTCTTGATGCCGTCCATGCCCCGTTTGAATGGGACACACAACTTGCTGGTATGGCAGGTGTAGAAGCTGTTAAAGACCCTCTTCCTCAAAAAACTATTGAAAGCATTCGTCGTACAGGTCTTGCTCTTAAAGGTCCGCTCACGACACCTGTTGGCGGTGGATTCAAGTCTATCAATGTAACCATGCGTCAAGAGTTTGGTCTTTTTGCTAATGTGCGCCCTGTAAAAACCATTATTCCCGGTGGTCGGTATGATAACGTTGACCTTGTGCTCTTCCGTGAAAATCTAGAAGGTTATTATGCCGCTATGGAACATTATCTTCCTGTTGGCAATGACCCTCATGGAATCGCGCTTGCTTCTGGCTTTACTTCACGCACTGAAAGCCATCGTATTATCAAATATGCCTTCGATTATGCTGTGAAAAATAACCGTAAAAAAGTTACAGTTGTTCATAAGGCCAATATTCTTAAATTACTCACAGGTCTCTTCCTTGAAGAAGGTCGTAAAGTTGCTGAAGAGTATAAAGGACGTGTTGAATTTAACGAGTGTATCGTCGATGCCTGTGCGATGAAACTTGTAATCAACCCCGCAGAATTTGATGTTATTGTTACCTCAAATCTTTTCGGTGACATTCTCTCTGATTTAACTTCTGGTCTTGTAGGTGGGCTTGGTATGGCGCCGGGCGCTAATATTGGTGAAAACGCGGCAATCTTCGAAGCTGTTCATGGTTCTGCACCAGATATTGCCGGAAAAGGTATTGCTAATCCGTTAGCCCTACTCCTCGCCGCTGTCATGATGTTGCGTCATGTTAAACGCGAAGACCTAGCAAAACGTATTGAGACGGCTATTGATAAAGTCGTTGTATCTGGTAAAGCCCGTACGAAAGACCTTGGTGGACATGCAACAACAAAAGAGTTCACTGAAGCTCTTAAACAGGCACTCGTCTAAAGCTTACCAAAACTAAAAGAAGGGGTGGTAACACCCCTTCTTTTTTTGCCCTTCTTTTTTTGAAAGACTTTTATACCCTTTTTCTTTTTTTATTATGCCAGTTTATTAAATATTTTATACGATATTTACGCCAATTTGTTTAATATCGTGGAAATGAATATCGGGATTTTGTTCTTCCGTACGTTTCATCATAAAAGAAGAAGTCGCTAAAAACACAGGGTCACCTACTAAATCGTCGGCTATAGCGTTACGATTTGCTAGGATAAAAGACTCAATTTTACCCCGATCCCCTGTAACCCATCGCGCCAAAGAAAATGGGGTTGAATCAAACCCTATCGTAACACCATATTCTGCCTGTAATCGCGTTTGCAGTACATCAAGTTGTAAACTCCCGACAACACCGACAATTGGTGGTAAACCATCTTGCGGGCGGAAAAGTTGTACTATGCCTTCCTCTGCGAGTTCAACTAAAGCTTGTCTTAATTTCTTTGCTTTCATGGCATCATCTAAACGTACACGCCGCAAAATTTCCGGTGCAAAATAAGGTACCCCAACAAAACGAATATCCTCACCTTCCGTGAGTGTATCTCCTATTCGTAATGTACCATGATTAGGAATACCAACGACATCACCGGCGAAGGCTTCTTCTGCCAAATGTCTATCTTGGGCAAAGAAAAATTGTGGCGTATGCACTGTAAAACCCTTCCCCGTTCTCGTTTGTTTTAGTTTCATTCCTCGCGTCAATTTGCCAGAACATATACGCGCAAATGCTATACGATCACGATGTTGAGGGTCCATATTAGCCTGAATTTTAAAAACAAGTGCTGTCATTGCCGGCTCATTCGCCTGAACAAGGCGTGTTTCTGTTTCTAAAGCACGTGGAGAAGGTCCAAAAGCAACAAGAGCGTCTAACAGCGCCGTTACACCGATTTCTTTCATCGCACTCCCAAAAAAAACAGGTGTGAGATGCCCTGCGTCAAAGAAAGTACGTTCAAAAGGTGGTAAAGCAAGTTTTGCAAGTTCAAGCTCTTCTTTCATCTGTGTCAGACGATCATCTTCTTTTTCAAGAGGTGTTACAGTGTTCAACGTATCATGAAAAAGATTATAAACGCCAACAAACGTATTTGCCCGCCCTACAGGCCACGTTAATGGCGTTGTGTCTAATGCTAATGAAGCAGAAATTTCATCTAACAAAGCAAACGGATCTTGAGACTCACGATCCATTTTATTGATAAATGTTACGATAGGAATATCACGCAGACGACAAATCTCAAATAATTTCCGTGTACGATCCTCAATCCCTTTCGCCGCATCAATGACCATGACAGCCGAGTCAACAGCTGTTAAAGTACGGTAGGTATCTTCAGAAAAATCTTCATGCCCGGGCGTATCTAACAAATTAAAAACACAGCCACCATATTCAAAAGTCATCACCGAGCTTACCACAGAAATACCACGATCACGTTCTATGGTCATCCAATCTGATCGTGTACGTCGCCGCTCGCCTTTCGCACGTACACGCCCTGCGAGTTGAATAGCCCCACCGGCACGTAAAATTTGTTCAGTCAGCGTTGTTTTTCCAGCATCCGGATGAGAAATAATTGCAAAAGTACGTCGTCGAATAATTTCTTTATCTAATTCAAAATCAGCTATTTGAGTCATTACGATATTATTCCCAAATAATACCAAAATAAAAATATGAAATTTTGAAAGAAAATACCGAGTAGAGATATTCTTCTCTACTCGGTATTATACAACTCGTCATACAAACAATTAACGAGAATAAAACTCAACCACCAAATTGGGCTCCATTTGCACAGGGTACGGCACATCCGCAAGCTGTGGACCACGCAAAAAAGTGCCTTTCATTTGACGATGATCAACTTCCATATAGTCTGGCACATCACGTTCAGCAGATTGCGTGGCATCGAGAACGATAGCAAGCTGCTTTGATTTTTCACGCACTTCAACCACATCACCATCACGCATAAGATAGGACGGTATATTCACTTTCCGACCATTAACAAGCACATGACCATGGCTAACAAACTGACGTGCAGCAAACGGTGTTATCGCAAATTTCATCCGATAAACCACCGCATCTAAACGACGTTCTAGCAAATTTATCAGGTTTTCGGAAGCATCGCCCTTACGACGCACAGCTTCCTGATAGTAACGGCGAAATTGCTTTTCTGTAATATTACCGTAGTAGCCTTTCAATTTCTGCTTTGCCATGAGCTGAACAGAATAATCAGAAGGCTTACTTTTACGGCGCTGACCATGCTGCCCGGGACCATATTCACGGCGATTAACGGGAGATTTGTCACGCCCCCAAAGATTGATGCCTAAACGGCGATTGATTTTATATTTACTGGCAATGCGCTTACTCATGATGCGCCTAAATCTTTCAAAAAAACGGTATAACTAACCCGTTATGACAACCGGTAGTCTCCGCCCACCATGGATCGGAGCGGGCGCAAATTGTATTACCTCACACTTAAGTATTTCGCAGTGTTTCAGCCAATTTGTCCTCATTCCCGGCAATAGGTGCATTTTTATCAAAAAAAAATAAAAAAGTCAAGAAGTTCTCTTCTTCACGGTTAAATTTTAATCTCTTCCCCCAGACGCCGTAATTGAACAAACGATGTGCTCTGTTAAGCTAGTCGTCAGTTGGTGGTGGGATGTTGGGATTGGGATATCTAACATTGGCAAAGTCTACGCCGTGAATATA
>JAZLEM010000123.1:0-8633 GCA_045615245.1 Acetobacter sp. | reverse complement strand
AAGGGAGAAGGGAAGTGTTTGGGATATTAGTATTTTTTATGGTGGTGAGAGTTGGGAGATGGGATGTTACTTTTATGTCTTTTTGGGGTTGTTTTTGGGGTGTATTGATGGGGATTCCACGTGCTGTGAAGCGTATAGTATTGGTAGGCGTGTTACAATTAGCTAATGTTGCAGAGAGTGTGCCAATAAGCCCATTTTGTCGGTTGATTGTATGAATGTTGAGATGGACGTTAAGGGGTGAAATACGCCAATGTGTATGGACGAGAGAGTCGCGAAGGATAATGGTTACGTTATTTAAAGCGATATATCCAATATTATTGAGTATTATAGGGATATTGGTTTGTGAGGAAATATCTGATATTTGACCAAAATCAAGCCCTACTGTGTTGTTATGATTGCGTATGAGATGAAATTGAGCGTTGTGGATTGTTAAGCTCTTCGGAGTGAAGACACCATGGAATAAAGCGCGGGACTCTAATACAAGGGTAAGATGTTGTATGCTATCATAAATGTGGCCTGTTTCTTCTTGACGAGTTGAATTGGTTGAAAGCTTATTCGTTGGAACGGGAGGAGAGGGTACTTTAAGTGTAATCGCTGTAGCAGAAAGGGTTATCGGTGCGTTTAATCCCTCATGCCAGATATTCCAGTACAAAGAGATATTACGAAAATCTAATTGTACAGGCGGGTGACCAGAGTGTCTTGGGATAATGGTTAAAGGTAAGAAATAGCGTATGAGTGGGTTTATAGGCAGAGGTCTAAGTGACACACCTATAACGAATAAAAGGATAACGAGAAGAAAAAGAGAGACAGGTGTGAAAAAGAAAACGCATATGGTTGACAGGATTTTTTTTTTCTTTTTAAGAGAAGATGCCTCTTCAGTGTGAGAAAGGAGAGGGGGAGAATTACTCATGACAATACAGACAAAACAGTTTCTTTCTCGTAATATACGGCAACTTTGTCAGCATAATACACAAGCATGGCCTTGTGCATATTGGCCAAAACCTGCGGATCGTAGAATAGCAGCTGATTTTATAGAAGAAATACATAAACTTTCTGAAAAATTAGAGTCAAAGTCGGACATATTACAAAACGCTTCTGTGCGTAACCTTATGGCATGTTTAGGAGGAAATAGCCCTTATTTGTCTGATCTGGTGCGGAGCGATATAGCAGGGTTTATTACTTTACTTGAAAAAGGGCCAAAATACTACACACAAGCAGCATTAACAGAATGCGCAGACTTTAATCCTAACACAGAACGTGAGACTGTTGTATTTTTTTTAAGAATTATTAAGAAAAAAATTGCGCTTGCTTGTGCTGTTGCTGATCTGGGCAGATTTTGGACATTAGAAGAGGTAACAGAGACGCTGAGTTGTTTCGCTGAAGCAGCACTTGAACTTACTATTAAACATTTACTACTAATGGCTTTTCGTGCAGGGCAGTTAGAGTTGCCTAATCCGGAAGATCCTACACGTGGGTGTGGGTTTACTGTTCTTGCTATGGGAAAGCTCGGTTCGCGAGAACTCAACTTTTCATCAGATATAGATATTATGGTTTTGTATGATCCTTCTTTTTATGTACGTTCTGATGCTGTAAGGAGGGTCTTCATACGTTTAACGAATGATTTGGTCAATATTTTAGAAGCACGTGATGAACATGGTTACGTTTTTCGTACTGATCTTAGACTACGCCCAGATCCTTCTTCTACACCACTAGCTGTAACAGTGCAGGCAGCGCTTGTTTACTATGAAAGCCTAGGGCAGACATGGGAGCGGGCAGCCATGATTCGTGCAAGAGCCGTAGCAGGAGACATAGCCGTAGGAAAACAATTTCTTGCTGATATTCGACCATTTGTTTGGCGTCGGCATCTTGATTTTACGCTTATTGATGATTTGCATGATATGAAAGATCAGATTGATAGCTATCGCAATACGGGTCGCCGTGATTTGTCAGAGCTATCGGATAGTATGCTTACAAGTAGTATAGCATATACATGGCTTTTGGGACACAACATTAAACTCGGACAAGGAGGGATACGGGAAATTGAGTTTATAGCCCAAGCAAAACAACTCATTTGGGGGGGGCGTGAACATGTCTTGCGTGAAAAAACAACCTGTGGTGCATTAAAAAAGTTGGCAATAGCAGGTTATCTCACGTATGAAGAAGCTCATGTGTTAATAGAGGCTTATCATCTCTTGAGAGAAATAGAACATCGTTTACAAATGCAGAACGATTATCAAACACATAGCCTTCCAGAACATGAGACACAGTTTAACTCTTTTGCTGTATTTATGAATTATCCGGACGGAAACGCATTTGCACAGCATATTTTGCCCTATATGCGAGAAGTTAGGCGTATTTTTGAACGGAATTTTATAACAAACTATAAAAGAACGAGAGCTGAGCAAAGTGTTTTAATATCTGATTTGGAAGAGGGGAAGATTGAAGAACTATTATTAAAATACGGCTTTCCAGAAGAACAGATAACGAAGTCTAAACAGGTATTGGCGCGTTGGCAAGGATGTAGCGTGCGTGCTTTACGTTCGGCACGAGCACAGGCGTTGTTACGTTCTCTTTTCCCGCTTTTATTAAAGAGTTTTAGCCAAAGTCATGATCCGTTCGCGTGTTTATTAAATTTTGACGCTTTTTTGATGTGTCAACATGCAGGTGTTCAAGTCTTAACGTTATTTAAACATAATCCAGAATTGATAGATAAAGTTATGCATATTTTTAATGCCTCTGCTTTTCTGTCAGATTATTTAGCAAATCATCCATCTGCTTTAGAAGGTCTTTTGGAAATGGCTTACGATACAAAGCGGATTGCAGTAACACGTTTTTACAAAAGTATAAAGGAAGTGAAAAGTGTAGAAGAAAAAATAAAGGTTTTATGTCCACTTTTGAGAGGGGAGGAGTTTCGCTTATCTGTTGCATTATTAGAAGGGTACATGAGTGAAGAGATGGCAGAGCGTGAACGTACAAGTTTAGCGGATGTCATTATAAAAATTCTGTGGGAAGCCGTTATTGAAGAACATATAGCTAAGTATGGGTATGTTCATGGTGGTGGTATGGCAGTCATTGCGTTAGGGAGATTAGGTTCGCGTGAGATGATGCCTGCTTCTGATCTCGATTTAATGATTGTTTGTGATTATCCTGAGACTGTACAAGAAAGTTTTATTAAAAAAGGAGGATCTGGAAGACCGTTAGAAGTGAATGCTTATTATATGCGACTTGCGCGTTCTTTAATTGCTGCATTAACAACGCCAGGGTCCGAAGGACCACTCTATACAATAGATATGCGTTTGCGTCCTTCTGGTAGGTCTGGTCCTGTTGTTGTATCACGTAAAGCTTTTTTACATTACTATGCCAATTCTGCATGGACATGGGAGCGCATGGCTTTAACACGCGCGCGGATTATTGTTGCACCACATTTTTTACGTTCGGTTTTAATACAAGATTTAGGGCAAATTCTTGATGGAAAAATTTTAACGGCGCCTCCAACATGTCAATCATTGCATGAAGATGTGCGTAATATGCGTTTGCGGCTTGCACGGGATTTACCTTCAACGTCGATCTGGGATATTAAACGGCGTGATGGTGGTCTTATGGAAATAGAGTTTATAGCCCAGATTTTTCAATTATGTGCTGCCGATGCTAAGGTAAGAAGCCCTATAACCCGGCATGCTTTACGACGTTTAGCACGGGAAGGGGTTCTAACAAAAGAACAAGTGGCTACATTGTGCCAAGCAGGGAGTTTTTGGCGTCGGTTACAAGCACAGTTACGCCTTTTATATGGACCCAGACCGCCTGTTGACCTCGAAAAGGAGTTAGGACCCGTCGCTTGTCAGGTGTTGTTGCGGAATATGAAAATACGCGATATTCCTGCTTTAATAGAGCAAACAGAGCAATTAGCCAAAAATGTTAGAGAATGTTTTGAGAGTTTAATAGGTCCCCTTCATTAACACCTAAAACAAGAGGAAGATTTTATGAGAGAGGAAAATCAACAAAGCAAGGAACAAACAGAAACACACCTTACTGTAGGAGATAAAGCACCTTCTTTTGTCATGGAAGCAAGTAGAGGGCGTATGATCACTTTGGACTCTCTTAAAGGATCACCTTTCATTCTTTATTTTTATCCGAAAGCCAATACGCCAGGGTGTACACAAGAAGCTATTGATTTTTCTAACGCTTTACCTGAATTTGCACGTAAGAATGTGCAAGTTATCGGTGTATCGCGTGATACAGTCAAAAAACTTGATTTATTCGCGGATAAATATAATTTAACGTTTCCACTTGCTTCCGATGTTGATGGGGGCGTAAGCCTTATTTACGGGGTATGGGTACAAAAGAAACTTTATGGTAAAACCTCTATGGGAGTTGAACGTGCCACTTATTTAATTGATTCACAAGGGACTATTGTACGTATTTGGCGTAAAGTAAAAGTTATAGGACATGTATGTGACGTACTCAGTGAAGTTATAAAGCTACAAAAATAATAACTTCTCTCTTTATTAAAGTAGATTTTGTTGTTAGAATATGAAACAAATCAAATAGGCGAGAGTGACGGAACGGTAGACGTAGTCGACTCAAAATCGACCGCCGAAAGGCGTAGGGGTTCAAATCCCCTCTCTCGTACCATTTTTATTATTGAACTCTGTGCGTCTTTCGTTTTTTGCCTTTTTAGGCAATTTTGATAGTTATGCGTTAAGCGCTTTTTATGAGTTTTATGGTGTTTCTGTAATTTATTCTTTGCTTCTCTATAACTTGATCACACCTCTTATAAATTTTTAGTAAAGACTGTTGTTAAAGTCATGTCTGTTTCTTGCTCCGATACGAGTCGTTCTATTCTGACTCCACCTAAGGTTCGCCCCCTTAACCCGTGTTTTTCATCGGGTCCTTGTGCAAAGCGACCGGGGTGGTCTGTTTCTGTACTTTCTGACGCTTTAGTCGGGCGTTCTCATCGTTCTGCATCTGCACGTACCCGTTTGAATGAAGTTATTGTCAGATCACGGCGTATACTAGGTATTCCTGAGGAATGGCGGGTAGGTATTGTTCCGGCTTCTGATACGGGGGCTGTCGAAATGGCGTTGTGGTCAATGCTGGGTGAACGTCCTGTTGATGTTTTAGCGTTTGAGAGTTTTTCAGCCCAATGGGCATATGATGTTATAGAACAAATAAAACCTCATAATGCCCGTGTTTTTCAGGCTGATTATGGTTCTTTGCCTAATCTTTCAGCTGTTAACTGGGCACATGATGTTGTACTAACGTGGAACGGTACAACGTCAGGGGTTTGTTTTCCCGGCGCAGAGAGTATTCCTGCACAGCATGAGGGGTTGGTGATTTGTGATGCCACGTCAGCTGTTTTTGCGATGGATCTTCCTTGGGAGAGACTCGATGTTGTAACGTGGTCATGGCAAAAAGCTCTTGGCGGGGAAGCTGCACACGGTATGATTGCTCTTTCGCCACGTGCTGTAGAACGGCTTGAAACATATATTCCCGCGCGTGGATTGCCTAAAATTTTTCGTATGACATCAGCTAATACGCTTATAGAGGGTCTTTTTAAAGGAGATACAATAAACACTCCTTCGTTACTATGTGTTGAAGATGCACTAGATAGTTTGAAATGGGCAGAATCACTAGGAGGACTTACGGCTCTAAAAGCACGAAGCCAAGCTAATCTTGCAGCGTTAGAGGCTTGGGTTTCTCAAACAGATTGGGTGGAGTTTTTAGCTGTTAATGTTGAGGAACGTTCTCCTACAGCTCTTTGTCTACGAATCGTTGCACCATGGTTTGAGAATTTGGAGCGTGAGAAACAAATGACGATTCTCAAAAAGATGTTAACGCTTTTAGAGCAAGAAACGGTTGCCTTTGATATTGCAAGTTATCGTGATGCACCGGTTGGTCTGCGGATATGGGGGGGAGCTACGGTTGAAACTAGCGATATTCAAGCCCTGTTACCGTGGTTAGAGTGGGCTTTTGCTCAAGTAACGCCTTCTTAAAAAATATTTGTTGGGAGTTTTGTTCTTTAAAAGGAAACACAAAAACAACAAGACTTTTCTTGTTTGCTAAAAAGCCATGGGTTTTGAAAATAAAACATAGTGGGTAAGGCGTACACACTCTGCTTTAGAGTAGATAACAGGTAATCTTCTTACTTGTTGAAAGTAAAAGCTCTTATTCATCTTTCGTAGGACGACTGAGTAAAAGTTTTTGTGCTTGTGCTAGGTTAAGCTGTCCTTCCAAAAAAGCGGTGATGCATTCTGTAATAGGGGCATCAACTTGGTGGGTACGTGCAAGCGCTAGGAGAGCTGAGGCTGTTGTCAATCCTTCGGCAACACCAGGAAGATCTGATATAGCCTTCTGCAAAGAAACACCTTTTCCTAAATCAAACCCGAGCTTGTAATTACGTGAGACGTGGCTTGTGCAGGTTAGAAGTAAATCTCCAAGACCTGAAAGCCCAGCAAGGGTTGCAGGGTGTGCACCAAGCGAAAGTGCAAGGCGAGTGATTTCAGCAAGACCACGGGTGATGAGAGCTGCACGGGCATTTTGACCAAGATTAGCACCCATCGTAATACCTGCTGCTAAGGCAATAACGTTTTTAGCTGCTCCTCCTAGTTGTACACCCGTTATGTCGGAACTTGCATAAAGCCGAAAAATAGGAGTAGATAGCTTATCTACAAAAATACGAGCATACGCTACGTCTGATGCGGCAATAACAGACGCGGCAGGGAGACCTGTAGCGATTTCGTGAGCAAAATTAGGACCTGAGAGAACCGCTCCTGAAATGTC
This sequence comes from Acetobacter sp., assembly GCA_045615245.1. GTDB lineage: Bacteria > Pseudomonadota > Alphaproteobacteria > Acetobacterales > Acetobacteraceae > Acetobacter. The sequence continues at coordinate 1,853 of JAZLEM010000123.1, read as the reverse complement.
GGGGCGTTTTCGTGCAAGAATATCCAGAGGAAAAGAGAGTGTGTCTTTTTCTATTCCTTTACAACAAAGAAGTGTCGGTACACCTTTAGGAAGTAGAGGCATGATAGAAGAGATAGATTGTGTTGGTATAGCAATGAGGACACAACACAAAGAAGTTGTCGGTAAGTCTGATGAAACACAAATAGTAGGGGGGAGTGGAAATTCTGGCAAACAGGGCATAGCGCCAGAGGAGAGAGGGAAGGCTTTACGTCCCCATAAATGGACATGATACCCTGCTCTAGCAACATGGAGTGCAAGTGCAGTTCCCCACGCCCCTGCGCCAAATATCAGAATTTGTTTACTCATAGATATAATACTTAAAAATACAGCACTTAGACATTGATCGTGTAAAAAGTATAATTTTTTACTTAAGATAAGAATGAAGAAAAGTTTTCTTCAACAGATAGAGTTATGCCAAATATAAAAACAGTAAAAAAAAACTACGACCAGAAAAAATGAGCAGAGGAAAAAATGGTATGGACAGGCAGATTGGTGGAGCTGAGGGGAATCGAACCCCTGACCTCCTCATTGCGAACGAGGCGCTCTCCCAACTGAGCTACAACCCCAATTTGTTTATCCGAGATGAAAAAGTATAATAAAACTTATTTGTGTTTTTGTCAAGATATGTCTTGGTATATTTAATTTTTCACCATAATGACTAGGAAACAATTTGTAAAAGAGAATTACTGTGGTTTGTATAGCTATTATTCTGATTTGATTTTTATCTTATCGAGTCTATCGTTAGAATTTACTATAAACTGAATAGTAGAGGCTAAATAGTAAGGCTAGAATATGACTCTACAGAGATTATACCTTTAGAGGCTATCTTGATAAGGAAGATAACGAGTTGTGTTCTGATGTAAGAGGGTTAAGCCAAGGGGCTATAGGTAAATTTTTACTCTTTAAAAGATCTTGATTGAAAAGCTTCGACTCATATCGTGCACCGCTATCTGCTAAAATTGTGACGATGCGATGCCCGGGACCAAGATGATGTGCGGTGCGTATAGCCGCCGCAACATTAACACCAGAAGATAGACCAACAAATAGCCCTTCCTCACGGATAAGGTTGTAAAGAACCGTTAAAGCTTCAGAATCTGGTATACGCTCAGCGTTATCAATGGGAGCACCTTCAAGGTTTTTGGTAACACGGGACTGACCGATTCCTTCAGTTATCGAAGATCCTTCGGCTAAAAGATTGTGGTTTTTAACCCAATGATATAAACTAGAGCCTTCTGGATCTGCTAAAACAATGCGTGGAGGATGGGTTTTATTGCGTTGAGCTAAATCGTGTAATCCGAGAGCAATACCAGCTAACGTTCCTCCCGTACCGCAGGCACAAGTAAAAGCATCAATTTTCCCTTGTGTTTGTTGCCAAATCTCTTGTGCCGTTGTTGTACGATGCCCTTCACGATTAGCGAGATTGTCGAATTGGTTTGCCCATACCCAGTTCTTTTGTTCTGCTAATGTACGGGAAATATGAGCATAATGACCAGGATCACGATACGGTTTAGCGGGTACTAATCGTAAGTCGGCACCAATCATGCGTAGAAAAGTAATTTTTTCTCGACTTTGTGTTTCAGGCATGACAATAACGCAACGATATCCACGAGCATTGGCGATGAGTGTAAGACCGATCCCCGTATTGCCTGCTGTGCCTTCTACAAGAGTATCGCCTGGTTTAAGAACACCTCGTGTTTCAGCATCGTTAATAATGGCAAGAGCTGTTCTATCTTTAATAGATCCGCCTGGATTCAGAAATTCGGCTTTTCCATAAATTTCACATCCTGTTGCTTCAGAGGGTTTGCGTAGGAGAA
>JAZLEM010000122.1:0-3967 GCA_045615245.1 Acetobacter sp. | reverse complement strand
TTGCCAAATGCACGCGATTGCGCTCACCGCCTGAAAGAATACCAACTTTTTTTTGTTGGTCAGCCCCCTTAAAATTAAAAGCGCCAACATAAGCACGAGACTGTACAGCCCGTTTTCCTAGATGAATAACATCTGTCCCGCCAGAAATTTCTTCCCATACTGTCCGATTAGGATCAAGGTTATCTCTCCGCTGATCAACATACCCAAGTTTAACCGTATCCCCTAAACAGAGGGTACCAGAATCTGGCTTTTCTTGACCAATAATCATCCTAAATAAAGTAGATTTTCCTGCCCCATTAGAGCCAATAACACCAACAATCCCCCCCGGAGGTAACTTAAAACTAAGGTTTTCAATAAGCATACGATCTCCGTACCCTTTACAGAGATTCTGAACTTCAAGAACAGTGCCGCCCAAACGCGGTCCGGGTGGAATAACAATCTCAGCACTTCCCCCGCCTCGCTCATTGCTAGCAGCGAGCATTTCCTCATACTTGGCAATTCGTGCCTTACTTTTACTTTGTCGCGCTTTAGGACTAGAATTGATCCATTCCTGTTCTGCGGCTAACGCCCGTTGACGCGCACTTTCTTCTTTTTCTTCTTGGGCGAGGCGTTTACGCTTTTGTTCTAACCAAGCAGAATAATTGCCCTCAAAAGGAATCCCCCTCCCCCGCTCAATTTCTAAAATCCAATTTGTCACATTATCAAGGAAGTAACGATCATGTGTAATTACCATTACCGTTCCCGTATAATCCCGCAAAGTTCTTTCTAACCACGCAACACTTTCAGCATCTAAATGGTTCGTTGGCTCATCAAGAAGAAGAAGATCAGGTTTTTCCAATAAGAGACGACACAAGGCAACACGACGTGCTTCACCACCAGAAAGATTATTGACTGAGGTTTCTGCGGGCGGACAACGCAAAGCATCCAAAGCTATTTCTAATTTACGATCGAGTTCCCACCCATCGCCTGCATCAATTTTTTCTTGTAATTCCGCCTGTTCAGCTAAAAGAGCTGTCATCTCTTCGTCATCCATAGGCTCGGCAAAGCGGGCAGAAATTTCATTAAAACGATCAATGGCTTTTTTCAGATCACCAAAACCAAGGGCTACATTTTCTCCAACTGTCAGATTGGGGTCTAATTTTGGCTCTTGTTCTAAATACCCAACTTTGACACCTTCAGCCGCCCATGCCTCGCCACCAAATTCTTTATCTAACCCTGCCATAATTTTAAGAAGTGTAGATTTTCCCGCCCCATTAACGCCTAGAATACCAATTTTAGCTCCAGGCATAAAAGACAGCGTAATCCCTTTAAAAACCTCACGCCCACCAGGATAGGCTTTTTTTAAATCTTTCATCACGTAAACATATTGGTAAGAGGCCATTTGATTATCCGTATAGAGTTGAGAAAAATTAAGTCAAATAAAACGTTTAGTAGGTTACACTTACTCAAAACTGACTGCAAGTTAATAACAAGTTAATAACAAGTTAAGAAAAAGCACAGCTTACAGCTTATCGCAAGCCTATGCCCCACCCCCTTAATAACACACGTATCAAACCACCTCTCATAAAATTATCCAAAATTTGCTAATGCAGAGTAGGATCCGTGTTATTGTCTGTTTCCGTAAATTCTTGCTTATGTCTTTTATGTCTCGAAGATAAATGACTAATTAAATAATGCGTCAAAATAAATTCTGCAGGTGTTACAAGTTCTTTCTTTGAAATCCCTGAAGACATGGATAACAACAAAGACAAATTATGGATGAGATGAGAAGCGGTCATTGTAAAAGGCTCACGATCTTCTATCTCTCTGTTGCCCTGAATGAATGACGGCTTTACCATGATAATAATTCGGTCTTCTGTCTGCCCTTCTGTGTCTGTCGTTAAAATAATGTTTCTATCCGATCCAAGTATAACCCGAGTCTGCTGATCCCTGATACCCAAAGCAAAACACGTCGACATAAAGTGACAGGTGATAGTAAATAACCTTCTAACATCAAAGACAACATCTTCTTCAGCAATCAGTGCACGCTCTTTACTTGTAAATGAATCAGCCTCTTCAAACATACCACACCTCTTTTATCTCATCGTTATGCCGTTATGCACGTTTTATCACATCTTATTAACGTTATTAACGTAATATATTGATATACCGAAGTTTTTATAAATATTCCTTTTTATTCTTTTATTTTTTATTTTTCTGACTTTCTTATTTTTATACATTTCTATCCTAGTTTTCTCTTAACCGAATATATTGTTTTCTCTTGACAAGAAACGCAACACACACACAAATAAATCAAAATAGATTGAATATATTTATTACGTCCATATAACTGGATATAACTGGAGCTATAAATCATGAATGTTTCAAAACTTTCTGCAGGGAAAGATGTTCCCCACGATATCAATGTCGTTATCGAAATTCCGCAGGGGTCTTCTGTCAAATATGAAATAGACAAAGAAAGCGGTGCTCTTGTTGTTGACCGATTCTTATTTACATCTATGGTGTATCCGACCGCTTACGGATTTATTCCTCATACATTGGCGGCTGATGGTGATCCAACCGATGCCTTAGTATTAACGCCTGATCATGTTGTCCCCGGATGTGTTATTCGCGCTCGCCCAATTGGTGTTTTGAAAATGGAAGACGAATCTGGGGAAGATGAAAAAATTATTTGCGTACCGCACGAGAAAGTTCACCCCGAATATAGTAAAATTTCTTGTATTGATGATCTTCCCGACATTACGATTAAAGCCATTGAACACTTCTTTACCCGTTACAAAGACCTTGAAAAAGGAAAATGGGTCAAAGTAACCGGCTGGGGCACAAAGGAAGAGGCTCAAGCTTTTATTGTTAAAGCTGTTGACGCGGCTAAAGCCAAATAACGCGTATTACCTTTTATTTTTCTTCATGAGGGGTAAAGTTCTTATCATGGCTTTACCCCATAATTTTTTCCCTCCACCCCTCATTTTGCCCTTTCTGGGGACTTGTCATCTTTAATCCTTGCTAATCAATAGATTATAGCAACACACAAGCATAAAAAAATTATTCACTCGTTGTGTTTACTCCCCTACAAAAAAACAAATAACGCTCTTACAAAAATTTTTCTTATATTTTGTATTATTTCTATTGATTCAAAAAAAATATTGCTGTAGCTTTTATTAAAGTGTTTGGTGCTTTATAGAAGTAAAAAGTTTAAGCCCTTTATAAAAACACCAAGCATTTCCTCATGTACGCGGGTGTAGCTCAGCTGGTTAGAGCGCCGGCCTGTCACGCCGGAGGTCGCGGGTTCGAGCCCCGTCACTCGCGCCATTTTGTTTTGTCATGTGTTTTTGTTACCTTTTCTCGTCTATTCTATAAAATGACAGAGTCTGAAAAATTAGAGAAATTATAACACGTGCCAAACTTATGGATCGTAAGGTGCTAACCTTTTACGAGGTATTGACGTTATTATAACTTTTCTTAAACCTCTTAATTTTCTATCTCTCTTCATAAATTCTTGTCATAAAATTTTATAGCTTGCTTATGACAACAGTTTTTTTCACATCTCTTCCGCACCGCTCTGTTCTTAAATTATCAGGTACTGACCGCGTTCGTTTTTTACAAGGACTCGTAACGGCAGACATTGCCACTTTGCCGTCAGGCGCTGCAGCGTGGGCAGCTTGCCTAACCCCGCAAGGACGGTGGCAGTATGATTTTTTTGTCATAGTCCACCCTCATGAGCCATGTTTATTACTAGAGTGTGCCGCTATACAAGCTGAAGACCTCCGTAATTTTTTATATCGTTTTCGTTTACGGGCAAATGTTGATATTGAACCTTCCTCTTTGAGCGTCCATGTTGCATGGAATCGTACGACATGGGAAAACTCGACTCCTCTTTGTCAAGAGGAGCAAATTCCGCCCGTCCTTACAGCCTATTGCACCGATGAAAACACCCTTTATGTGCCAGACAAGTCGGAGGCCAAGCGGT
>JAZLEM010000121.1:0-1314 GCA_045615245.1 Acetobacter sp. | reverse complement strand
GCAAACCAGTAAAAATAGAATTTTTTTACCCATGTTGATTTGTTGAATGATTAGTTAATAAATATATTTGTATTTTAATTTTTTTCTACCTTTCTTCATCCATGCGTCGTATGATATTGCAAATGCAAAATAATGTCCGTTATTTTGAGACAAATGTTGAACTACAAATTATAACAGATTATGAATTATGGCTACATCAGGGTTTCCACCGATAAGCAGTCGGCCGAAAACCAACGTTATCAAATTGAACAGTATTTCAAGACCCACTCCATCAAGGCAGACGGGTGGATTCAGGAAGTCAAAAGCGGCACGTTGTATTACCGCAAACGCAGCTTGGGAAAGCTTCTAAACAAGGTAAAGAAAGGAGACATGATTGTGTGTACGGAAATATCGAGGTTGGGGCGCAGTCTTTTCATGATTATGGAGATACTCAATCTTTGCATGACAAAGGAATGTGTGGTCTGCACCATTAAGGAAGGCTATATGCTTGGAAACGACATATCCAACAAAGTTTTGGCCTTTGCCTTTGGTCTGAGTGCGGAAATTGAGAGAATGCTCATAAGCCAACGTACCGCAGAGGCGTTGGCTTTGCGAAGGGCGCAAGGCGTAATCTTAGGGCGTCCGAAGGGGGCGAAAGGGAAGCACAACAAGCTAAAAGTAAAGGAAACACAGCTAAATAAATTGTTGAAAACAGGGTTGCCATGTAAGCAGATTGCGAAAAAACTGAACGTGAGCAGCAGCACTGTGTACCGTTACTTGAAAGAGCAGCGAGAAAACGGAATTCCTCTGGAGGAAATCTGAGAAGAGGGTTTTAAATGATGAGCATTGAACGGAGAACGATTAACGTGGGATCATTTCGTTAGCCGTTCTTCGTCCATGTCCATCGTAAAAACAGTAAACATTAAGAAGCTGTTTAAATTCATTATGTCAAATTGTGTAGTCGTTTTCTATTCGCCATAACAGAGTAGTGAGTTATGAGGGGGTAGGGACGTTGCGTGCAGCATCCGGAGAGTACACAAGAGTTATAATCTCACGATCCCCCACGGATCTCACAAAATATTGCTCTAAGCCTTTGGCGCGATTTGCGTGAGTAAAGAACCTCGGACGCTGCACGCAGACGTCCCTACCCCCCCCTCACTACTCATCACTCATTACTCACTGCCCAAAAACCTGTTCTTATGTTCTTCTATATAACAAATTTTCAACCCATTGAATTACAGAGTTTTGCATTTAGCCTATTTAGTGCATTTTTTGCTCGTTCAATTTTTTTCATAAGCAGTTCCTGTTCGTCAAGTCCCACCTTAGTCTCGTCAT
>JAZLEM010000120.1:0-3534 GCA_045615245.1 Acetobacter sp. | reverse complement strand
ATTTTCCATTCTGTTCGATCGTTAATATCACCTTGTTTCATCATGTCACGCATAGTTTGGCGTTGAACACGTAAAATTTGTAAGCGTAAGGCAAATTCAAACCGAACACGGCGCAAAGTATGAGAAGTATGGGTCATATTTTCAAGATAGACAATATCTTCTGTTTCTAAACGGCTTTTATACAAGTGTTGAAGGCGTTCTGTCGTTTCAAGCCGCATGAGTTTTTCTTCTTCAGAAAATGAGCTTTCCTGTTTATCTGGGGAAGAAAAAATGCCTTCATGGGCTTTATTGAGCACAGTAAGCGTTGCATTAAGGAGTTTTTTACGGGCATGATTTTCTTCTCGTGCGCTTTTGCTAATGAGTTCTGGCGGGATAAAACGTAAACAAAACGGAATGGCAACACTCGCTAAAAGAAGAGAAAGAATAATAACACCCGTCGCAATAACGATAACCGTTTCGCGTGAAGGAAAAATTTGAGTGCCATTTAACCCTGTTGGAAGTGAGAGAACAGCCGCCAATGTTACCGCACCACGAACACCAGCAAATGTCAGCAAAAAACTAGCCGGTAGACTGAGGGGTTCAAAATCAATATGACGTAAGCGTGCAACAGACCATCGCATACATACACTGACCCATATGCTGATCATACGGATACAAAACATAATACTATAAATAATGAGAACAACGAACGCCAGCCGCCACATGGTGACGTTATGCACATGAACAACGAGTTGAGCTTTTTGAAGAAGTGAGGGAAGCTGAAAGCCAAGAAAGAGGAAAATAAGCGCGTTGAACGTATAGCTCACCATGTTCAAAACAGTGTTTGCTTGAATGCGGGTGGTAATCGCTGATTCTTCTATAATGCCCGATAATTTAAGCATCATACAGCCGGCAACAGCGGCTAAAATGCCAGAGCACCCGGCAGATTCCGCAACAGCATAGAGCAAAAACGGTAATAAAAGCACAAGAAGAATTTGGGATTGGGCTTCATCAAAACCATAGCGAATAAGAACATGGTCAATTTTAGCAGCTATCCAGGCTAAAACAGCACCAATAACAATGCCGCCAAGGGCAACAAAGAGGAAAGAAGTAAAAGCGTGTTTATAAGAAAATTCACCAATAAGGGCTGCTATGGTGGCAAAACGGAAACAAACAAGCCCCGAGGCGTCATTAAAAAGGGCTTCGCCTGACAAAATTTGGAGCAGTCGAGACGGAACAGGCTTTCCTTCTATAAGGCTTGAGACGGCTACCGTATCTGTTGGGGAAAGAGCGGCAGCAAGTGTAAAACAAACAGATAATAATAGGTTCGGTAAAATCCAGTGAATGAGATAACCACACGCGATGGTGTTGATGACAACAAGCCCAAAAGCTAAAAATAAAATAGGCACGCGTAACTGATTAAATTCACGCAATGGCATGTGAAAAGCATCAACAAATAAGAGAGGTGGTAAAAAAACAAATAAGAATATTTCAGGATGTAATTCAACGTGAAAGCCACAAAGGGCTGCAACACTTCCAAGGAGAATGAGAATAAGAGGCTGAGGTATTTTTTGGACAGAAGCGCGTGTTAAAATGCTGCCGAATGCTGCAAGCCAAAGTAAAAGCAAAATAATTTTTATACTAAACATGGCAAAGTCAACAGGTCATCCTTAATAGAGGAAATGTTTATGGGAAATATGTAAGGGGTATGTTCTTTTATAGAGTAATGGATAAGATTACTGAATAACTGAATAACGAAATATGTCAAAATAATCGTTGGGATATAGGCATAAAAACATAAACAACAACACAAACGAGAACATAAACCAGAGAAGAAACTCTCTGGTTATCGTTTTCGTTATAGATGCTACGAACGTTATGGATAAGATAACGTTAATAAAGAGCGTTATGTGTATGCACTATATAATGATTGTCGTAAGCGGAGGGTATTATACGACATTACGGGAAGCGTTATTGAGCTGTAAATGACCACTAAGGGCAGCTTTAAGGCGCTCCTCATCTTCAGGAGAAAGAGAAGTTTGTATGATACGCGCATGATTTTTAAATTGGGCGATATCTTCAAGAACTTTCTCAGGTTGGCATTTACGTATCAAAATAAACAAAGCAGAGGTGTTAGGTGGAATCGTATCTCCGATAGAACGAATAAAATTATCGTTAATCCCGTAATCGGATAAAGCACCAGCGACAGCACCTGCTCCAGCACCAACAGCACTGCCAATAACGAAACCCGCTAAGGGGTTTAAGCATAACAGACCGACGAGTACACCCCAAAATCCACCTGAAAGAAACCCCCAAGAAGCCCCTGCGGTTTCAAGATGAACACTTTGGTGGAGTTTGGCTTTACCATTACCGTTACGTGTCACAACAACGGCGTCTTCAAGGTCAAGAAGGTATTCACTTTCTAATTTGTGGCATTCGGCAAGAACTTTAGCCGCATCATCAATATGGTCAAAACCAAGAACAACGAGATCAGACATGTTGCCTCCTTAAAACACATAAAAAAGGGTATAAACCCCTATAACCCTGATGATAATTTACGAATCATTTTTTCTGACATACTTTTAGCTGATTGAGAACATGCAAAATATTGTACAACTTTTTGATGGGTTTTCACGAATAAGTTCCACAATAGTCATCAAAAATGAGTTACCGGAATCTGTGTCTGTGTCACAAATCTGCATATTATAAATGGCAAAAATAAAAGGAAACGACAAGCCCTGTTTTAACTTTTTTGCTTTTTGGATCATGTTGAAGTCTATATAACCCCTAACGGCAACTTTCCACCATATTTATTCTCGTGATGTTTGATAATAAAATTATCTGAATTGTTTGATTTTATCGCCTCTATCTATCAAATTCATGTAAGCCAACAATTTTTTCAAATGTTGTAACGGGGAGATATCTTTCCTCTTTACTCCCCTTGTTTTTGACAAGAAGCAAGGACGTCGTCAGGCGATAATAATTGAGTTTAGAAAGGGTTTCTTTTACAAAAGAGACGTCAGATATGATATAATGACGATCTTTTAAGATTTCTATTAGATCTTCTGTATATTTTAAATGGTTTTATTGTTGTTTCTTGTTCTGCCATATAAATCACGAGAGTAAAAAATATCCCCCTATCTACTAAAGCTCAAGCTCCGGATAGGGGAGTTCTGTCAAAAAATAGTATGTCACAAGAAAAAGAATGAAAAAAAAATGTATAAAAAAAACTATCTTTTATTTTTTGTTCAGGCTATCTTACAAAAAATGAGGTATTTACCCCCCCCCCTTATCATTTTGATAAAGGATAGGATGTGGGTCTCTTTTTAAGTTGTATAATTATAATTAAGGAGACTTCTCACTCATGCGCTTACGCTTACGTTCTTTTCTCTTAACCTCTGCTTTAACTTTCGCCCCTGCCGTTGCCTCCGCCACAACCATTTCAGGGCTTTATGTCGATGGTGGCGCTGGCTATAACCTCGTACAAGACCAACACGTCCACGCCAATAGCTCAGCAAATGGCGACGTTGTGCCTAAATTCTCCGTCAATCACGG
>JAZLEM010000119.1:0-2771 GCA_045615245.1 Acetobacter sp. | reverse complement strand
GACATGGCTACGATCCGACTTATCAAAAGAACGGGCTATACAGCCATGCGCACTTTCACAGGCATAGCCCACCAAACGCCGACCAGAAAGACCAGAATGCCTAACTTCTGCCCCAGCGATCGCGCGGCAGGCTGTTAAAAGGGCAATAAAATTTGCCATAGAAGAGCCAGAGACTAAAAGCCCCGTTGTCGTTGAGGGAAAATGAAAAATTTTGGTCACCCAACGTATGACCATATGTTCCACATCAACAGGCACATGATTACGCCCGCCGACATTGGCATTCAGCCCCGCCGCTAACATATCGGCTAACATGCCCTGTGCCGTGCCGCCACCATGAACCCAGCCCATAAAACGCGGGTGGCGGTTCCCCACCGCGTATGGCACAACATGCGCGATAAATTGCTGATATAACACCTCTAAATCAATGCCTTTTTGAGGTAAAGAAGCTGTTTGAAAAAGAGCTCTGACCGCTGCCGGAGGTGGCTGCCAAACAGGTTTTTGTGCCACCGTACGAATATTATTCAGCATGTCATCAAGCATGCGATGCCCAAGGGCTCGGATATGTTCCCAATCTTGTGGATCTAGAGTCGACATTTTCATTTAATTAAGAGATTTATAAGAGATTTTAATAAGACATTTTAAGGTTTACTGACTTCAACATCATCTATTCAACAACTTGGCTTGATTCAACAACTTGGCTTGTTTGTATCGCCTCTTGTTTGTTGGCTTCTTGTGTATTCTCGTTTTGTTTATTCTCGTCTTGGGCTTTATGGGTTTGTTCTCTCATCGCCAGAATATGATCCATTTTCTTTTTAAAATATTGCGCCAATACGGCGCATGTAAATAACTGTATTTGGTGATAAATCATCAACGGAATCACCGTAATCCCTACGGTTGCAGGGGAAAATAAAATTTCTGCCATTGGAATACCAGAGGCTAACGTTTTTTTAGACCCACAAAAAACGATTGGAATTTCGTCTTCATACGGTACACGCAAAATACGGCTGATACATGTTGTTATTATAATGACTGTAAATAACAAGACAACAGCCCCCAAAACAATCATGCCGAGTTGATCAAGGGGCAATTTATGCCATAGCCCCTCAACAACCGCGCTACTAAACGCCACATAAACCACCACCAAAACCGATCCACGATCTGTAAACGAGAGGAGGATTTTATGGCGATGTACCCACGCCCCCAAAAGAGGCTGACAGATTTGCCCCACAATAAATGGCACAAGCAGCTGATAGACAATATCCATCGGGTTTCCCATCGCCGAGCCATCATGATGCAAAATAACACTGACCAACGCGGGCGTTATAAAAATACCTAATATATTCGAGGCTGTCGCTGCACATACCGCCGCGGGAATATTCCCCCCCGCAATAGAAGTAAACGCTATAGACGACTGCACTGTCGAAGGCAAGCAACATAAAAATAAGACACCGTTCCACACTTGGGGAATAAACAAATGTGGGCAAAGCCTATAGACAAGCAAACCCAGAGCGGGGAATAACACAAAAGTACATAGCAATATAATGCTATGAAGCCGCCAAGCCACAACCCCTTGAAAAACCGCTTGCCGCGAAAGACGTGCCCCTTGCAAAAAAAACATTAACCCTATCAAGCTCATCGCAAGATAATGAAAAACAGGCACAGCCCTCCCATGACAAGGGAACAACGTCGCCAACAAAACAGCCGTCAGTAACCCCATCAAAAAGGGATCGAATTTCAAAAACTTCATTATATTTTGTACCTAATGATCAAAAACGAGTTATAATACGTTATTTAAGTTCCTAGCGTCTCTCAAAGATAATCCGTTAAAATTGATATGTTGTTGGCTGTTTTACAAATGCGTTTTACACAGATTTTTAAGCCCATTACGCGTCCTTTACCTGTTTTGTTTCTTCTTACATTCTCTACAACAGCCCACGCTGCCACTCTGACGCCAGAGGTCAGCATACCTCAAAAAACAACCTCAAACGTTTTAACAATTTCAACAAGAGAATCAGACACACCAGCCCCCATAACAGCACAAAAAGAACACTCCTCTCTGCCACAAACATGTGCCCATATTCGTTATACCAAAGTCAATATAACAGAAAAAGGTGTTTCTTATCATAACTTAACCCTAACGATTCCCTCCGACAGCCTCTCTCAACAACAAACACCCTATAGGCTTCACGCCGCTCAAATGCAGCTGACGGCACAACCTTTTTCCTCTCTTCCTCAGCCGAAAAACATTTTCAACAACATGGCAGAAGCTGCTTCGGTTGCCCTTGTTTTATCGCTGACCGGACACCATAACGCCGCTTGTGCTCATTGGCTTGAAAAACAAGGGCAACAGGCTTGGCGCTTTCTCATCGAAGGTAAAAACATGGCTTTTTCTTGGAATGCTGCCACTATTAGCCTTGGAGAAGCCGCGTTAAATTTAAAATCAGCCCAGCTGGTGTTACAGGGCAGTACATATGACAAGGGTAGTACACATGACAAACGTTCTGAAGCCTCGTTAGCTTTCAACGGACTAGATTACCATAATATCGCCTATGAAGCGTTTTTCCCCTCACAAGCCCATGTTACTTTTTCTCTACCGGCTTCTGAACTTCCCACATTTTTAAGCACTCTAGGCAAGACAACCCAAACGGCTCCGGCGATTCATCTTCGTGTGACCGATCTTAACGCTACCCGAGGAAACATTACTCTCCACGGATATGGACAGGCTACTTTTACGGGCGACATGCATAGTAGCACAGCCTCGGGTCATCTTG
>JAZLEM010000118.1:0-1685 GCA_045615245.1 Acetobacter sp. | reverse complement strand
AAAATAAAGGTTTTGTTAAATTTAATAAAAGATTTAATAAACAATAAGGCTTTTTTTATCACAAGCTGTTAAGAGTTTCCGAACCATGGGGGTGGTCTTCGCTTTTAAACCACGGGTCATGACCCGTGGTTAGATTTTGTTGAGGGGTAATAAACCCATGCTTCGGATTCTGTTGAGAGGTGGTGAACCTGTGGTTGAAGTTTATCTTGATAAAAAATAAATAAAAAACGAGACTTTTGAAGAACAGCCTTTAAAAGTAGTTTTAAGAAAAACCTTTTTCAAAACTTAAGGTATATAGTCAGTTTATGGAAATTATTGTACTCGGGTGTGGCGGATCAGCAGGTGTTCCCATGATTGGTGGTAAAGACGGTCGGGGCGAATGGGGAGCTTGTGATCCGTTAGAGAAACGAAATATAAGGAGCCGATCTTCTATTCTTATTCAAATGAATAATGGTCTCTCCGTTCTTGTAGATACAACACCAGATTTAAGACAACAATTTTTAGCTAACGGTATAACACGTTGCGATGCCGTGATCTATACCCACGCCCATGCCGACCACATTGGTGGAATTGATGATTTGCGGGCTATTAATCGTCTTATTCAAAAACCTATTCGTGTTTACGGTACTGAAACTGTTTTGAAAGAACTTCAACAACGGTTTGGATATGTTTTCAAACCTTGGATGTCTTTTAATCCGCCTTTTGATTTGCCAAGACCCTCTTTAAAAGCCGTTCCCGTCTCTATAGGGAGTGTAATTTTTATAGAAGGCATACCCTTTACGTTATTTGAACAAAATCACGGCTCTATCTCTTCAATAGGGATAAGATGCGGTAGTTTTGCTTATAGCACAGATGTTGTTGACCTTTCCGACGAGTCGTTAACTCTATTGCAGGGGGTGCACATCTGGATGGTCGATTGTTTTCAACGCGAAGCACACGCCACCCACGCTTGGTTAGAAAGGGTTTTAGAGTGGCGCACGCATATTCGCCCTCATCGTATGATTTTAACCCATATGGGGGTTGATATGGATTGGCATTGGTTAAAAAGTAACTTGCCACAAGGCGTTGAAGCTGCTTATGACGGCATGATGTTTCATGTTGTCGACCCCATATGATTTTTTACAATTTTTTAATGGTGTTTTTATAATAGAGGTCGACATATGTTTCATATGTTTATAAAACTCGCTTTTCTGGAAGCGAGTGCGTGCTTTATAGGCGTGATAGGCGTATTTTAAGGGTACAAACGCGTAGAATCCCACAGCTCAGAGTTATTTTTTTTACGCCAAACAACACGATCATGTAACCGATAGGGGTGTTCTTGCCAAAACTCAAAACATTCAGGGCGAACACGATAACCTGACCAATGTTGAGGACGAGGAATAGCACCAGACGGGTAACGTTGTTCAGCAGAACGAAAACGTTCTTCAAAAATAGTACGATCTGGTAAAGGACGAGATTGATCAGAAGCGATAGCCCCCAGACGTGAAAAACGACTACGACTTGCAAAATAGGCATCTGCTTCTTCGACACTCACTGGAAAAACATCGCCTTCGATTCTAATTTGACGACGTAAACTTTTCCAATAAAACAACAAAGCGACATGAGAGTTTTGAGCGAGCTCTTCTCCCTTACGACTTTCGAGATTGGTATAAAAAACAAATCCGCGACGATCAACGCCTTTTAAT
>JAZLEM010000117.1:0-1881 GCA_045615245.1 Acetobacter sp. | reverse complement strand
GGCTAAGCGCTAGCTGTGCCTGTTCTGGCTTAAATTCTGGTTGTGGAACAACGCCATTCATTTCACAAAAACGCGCAGCATTCCACAATTTGGTGATAAATGTACGATAATTTTCAACGCGTTTGTGACTAAGTTTAATATCACGCCCTACCCCTGTTAAAGCACAAATGGTAAAGCGTAAGGCATCAGCCCCATATGTCTCGACCACTTCGAGAGGGTCTATCCCGTTTCCTTTGCTTTTAGACATTTTTTGTCCGTGTTCATCACGCACTAAGCCATGAATAAACACATGATGAAAAGGCACATCTCCCATAAAATGTTGCCCCATCATCATCATGCGGGCCACCCAAAAGAAAATAATATCAAACCCTGTAACAAGCACATCTGTAGGATAATAGCGGGCAAGGTCTGGTGTTTTTTGAGGCCAGCCTAAGGTTGAAAATGGCCAAAGAGCTGAAGAAAACCACGTATCTAAGACATCTTCATCACGCGTAAGCGGGGTTGATTGTCCGTAGTGAGAAATGGCTTGTTGATGTGCTTCGGCTTCATCATAAGCCACAAAAACATGCCCATCAGGTCCATACCATGCGGGAATACGATGCCCCCACCAAAGTTGACGTGAAATACACCAAGGTTGAATCTCTCGCATCCAGGCAAAAAAAGTATTTTCCCATTGTTTGGGTAAGAAGAGCGTGCGCCCTGCTGTCACAGCCTCAATGGCTGCTGGTGCAAGTTTTGGCGCATCACAATACCATTGGGTTGTTAAGCGTGGTTCTACGACTGTACCGCCACGCACAGCATGGGGCACTTGATGCCGATGTGGTTCAATTTTTTCAAGCCACCCTTTTTGATCTAACCAAGCAACAATGGCTTTTCGAGCTTCTTCACGTGGTAACCCCCCTAAAGAACGTACAAAATCAGGGTCAGAAAGCCCGTCATGATCAGCAAGCGTCGTCGTTTCTTGTTCGGTTATTTCTTCGAGCGTTATACGTGCCTCTTCATCGAGCACAGACAACATCGGCAAGTTATGCCGTCGCCCTACCTCAAAATCATTAAAATCATGGGCAGGGGTAATTTTAACGGCACCCGTCCCTTTTTCAGGATCTGAATAAGTATCGGCAATAATTGGAATACGCCGTCCTGTCAGCGGCAAACGTATAAAACGCCCGATTAACGCCGTGTAACGCGCATCATTAGGGTGAACAGCAACAGCCGTATCGCCGAGCATGGTTTCCGGGCGTGTTGTGGCAACGGTAATGGTTAAAGCCCCGTTTTCCTCCAATGGGTAGCGAATATACCAAAGATGTCCTGCTACCTCTTTACTTTCGACTTCCAAATCAGAAATTGCCGAACGAAAAGCAGGATCCCAATTAACAAGACGCCGATCACGATAAATAAGCCCCTCACGATAAAGGTTGACAAAAACCTCTCTCACAGCTTGAGAAAGCCCCTCATCCATCGTAAAACGTTCGCGCTGCCAATCTAACGAGGCCCCAAGCCGGCGTAATTGGCGCGTAATCCCCCCGCCTGAGTCTTCTTTCCATTGCCAAACGCGGTGAATAAAAGACTCTCGCCCCATGTCTTGACGCGTTTTTCCCTCGGCAGCAAGCTGTCGTTCAACAACCATTTGTGTTGCAATACCGGCGTGGTCGGTGCCGGGTTGCCATAAGGTATCATATCCCTGCATACGCTTCCAACGAATAAGCGTATCTTGTAATGTCATGGTTAGAGCATGCCCCATGTGCAAGGTGCCCGTAACATTCGGTGGAGGAATCATAATGGTAAAAGGTTTTTTCTGACTTGTAGAACACGCAGAAAAAGCCTGCTGACTTTCCCAAAGTTCGTATAACGTGGGTTCTATTTGTGCGGGGTCAAAAGTTT
>JAZLEM010000116.1:0-3938 GCA_045615245.1 Acetobacter sp. | reverse complement strand
CGGCGCACTGCCCCTTCTGTAAAAATAGCGCGCTGTTGCTCCATTTCTTTATGGATTTTTTTTCCCATAGCACGGCGAAGAATATCCGCCTCACCAAGAGTATACCCCGCCATTTTTTGCGCAATTTGCATGACTTGTTCTTGATAGACCATAATGCCGTAGGTTTCTTCTAAAATAGCGCGAACATCTTCATGGGGGGGTTCCCAAGCCTCGCCATGTTTACGCCGGCAATAATCTGGAATATGTGCCATAGGTCCGGGTCGATATAACGCAACGGCGGCAATAAGGTCTTCAAACCTTGTAGGGCGCATTTGTTTCAGTACATCGCGCATGCCTGTCCCTTCAAGCTGGAATACACCCGCTGTGTCTCCCCGGCTTAACATGTCATAAGTTGTTTTATCGTTAAGAGGAATGCTGCTTAAATCAACGTCTTTTCCCATACTCCGGATAAAATCAACCCCTCGTTTCAGAACAGTTAATGTTGCTAACCCAAGAAAATCAAATTTTACCAGCCCTGCTTGTTCAACAAATTTCATGTTATATTGAGTTACCAACATATCGCTTTTAGGGTCACGATAGAGGGGCACGAGTTCTTCTAATGGTTTATTGCCAATAACGATACCGGCAGCATGGGTACTTGCGTGGCGAAAAAGCCCCTCAACTTGTTGGGCGGTCTCTAAAAGATTCCGAAACGCTTCGTTACTATCATACATTTCCTGAAGTTTCGGCTCGCCTTCTATGGCTTCTTTTAATGTTACGGGTTTAGCTGGGTTATTGGGAATAAGCTCGGCCACACGGTTTACCATGCCGTAAGGTTGCCCCAATACGCGCCCCACATCACGCACGGCTGCACGTGCTTGTAATTTTCCAAACGTAATAATTTGTGCAACACGGTCTGCCCCATATTCCTGCCGAACATAGGCGATAACTTCATCGCGCCGGTGCTGACAAAAATCAATATCAAAATCGGGCATCGATACCCGTTCTGGGTTAAGAAAACGTTCAAACAACAAATGAAACGGAATCGGGTCGATGTCTGTAATTGTCAACGCCCATGCCACCAAAGAACCCGCACCAGAGCCACGCCCAGGGCCTACAGGGATATCTTGCGCTTTTGCCCATTGAATAAAATCCGCCACAATCAAAAAATAACCAGCAAACCCCATACGCGAAATAACATCAAGCTCAAATGATAAACGCTCAAAATATATTTGACGTGTCTCTTCTTGAAGGCTTTTCTTTTTTAAACGGTTTTCCAAGCCGTCACGCGCCATGAGGTGCAATGTTTCATCTTCTGTCATCCCCGCACGCACTTTAGGGCAGATAGGCAATAATGGCTTACAGGTTTCGACTTTAACAGCGCAACGTCGTGCAATTTCAAGAGTGTTATCACAGGCATCCGGCAAATCAGCAAAAAGAGTCCGCATAACGTCAGGGGGCTTAAACCAATGTTCTGGCGTAACGCGAAAACGGTTCTGCTCGTCGAGAGTACACCCTTGGGCAATACACAATAGAGCATCATGAGCCTCATACATGTGAGGTTTGTCAAAAAAACACTCATTTGTTGCAACAATAGGTAACCCAAATGCATCGGCTAACGTTAAAAGCCCCGGCTCTATGGCTTTTTCTAAAGGCTGACCATGGCGATGTAATTCCACCACAAGCCGATCAGAAAACGCCTCATGAACACGCGCAAGCCAACGTTCTGCCTCGGCTTTCTGCCCTTCAGCTAACATTGAAAAGAGTGGTCCGCGAGTTCCTCCTGTAAGCAAAATCAACCCTTGTGCGTTCTCACATAATGTACGCAGCTCAATACGCGGATCAGCAGGGTCTGAGTCTTGAAACCCTTTTGAAGATAAACGTTGAAGGTTAGAAAGCCCTACCTCATTTTGCGCTAAAAGAACAATAGACTCAGACGACGTCGACGACACCTCGACATTTTTATCGTGCAAAGCAAGCCCAATTTGACAGCCAATAATAGGCTGTATTCCCCCATCGGCACAATATTGAGAAAACTCTAAAGCCCCAAATAAGTTGCCTGTATCGGCCAAAGCCACGGCTGGCATACGCATATCCCGCGCCGTAGCCACTATATCGGGGATACGCATAGCTCCTTGGCTTAAAGAATAAGCAGAATGAACGCGAAGATGAACAAAGCCGTTTTTCATAATATGCTTCCTACGATTGCGACAGCAAACCGTCAGAGATTTTCGTCTTAAAAAAAGATATAATAGTTATAGTTTGATCGCTTATGTTTGCGATACATAATACTTCAAAAGGACACACTTTTTTGTTTTATCCTGTTTACCATCGTATGTCTTCATTACATCAATTCTTGCCCACATAGGCACACCACAAAAAGGCTATTTTATGCACATTATAACCTCTCCTATTGCGTTAAAAGACCTTGTCAGCAAATGGCATCAACAAGATGAACGCATTGGCTTAACCCCCACAATGGGTGCACTACACGATGGACATCTTGCTCTTATCAAAGCGCTTACAGGCAAGGCGTCTCGAAAAATCGTTACTCTTTTTGTGAATCCGACTCAATTTAATAATGCGGAAGATTTTCACCTTTATCCCCGCCAACATGAAGCTGATATTGCTTTACTTCAAAAAACAGGCGAGGTTGATGCGCTTTATATCCCGCATGAAAAAGACATGTACCCTCAAGGTTTTTCAACCAAAATTTTTGTTTCTCAATTCGATACTATACTGTGTGGGGCTGACAGACCTGGACATTTTGCAGGAGTTGCCACTGTTGTTACAAAACTCTTTCTTCAAACCCAAGCCGATATCGCAGCTTTTGGAGAAAAAGATTATCAACAACTCTGCCTTATTCGCCGCCTTGTCAAAGATTTGAACATCCCCGTTGAAATCCTTGCCGTTCCCACACAACGCGAGGCTGATGGACTCGCCCTCTCCTCGCGTAATCGTCGATTAACACCTGAACAACGTCGCCAAGCCGCACAGCTCCCTAGAGCTCTTAACACTTGTCTTACAAACCTCCGCCATCAATACCCTCTTTCAGAGGCGTTGGCACATTGCCGTACAACCCTAGAAAATGCTGGTTTTGTCGTACATTACCTTGATTTACGCACCGAAGACACCCTCTCTCCTGCCTATGAAGCCTGTAAAGGTGTTCGTTTATTTGTTGCCGCAAGTCTTGGATCCATTCGGCTTATTGATAATATGCCTGTTTTCTAACAGGATATAGCCTTCTCGCTGTTTGACTAAAACACCCTGCACACCACACAACACCTGATAGAAGATACAACCCTTTAAGCAGATGAACACAGCTCTTTGAAAGCCTTTTAGGTTTAGAAATCTCTCAACAAAAAAAAGGGCTTCTACCGATAGCCCTCAATTTTTTACTAAAAAAATGGCTCCCGAAGTAGGACTCGAACCTACGACCCAGCGATTAACAGTCGCCTGCTCTACCAACTGAGCTATTCGGGAACAAGACATAAATTATATAGCAAATTTTATACAACACGTAAAGCCCTTACTTTATGATTTTTATTTTTATTTTTCTCTTCTACACTGTTTAATTCTTTCATCTTTTTATAATGGAGAACTCCGCAACCTACCTTTGTTTTATTAAAAAGAAGAGTAAAAATGTTAAAATCAAACCTTATTATTCTCTTTATAATTTAATTATGAGCTGTGGCTTTTGATATATTTTGTAAAGGAAATTTCAAACGAAAAATAACAATTTTTCGTTTCACGCCAAAAAATCCCTCTTTTAGAATCGCTTACGAACTCTAACGATTCTCATGGTTTTCACAAAAACATTTCAGCCAAAACAGCGTACAACTTAGTGTAAGCGATCTATAAAGGTTGCTATACGCAGGCAGGCTTCTTGCAGGTCTTCTTCCGAGGTTGCACAAGAAAGGCGTAAATGAGGTGAAAAACCAAAAGCACTTCCCGGCACC
>JAZLEM010000115.1:0-6061 GCA_045615245.1 Acetobacter sp. | reverse complement strand
AATGATTTTGTCGTTAGGAATATTTTTGGTGTATAGTACATCGGACATAGAGGCGTAAAAGTCAAAAATATTTTATCTTGAAGTTTGTATTGTTTGATGAGTGTGGTGAGATATGCATCAGTTTCTAGAGTTTGAAAAATCGATTGCTGAACTTGAAAATAAAATTGATGAGTTACGGCAAATAGCAAATCCTGGTAGAGTTGATATAGACGAAGAAATAGCACGTCTTTCAGAAAAGATAGAAAAGAGTCTTCAAGCTATTTATGCCGAACTTACACCAGTACAAAAGGTACAAGTGGTTCGGCACGATCAGCGTCCCCATACGCAAGATTATATCAACGCGTTAATAACGGATTATCTACCTTTAGCAGGAGATAGGTTATTCGCAGAGGATAAAGCAATTGTTGGTGGGATAGGGCGATTTCGGAATACACCTGTTATGGTTATTGGTACAGAGCGGGGCTCTGATTTGGAAACGCGTATTAAACATAATTTTGGTATGGCGCGTCCTGAAGGGTATCGAAAAGTACAGCGCCTTATGCTTTTGGCTGGTCGATTTGGCTTGCCAATATTGACATTTATTGACACGGCAGGTGCGTGGCCAGGGATTGATGCAGAACAACGTGGGCAAGCCGAGGCTATTGCTCGTACAATTGCCGTTTGTTTTGATGTGCCAGTGCCGTTGATTGCGGTTGTTATTGGGGAAGGCGGTTCTGGGGGAGCGGTGGCACTAGGAGCTGGTGATCGTGTTTTGATGCTTGAACATGCTATTTATTCTGTTATTTCACCTGAGGCTTGTGCCTCTATTTTGTGGCGTGATCCTAAACAATCAGCTAAGGCAGCAGAATCTCTTAAATTAACAGCACAAGATTTGAAGAGTTTGGGGCTTATTGACCGGATTATTCCAGAACCTGTTGGAGGTGCACAGCGTCATCCTGATGTTATTAAAAAGACGGTTGGTGATATATTGGCCGAAACATTGCAAGAGTTATTGCCCATCGATTCGATACAGCTCAAAAAGTTACGTCGTGAGAAATTTTTAGCCATGGGGCGTGGTGTTTTGCATTAGAATTTTTCATTGCTTTAACCTTTTGTGACGTGCCACGTTCATGCGGCTAGCTGTTGTCTGCTTTGGTAGGCTTAAGAAGAGGTTCTCCTTGAAGAGGGCAAGCTCCTTTTGAAACAATAAGTTCACGAATATCTGATGCGGCTTTCTTTACGGTAACATCCTCATGCCCGTGAGCAACAAGAGCGACGCCATAGGTGCCGTCGTCATAATGAAAAGGGTAAGAACCTATATCGACGTGCGGGTAGCGTTCTTGTATTGTTTTTAGTCCTTCAGCAAGATTTCCTTCGTAAAGGGAAAAAGCGTGCCATGTTAATGAGATAACAGGCGTTCCTTTTTTAAGTCGAGAGGTAAGGTTTTTAAACATAGCGCGCATAATACGTGGCACACCTGCCATCACGTGGACATTGCCAAGGCTAAAGCCAGGGGCGAGTGAAATAGGGTTTGCAATGGGTATTGCGCCCTGAGGGAGGTAAGCCATACGTTGGCGTGCTGCGTTAAAGTTTTCCTTAAGGAAATGATTTTCTAGCAAAGTAAAAGTAGGCGGATGAATTTCTAAAGGAACGCCGAAAGCCTCAGCAATACAAGGGCTCGTGATGTCATCATGGGTAGGTCCAATGCCACCTGTAGTAAAGACTTCATCAAAAGCAGCACGTAATTCGACAACAGTGCGTATAATAATTTCACGTGTGTCTGGAATCACTCTTACTTCTTGAAGGGGAATACCGAGTTTTCCTAGTTCATGGGCGAGAAATTGGGTATTCTCATCTTGTGTTCGACCAGAGAGAATTTCATTGCCGATAAGGATAAGGGCGGAAGTGCGCAGCATAAGAGTGTCCTTTGTGAAAAGAAATGTTGTAAGATAACAATGATAAGAGATAATGATAAGAAGAAAGAAAACAATTTAATTTTAATGGGGAATTTTGCTTGACCAAAAGTAAAACAGTTTATAGTGAGCGTTTATGAGTAAAAGTCAATTATCTTCTATGACAGAAATTCCACGCGTATGGCCTTTTGAAGAAGCACGTCGATTGAAAGATCACGTTGAAGCTCGTATACAAAAAGGTGATAAGCGTGTTGTTTTACTTGAAACAGGATATGGTCCATCAGGATTGCCACATATTGGCACTTTTGGCGAGGTGGCGCGTACTTCTTGGGTGAGACAAGCCTATACAACATTGACAGGATGTTCTACGCGTTTACTGGCTTTTTCAGATGATATGGACGCTTTGCGTAAAGTTCCTGAAAATGTTCCTCAACAAGATATGTTAAGGGAATTTTTGGGGCAACCTCTTTCTCGTGTTCCTGATCCCTTTGGTCGATATGAATCGTTTGCAGCACATAATAACGCGCGTTTACAGTCTTTTCTCGATAGTTTCGGGTTTGATTATGAATTTGCCTCTTCTACCGAATATTATAAGTCGGGGCGTTTTGATACGGCTTTAAAGCGTGTGTTAGAAGTGCATGAAGAGATTTTACAAGTTATTCTGCCAACGCTTGGAAAAGAACGTCAGGCAACCTATTCGCCTATCTTACCGTTGCATCCCCGTACGGGTGAGGTGATGCAAGTTAAAATAGAAGCGATCGATGTGACAGCTGGCATCGTACGTTGGACTGATCCTACAACACAGGAGACTTTTGAAACACCGGTAACAGGTGGTCATGCCAAAATGCAATGGAAAGCAGATTGGGCGATGCGTTGGTATGCTCTTGGTGTTGATTATGAGATGTCAGGAAAAGATCTTATTGAGAGTGTTCATTTATCGGGAAAAATTTGCCGTATTTTAGGGGGAACAGCACCTATAGGGCTGACATATGAATTATTTCTTGATGAGCATGGGGGCAAAATTTCCAAATCAAAAGGGAACGGGCTTTCTATTGAGGAATGGTTACGTTATGCTCCCCCAGAAAGCCTTGCTCAGTTCATGTTTCACCAACCTCAACGGGCGAAACGATTGTATTTTGATGTTATTCCTAAAGCGACTGATGATTATTTAACCTATGTCAAAAAAATGGGGGAAGTTGAAAAAGAAAATACACATAAAGAGAGAGTTAATAACGACCTTAATTCTGATTTGTACACGAATCCAGCTTGGTTTATTCTTAAAAATTGTCATCAAGATCAGATCATAGAAAATGCGGGAAGTCCCATTTCCTTTGCGATGTTGATCAATTTAGCGAGTGTTGCCAATGCAGAAACATCAGATGTGTTATGGGGGTTTATTCGTCGATATGATCCGAAAGTCTCTGTACAAACGCATTCTATGTTAGCGCGTTTGGTCGACTACGCTCTTGTTTATTACACTGATTTTATCCGTCCGGCAAAAACTTTTCGATCACCTTGTGAACAAGAGCGTGTGGCTTTGGCTGATTTGGCAGAATGCTTGAGAAATATCGATGGTGAGACGATGTCTACGCAAGAGCTACAAAATTTGGTTTTCGATGTTGGCAAACGTCATCATTTTGAACCGTTAAAGGCTTGGTTTAGTTGCTTGTATGAAGTGCTTCTTGGGCAAAAAGAAGGACCTCGCTTTGGCGGGTTTATTGCTTTGTATGGTATAAAAGAAACCATAGCTCTGATTGAAGGGGCTCTTTTGCGTGATAGGCATGGGTTGTTACGGTCGTGAAATCCGACGGGGCTTCTTTGCCTTCTTCACTTTTTTTAGGGCTTAAGGAATTAAGAGATTGGCGTTGGTGGTGTAGGCATTTACCCCCTGTTTTAGGGTTTGTGCTCATGCTAGCGGCTGTATTTGTTGTACAGCATGAGTTGCGTCATTTACGAGTACAAGATATTAAACAAGCGGTAAGGACAATGCCTCTTGCACAGGTATTAGCCGCGGTGTTGTGTACTTTTCTGTCTTATGGTGTATTATTTTTCTACGATAAACTGGCTGTTATACAAGTTGGTTACCCGCAAATTTCATTTCGTAAAACAGCTTTTGCCTCTTTTTGTTCTTATGTATTGTCACATAATTTAGGGTTTTCTGCTGTTTCCGGTGCCGCGGTTCGGTATAGATTGTACAGAAATTGGGGAGTAGATCCGTTAGCGATCACCCAAATTATAGCTTTTTGTTCTGTCACGTATTTGTTGGGGGCACTTTCTCTTATTGGTGGGGTGTTCATTATAGACCCATCGGCTATTTCTCATCTTAAAACACATATTTCTGTTTCTGAAACATTTTTGCGCAGTATAGGAGTTGTTTTTTGGCTTTTTGTGGCTGGCTATGTAGGGCTGGCTTTTCGCGTGCGAGAGTTTCGTTTTTGTAAATGGGTTATTGTTCTTCCTTCTGTGAATATGGCTATGATGCAAATCATTGTTGCAACGTTGGAAGTGGCTGCCACAGCGAGTATTGCTTTTGTACTTTTGCCTTCTCAAGCGGGTATAGGGTTTGGTCTGTTCCTTGCTATTTACCTTATGTCTTATACGGCAGGACTTATTTCAAGTGTGCCTGGTGGGTTGGGTGTATTTGATGGCACGATGTTATTAGGCTTAAGTCCTTATATGCCAATAGCACAGATTTTGAGTATGATTTTAGTTTTTCGACTATTTTATTATATTATTCCTTTGTTTATTGCTGGGGGTATGTTTGTTGGGCATGAATTATTTTTGCGTGGTGATGCGGTTTGGGTAAAAAAGAAAAATTTGGCACAGACTGTGTCAAGTTCTCCTTTATCTGGCACTTTATCTGGTGTGTATCAACGATCTAGTCTTGTAATCCGTCAGAGCGAAGCTTCGTTTTCGGTTGCTGTTGCTACCGCTGTCGTTTCATTATGCGGTATGTTATTGATTTGTCTTGTCTTGTTAGATCCTACGCCCTCGGCTGTCAAAGTGCCCCACGATCTTGTCCATTTACTACAAATTTGTGGTAATTATCTTTTGTCGTTGATGGGGGTTGCATTAGTTGGTCTTGCTATTGGTCTTGCTCATCGCGTAACTTTGGCATGGCACACAGCTTTAGGGCTTTTATTGTTTTCTGCGGTGTTAACATTTCTTCGTGGGAATACAATTTTTGTGCCCGGGATATTGGGATTATCTGCATTATTTATTGCCCCTTATCGACAGTGTTATTACCGTCGTGCTCATGTCTTAAACGAATCACTCACATTTAGTACTGTTCTTTGTTTACTCCTGTTTTTTGGGTGTGTGGTCATTCTTTCTTTACGTCATACTCCGTTAGAAAGTTGGTGGCAAATTGTTTTTTCGGATCAGGTGAGTGGGCTAGTTCGAGTAACAGTTGCCTTATCGGTGCTTTTAGCGTTGCTGGCTGTTATACGCTTGATAATGCCAGGGCGAGTTGTTCTTTTTCCATGGACAGAACATGCCAAAACACGTTATTGCACATTAGCCGACGGCACGCCAGATATTTCCTATTTTAGCCCCGAAGGTTTTGTTGTGGGTGATGCCGATAAAGCAATGTTGCCACTTCATATAAATCGAGGCTGTTTTGTTGGTCTAGGTGATCCTGTTGGTGAGCGAGAGGATAGTATTTCTGCTATTTGGCATTTGCGGGATTTAGCTGTACAAGAAGGTCTAAAGCTTGTATTTTGGAATGTGAGTGACAGATTTCTAAGTATTTATGGAGATATTGGTTTAAGTGTCTGGCCCCTTGAAGAAAAAAATAATAGGTATTTCTGTTATCCTTCTGCGGATGTTTCTTTAGCATTTAATTTTGCAAAAACATATGCACATATCGTTAAAACTTCTTAAATAAGAAAAAATTGAGATATGTAATAAAAAAGAAGCCCGTTTTGTGAGGGCTTCTTTTTAATAGTGTCACTTGATAACTTTGTAACTTTGTCAGAGTGTGTGTTGTGCTTTAGGTTTGAGCTTTGCTTTTAACCATAGGTGTTGGTTTTTATTTTTTCCGAACCACGGGTAAGGCTTGTTTTGTTGAGCCTTATACTTTCGAACCACGGTTCATGAAAGTCGGATCGTAGCCATGTCGTTCTGTGAGCCAAGGAGTTGAACAACTTGCTTGTCTTCCTAAGACCGCT
>JAZLEM010000114.1:0-2400 GCA_045615245.1 Acetobacter sp. | reverse complement strand
TGGTGCTTTCTTTTATTATCTCGGCTATTGCGTGCGGATTTGTTGCCTTCTGCTATAGCGAACTCGCCGGAATGATGCCCATTTCTGGGAGTACTTACACTTATACCTATGTTGCTATCGGCGAATTTATGGCATGGATTATCGGGTGGGCGCTTATTTTAGAATATGCTGTCGGTGCCTCAACCGTCGCTGTCAGTTGGTCGGGATATGTCGTTTCTTTTCTAGCCACATGGCACATTGGCATTGATCCGCGCTTATCGGCTTCCCCTTTTGAGACGGTTCAATTAGCTAACGGCACAATAGCCCATGGTTTTTTTAATCTCCCTGCCGTTGCTATTCTTTCGGCTGTTTCCATTCTTTTAATTTTTGGCACATCTAAATCTTCCCTCATTAATACGGTTATTGTCATTATAAAACTCATTATTATTGCGACTTTTTGTCTTTTCGGGTTTCATTACGTTAACTATGCCAACTACACTCCCTTTATCCCCCCTAATAACGGCACTTTTGGGCATTATGGTTTTTCGGGTGTTATGCGGGCGGCGGGGGTTATTTTCTTTGCCTATGTTGGTTTTGACTCTCTTTCTACCGCTGCACAAGAAACAAAAAACCCTGCGCGTAATATGCCCATAGGCTTTTTAGGTGGGCTTTTTATTACAACACTTGCTTATGTCACTTTTTCATTGGTTATGGTCGGGCTTGTCAACTATCACGATATGGTCGATGACGCCGCACCCGTTGCAACAGCCATTAACCATACTCCCTATATTTGGCTACAACTCGCCATTAAACTTGGAATTATTTTCGGCTTTACCTCGGTACTTATTACTTTATTGTTTGGGCAAAGCCGCATATTTTTTACGGTTTCTCAAGATGGTTTATTACCGCGGTTTTTTAGTGTTACGCATTCACGTTTTCAAACACCTTGGATTTCTAACCTGTTTATTATGGCTTTCACCTCTTTTTTAGCAGCGTTTTTCCCTATTTCCGAGCTTGGTCATATGACGTCTATCGGCACACTCTTCGCCTTTGTACTTGTCTGCCTCATTGTTATGATTTTACGCCGTAAAGAGCCAGACCATCCACGTGCGTTTCGCGTGCCCGGGGGCGATATTATCCCCATTATGGGTGTTTTAACTTCTGCCACCATTATGCTTTGCCTCGACAGAGCCACTTGGATCAGGTTAATCGCTTGGGTTGTTCTTGGCATAGGTATTTATTTCCTTTATGGTATTAAACACAGTAAACTCGCCCATCATGAAATCTCATATGAGGCATAAAACAAGTTTTTTATGAAATAGAACTTTTTTATTTCGTTGTATTTCATTTTATTTCGTCACTTTATTTCTTTTTTAGGCACATATTTTAACGATTTTTAGGAGTTTTTTTTATGCTTGTTGGCCATTTTCCATCCTATCGCCCCCGTCGCAATCGTTATGATAATGCTACACGCCGCCTTGTGGCAGAAAATAGTTTACATGTTGATAACCTCATTTGGCCTATTTTTATTATAGAAGGCACACAAACAGAAACCGACATTGCCTCTATGCCCGGTGTTCAACGCGTTACACTCGATCGCCTCGCCCATCATGTAGAGCCTGCCGCGCGGTTAGGTATTCCAGCCCTTGCCCTCTTTCCTGTCACACCACCCCATAAACGTGATGAACACGGAACCGAAGCCACAAACCCCGATAATTTAATGTGTTGTGCTGCCCGACTGCTAAAAAAAGAGTTCCCCGAAATCGCGCTTATTGGTGATGTAGCTCTTGATCCCTATACCCTCCATGGACACGATGGCATTGTAGAAAATGGCTATGTTGTCAATGACACCTCTGCCACCGTTCTCGCGCAGCAAGCTGTCAATCAAGCACAGGCAGGTATAGATATTATTGCTCCTTCCGACATGATGGATGGTCGCATTGGTTTCATACGCAAAGCCCTTGATACACATGGTCTTATTAACACGCGTATTATGTCTTATGCTGTTAAATATGCTAGTGCCTTTTATGGTCCGTTTCGCGATGCACTAGGATCGCATACCCTTTTGAAAGGAGATAAAAAAACCTATCAAATGGACCCTGCCAACAGTCGCGAAGCACTTCGTGAAGTCGCCATGGATATTGAAGAGGGGGCAGATATGGTGATGGTTAAACCGGGCATGCCCTATTTAGATGTTCTTTGGCGCGTATATGAGACCTTCGGCGTGCCAACATTCGCTTATCAAGTTTCCGGTGAATATGCCATGTTGAGTGCAGCGATTCATAAAGGTTGGCTCGCCCGTGAGCAAGTCATTATGGAAAGCCTTTTATCTTTCCGCCGGGCAGGAGCACAAGGTGTGCTGACCTATTTTGCCCTTGAAGCGGCGCGCCTCCTTCGTCAAGAGTTGAGTTCGTAAACACC
>JAZLEM010000113.1:0-2412 GCA_045615245.1 Acetobacter sp. | reverse complement strand
ACTTTTCCCTAGCTCACGCCCCAAAGCTTCTGCGTCGTCTGCCTTACCTTGTATACTCCGTTTCAGCAAAAAAGAACCATCTTCACGCGCAACGAGCCCCGTTAAATGCACTTCAGGCGAATAGTCGGGAGATGAATCCTCGGGTGCCTGTTCTCCTTCTGGATGAATAAAACGCGCATATCCACCAATAGGCGTTCGACAAGAGCCATCCAATTCTCTCAATAAAGCGCGCTCGGCTGTTGCGACGGAACGCGCCTCATAATCCTCAATCGCGGCTAATAACTCTCGCAATTCATCATCATCTTCACGAACAGTGACACCTATAATCCCCTGCCCTGCGGCTGGTACCATTACCGTTGGATCTAAAACAACACTGACCCGATCTGTCAATGATAACCGCTTTAAACCTGCAAAAGCGAGGAGGGTAGCCTCACATAACTGATCACCGAGTTTTTTAAGCCTCGTTTGTACGTTGCCACGAAGAAGCCCGAAATTAAGATCGGGGCGAACATGTAATAATTGCGCTTGCCTGCGTACAGAAGAACACCCTATCAAAGCTCCCTGTGGCAAAACAGAATAAGGATCCTCTAAATCGGTTAAACTCAAATCAGTTAAGGTCGTCATTAAATGTGGGGCGACAATAAGAGCATCGCGCGCATCTTCACGCGCTAACGTACACGCTAAAACGACACCCGGGGGTAAAGTTGTTTCCAAATCTTTCAAACTATGAACAGCAAAATCAATACGCCCGTCTAATAAAGCCTCATGAATCTCTTTTGCAAAAAGCCCTTTTCCCCCAATTTCGGCTAACCGACGATTTTGTACCTGATCACCCGTTGTATAAATCGGAAATTCTTGAAATGCGCCCGCTTCACGAAGAACCGGACAAAACCGCGTCAACATCTCAAGAAACAGACGTGTCTGTTTCAACGCAAGCGGAGACGCCCGCGTCCCAACACGCAAAGGCAAAGAGTGACGTCCAGAATGACAATGTTCTGTCACTCTTGTTCCTGTTACTTTTTTTTCTTTTTCTATTGCTTGTTTCTCTGGTAATTGTTTCTCTGGCACTTGTTTCTCTAGTTTCTCTGGTAATTGTTTCTCTGGTAATTGTTTCTGTGACTCTTTCTGTTAGTCAGCAAGTTCTAGCCCCTCTTCTTACCCATCAGAAATCCCTAACAGAAGTCGCCCAACAGAAAAGTCAATGTAAGAGATGATTCCATTGTCAGTTGTAATTATGTGAGCTATAATATACCCCAAGGAAGAGAATAAAGAACGAGATATGAACGAGATATTAAGTTAAGAGAAACTCTCTACATCGGTTATAAAATATACCTCCAATTCCCATTTCCACCTCCCTGATCTGTCTTTCTTTAGTGTAGCGTGTTTTACCCCGTATGTCTACGACTCTTACAAATTCTATCCCTCACCCCCCTCTTCCTATGGAGAATCTTCAAAGCACTCTCACAGGCAATGTCCTCGCTATTGAGTCTTCTTGTGATGAAACCGCTTGCGCTATTCTTGCCCCTAACGGCACTGTTCTCGCCCAGCGCGTGGTTTCACAAGAGGGGCATGCCGATTTTGGCGGTGTTGTCCCTGAAATTGCGGCGCGTGCTCATCTTTCTTTACTGCCCAACCTTGTTTCTGCCACCCTTGCTGATGCGCAATTAAAAACCTCCGCCCTTGCTCTGGTTGCTGCGAGTACGGGTCCGGGTCTTATTGGTGGGCTTATTGTTGGCAGCAATTTTGCGAAAGGATTAGCGCTTGCGCTTAATATTCCTTTTATCGCGATCAATCACATCGAAGCCCATGCCTTAACCGCACGCCTTCCGCATCTTATGCCGTATGATGTGCCTTTCCCTTATCTTCTTCTTCTGGTTTCTGGTGGACATTGTCAATGTGTCGCGGTTGAAGACATTGGCGTTTATCATAGGCTCGGGGGCACCATTGATGACGCCGTCGGTGAAACTTTTGACAAAGTCGCCAAAATGCTTGGTTTAGGCTGGCCCGGCGGACCTATGATTGAAAAACTTGCCAAAGAAGGGTGCCCTTCTGCTATCCCCCTTCCGCGCCCTCTTTTCCAACGCGATGGGTGCGATTTTTCTTTTTCTGGGCTAAAAACAGCCATCGCCCAAAAACTTGTTCCTTACGGACAAGCCCCCCTTCCACGCCAATTTGCTGCCGATTTAGCCGCCTCATTTCAGCAAGCTGTGGCAGACATTATAGCTGATCGCATTCTACACGCCCTCGATATGATGCCACATACCAAAGTTATTGTTGCCGCAGGTGGCGTTGCTGCGAATGGTCTTATACGAACAACCCTTGAAAAAACGGCTCAACAACGTGGCTTGCGGGCGCTTATCCCCCCGCCTTACCTCTGTACCGACAACGCTGTCATGGTTGGCTGGGCGGCTT
>JAZLEM010000112.1:0-1524 GCA_045615245.1 Acetobacter sp. | reverse complement strand
CCTGCGAGTAAAAGCTCGGGTCGAACTGGCGGATCGTGTTGAAGATGCGGATCTCCACCTTGGCGCTGTTCAGATAGCGCGGGATGGCCCGGATAACCTTCAGCGCGACCACCGTCCCGCTGTTCAGCTCCACGCACTGATACACCTTCGAGAACTTGCCTTCGCCCATCAGCCGCTGCACCTCGTACTTGCCTCCCAGCACGTCGTGCGTGCGCACAATCAGATGCTTCTCCTCGTCGTCGTACTCTGCATACTCGTCGCCCGCCTCCACCGTCTTCGCCGACGTCCTGTTGATCATATCTGGGGCATTTTGTGAGACGAGAAAAGTTCGCAGTCCAAGAACCTGATGAGCAATTTCGAGTAAAATCTGGTTCGTGTCTTGTTGGGCTTTCATGCGTCCGTCTGCTTGTTGGACGGCTGTTTGAAGATTGAGGATTGTCTGCGTATCTGCTTGGATAATCTTTTGTTGTTGGGCGTTCATTTTGATTCGGCTTTTTTCTAAAGCTGTCTGTATGGTGGATTTCTTTCTTTGCCATTTAAGAACAGATTTCGCGTTACAGATATTAAGCTCTTGACAGTTCTTTGATATGAAATCACCTAAATCCTTATTGTCTTGGAGAACGTCGCTTATACCGCCAAAGATTTGATACGTTGTCGAAAGATTATCTAAATTTTGTATTTGTGATCGAATGTCCTGCACTTGATCATAAATAAAAACAAGGGGCCCAATCGTGTTTCGGAGCTGAACTTCAAACTGCATGATCTGCTTCGCGATCACCGACATCGTCGCCACAATCTCTTGATAATCTACTACAGGAAAACCTGCTGCGTAGCTTTTAGGGGAAACACCAACAAACAACCCAAAAACAACGACAAACACACACAAAAACTTTTTCACGGTGATAGAACCTTTACGACATAGGTGTTGAGGTTGGTTTATTAGAGATAGGCGTGCGATACACCCCTAAATGATGTGTCTCTAAATAATGTTTCCGCTGGTTATAATACTGCGCTAGTGTTGTGAAAACGGTTGCTTTTTGATGAGTTTTTTGAGCGATGTTGTCGCAGCCCACGTAATAATGTGCGAGCTGTGGGGGCTGAAGATATTGCGACAAAAACGATGTAAGATTTGTGTAATTCGCATTGTTTTGGGCTTCTGAAAGAGCGTTCATAAAAGTGTTATTGACGTTCATAATGGTGCTATAGAGGTCACAACATTCGCTTAATTGTATGACTTGAGACATAATTTCTTGGGGCGTGTCCCCTGTGGTATACACACCTATAGCGTTCAAAGCCATTTCCCCAAAAGCCGCATTATCGAAGTTAAAGAATTTAGGGTGAGTATAAAAGTAGCTATTTGCACATGTTTCAGGTGTTGGTTGTGGGATTTTGACGTTTTTGAGTCCTGACGCCATTTCTGTGGACATTTGGAGGAGGAGGTTGTCTCCTTTTGTGACAGCGTTGGTGAGTGTTGTTTGCGTATATCTCAAACAGCCGGTGAGATAAGTGCCCAGAGATTTAGGG
>JAZLEM010000111.1:0-17070 GCA_045615245.1 Acetobacter sp. | reverse complement strand
GATTTCTTAAAGGCGTGGTCAGCTAACATTGCAGCGTTAAAGGATGTGTATCACTCTTCGGATGAGCATGATTCTTGTGGTGTGGGAATGGTTGTGGCCTTGGACGGGCAACGTAGGCGTGATGTTGTTGAATCAGGTATTGCAGCACTCAAAGCTCTTTGGCATCGTGGTGCGGTGGATGCTGATGGTAAAACAGGCGATGGAGCTGGAATTCATGTCGAAATTCCTCAAGCTTTTTTTGCTGACGTTATTAGCCGATTAAGTGATCGTCTGAGTGACGGGTTAATTGCCGTAGGGCAAGTGTTTTTGCCAAAAACGGACTTTATAGCACAAGAACAGTGTCGTCAAATTATCGAAACAGAAATTATAGCTTTCGGATATGGTATTTATGGATGGAGGCAAGTTCCAATAGATACATCTTGTATTGGTGAAAAAGCAAACGTAACACGACCAGAAATTGAGCAAATTCTAATTCGTAACTTACCTGAAAAAGACGAGGCGACTTTCGAACGTGATCTGTACGTTATTCGTCGACGTATTGAAAAAGCAGCCATTGCTGCACAGGTAGATTTGTATATTTGTTCTTTGTCATGTCGGTCAGTTATCTATAAAGGCATGTTTTTGGCAGAACACTTAACCGTGTTTTATCCTGATCTTCTTGATGAGAGATTTATTAGTCGTTTTGCGATTTATCACCAGCGTTACTCAACAAATACATTCCCAATGTGGAAACTTGCACAACCTTTTCGGCGTTTAGCTCATAATGGTGAGATTAATACGATTTCAGGTAATGTCAATTGGATGAAAAGCCACGAAACGCGTTTATCGCATCCTAATTTAGATACGTGGATGGAAGATATCAAGCCAATAGTGCAGGAAGGTGGTTCCGATACAGCTATATTAGATAATGTCTTTGAGTTATTGACTTTTGGCGGGCGTGATGCTCCCGAGGTAAAGGCTTTGATGATTCCTGCAAGCGTGAATTTCTTTATGAAGCCTGCCCATAGAGATATGTTCGTTTATTGTAACTCGGTTGTGGAACCCTGGGATGGCCCTGCAGCTTTATGTGCGACAGATGGTCGATGGGTTGTTGCTGGGCTTGATCGTTCTGGTTTACGTCCACTACGTTATACAGTAACGACAAATGATTTGCTGATTGTTGGTTCCGAAACTGGTATGGTGCGGGTACGTGGAAGCGATATTCGAAGTCGTGGACGTCTTGGTCCTGGGGAGATGCTTGGTGTTGATCTTGATACAGCTAAACTCTACGGAAATGCGGAGTTGTTAGATCTTCTTGTGTCTCGACACAATTTTTCTGGCTGGGTTGAAAAAATACAAAAAATTGGACATTTGGTTCGTTCTGATGTGATAGAACCAGTTCTTTATTCTAATGAAGAATTGCGTCGTCGTCAGGTTGCTGTGGGGATAAGTTTTGAGGAGTTAGAATCAATTTTACATCCTATGGTTGAAGACGCGAGCGAAGCGATTGGGTCTATGGGAGATGATGCGCCTTTAGCCGTATTTTCAGCACGTTATCGTGGATTATCTCATTACTTTCGGCAGATGTTTAGTCAGGTGACAAATCCGCCTATTGATTCTATACGCGAGTCACGGGTAATGAGCTTGGTTACGCGTCTTGGTAATCTCGGTAACATTCTTGAGCAGTCTGATCGCCAGTGTGACTTACTACAGCTACCTAGTCCGATTTTAACATCAGGTGAGTATGATGCTTTACGGCAATTTTGTGGTGAGTCAGGGTGTCTTATCGATTGTACTTTTCCTGTTCAGGACGGAGAATCTGGACTACGGCAAGCTATCGCACGTATTCGACAGGAGGTTGAAGCAGCTGT
The DNA here is from genome assembly GCA_045615245.1 of Acetobacter sp. Taxonomy (GTDB): domain Bacteria; phylum Pseudomonadota; class Alphaproteobacteria; order Acetobacterales; family Acetobacteraceae; genus Acetobacter. The sequence goes on along the minus strand of JAZLEM010000111.1, from coordinate 15,220 downwards.
ACGCAGGGGATGTAAACATATTTTTCTTACAGATGAAAAACAATCTGCCGATCGGGGAATGATCCCGATGATTTTAGCAACGGGGGCTGTACACACACATTTGGTACGTATGTCGTTACGTACTTTTACTTCGATAAATGTACGTATTTCTGCGGCATTTGATGTTCATGCTTTGGCTGTCACCATAGGCGTTGGTGCAACAACAGTCAATCCTTATTTGGCGCAAGAAAGTATTGCGGATCGTCATCGTCGAGGTCTTTTTGGAGATCTTACTTTACGTACGTGTATGGAGCGTTATCGTCAGGCTGTTGATAAAGGGCTCCTAAAAATTATGTCTAAAATGGGCATTTCTGTTATGTCTTCTTATCGTGGAGGGTATAATTTCGAAGCTATCGGGTTATCTCGTGCTTTGGTGGCTGAATTTTTTCCTGGTGTTCCCTCTCGTATTTCAGGTATTGGGTTATCTGGGATTGCGCGTCAAGTGTTGGCCTTACATACTCGTGCTTGGGAGACAATATCAACGCCAACATTGCGTATAGGCGGAGAGTATAAATTACGTCGAAAAGGTGAGCAACACGCTTTTGATGGTAAAATAATTCATCTTCTCCAAACGGCAGTGGCAACTGACAATTTTTCTGTCTACTGTCGCTATGTGGATGCTGTGCGAGCTCAGCCTCCTATTGTCTTACGAGATCTTCTTGATTTTCGTGAGGGGCGAGTGCCTATTCCTGTAGAGGAAGTGGAAAGCATTACACAGTTACGTCGTCGCTTAGTTGCTCCAGCTATTTCTTTGGGAGCACTTAGTCCGGAGGCACATGAGACATTATCGATTGCAATGAATCGTATTGGAGCAAAATCTGATTCAGGAGAAGGAGGAGAAGATCCCGCTCGTACAAAACCACGCCCTAATGGTGATAATGCTTCTTCAGCTATTAAACAGGTTGCTTCAGGTCGCTTTGGTGTAACAGCACAATATCTTAACGACTGTCGGGAGCTAGAAATTAAAATTGCACAAGGAGCTAAACCAGGTGAAGGTGGACAGCTTCCCGGCTTTAAAGTGACGGAACTTATTGCAAAATTACGTCATGCGACACCTGGCGTAACGCTTATTTCTCCACCACCACATCATGATATTTATTCGATTGAGGATTTGGCACAGCTTATTTACGATCTAAAGCAAATTAATCCTGAAGCTACGGTGACAGTGAAACTAGTTGCTCGCTCTGGTATTGGTACAATTGCAGCCGGTGTTGCGAAGGCTAAGGCTGATGCTATTTTAATTTCTGGGTATAGTGGGGGAACAGGTGCGAGCCCATTGAGTTCTATTAAATATGCGGGTTTACCATGGGAAATGGGGTTGGCAGAAACGCATCAGGTGTTAATGTTAAATCGTTTGCGTCATCGTGTACGTTTGCGAGTGGATGGAGGTATTAAAACGGGACGTGATGTGGTTATTGCTGCTATGTTGGGAGCAGAAGAATTTGGTATAGGCACAGCAAGTCTTATCGCAATGGGGTGCATTATGGTAAGACAATGTCACTCTAATACGTGTCCTGTAGGAGTATGCTCGCAAGACCCGGTGTTACGGGCAAAATTTGAGGGAACGCCAGAAAAAGTTATTAGTCTGTTCTCATTTATTGCTGAGGATGTACGGAATATTTTGGCATCATTAGGTTTTCGTACGTTGAATGAAGTTATTGGACGTGTTGATTTACTACGACAAGTCTCTCGAGGAACAGATGATCTTGATGATCTTGATCTTAACTCTCTCTTATCTCAGGTAGATCCTGGTCCTTTTTCACGATATTGTAACCTTGAAGGACGTAACGAAGTGTCAGATACACTTGACATGCAAATTATAGAAGATGCACATCCTCTATTTGAACATGGGGAGAAAATGCAGCTCTACTATAATGTAGAGAACACACAACGTGCTATTGGAGCACGTATTTCTTCGATGATTGTACGTCAGTTTGGAATGAGTACATTGACTGCAGGGCATTTGACGGTACGGTTACGTGGTTCGGCTGGGCAATCGTTGGGAGCTTTTGCTGTACAAGGATTGAAATTAGAGGTTTTAGGTGATGCAAATGACTATGTTGGAAAGGGTTTATCTGGAGCAACGATAACAGTTCGTCCTTCACCATCTTCAACGCTTGTAACATGGCAAAATACTATTATTGGGAATACTGTATTATATGGGGCTATATCGGGTGAGCTTTTTGCAGCTGGTCAAGCTGGAGAGCGTTTTGCGGTGCGTAATTCTGGTGCGATAGCGGTTGTTGAAGGGTGTGGATCTAACGGGTGTGAATATATGACAGGTGGTACTGTTGTTGTGCTCGGTGATGTTGGTGATAATTTCGGCGCAGGGTTTACAGGTGGTATGGCATTTGTGCTTGATGAAAACAATCATTTTGAAAAACGTGTTAATCCTGAAACTCTTTTTTGGGTACGTGTAACAGACGAAAAATGGGAAGAAGTTTTGCGGCGTTTAGTGGAAAGGCATGTTACAGAGACTTGCTCGGCGTATGCAACATCTTTGTTGCAGAAATGGAATGAATATTTACCGTTATTTTGGCAAGTTGTTCCTCGTGACTATGCCAAAATAATAGGATTTTCTGCACAGGAGCCAAAAGTTTAACCTCTTGTTGAAGGGTAGTTAAGAGCAAAATATTTAGACATATTGATCTAAAAACCCTTGTTCTACCATAGAGAAAGATATGTGATAATACAGGTATGGAACAGACCTTTTTTAGCTTTGAATCATATCGCAGCAATATATATGCTGCTACGAAGATAACAAACCCTTCAACATCAATGGTGCAGGTTTTGCCGCGTTGGGATTTGTCAGATTTGTATACCGGTATGGATGATCCATCTTTAACGACTGATAGAATGGAAGCTGAGCGCTTGGTACACGATTTCTCAAGTGATTATCAAGGGAAAATTGTCAACCTTACTGCGGCTGAATTAGCAGACGCTTTAGATCGTTTTGAAATCATTGAAGAAAAACTTGGTCGATTGGCTGCTTTTGCGTCACTTTTATTCGCGCAAAACTCCTCAGATGTTGTCATATCTCGTTTTAGTCAATCGATAAATGAACAACTGACAATGATTTCGGTAGTTCTGTTATTTTTTCCATTAGAGATTAATCAATTAGAGGATGATAGTTTACAGCGCAAACTTGATATGCCTGAACTAAGTCGTTGGAAACCCTATTTACGTGATATTCGTCTGTATCGTCCACATCAACTGTCTGATGAGGTCGAAAAGGTTCTCTTAGAAAAATCCCTTACAGGAAATCAAGCCTGGTGTCGTTTGTTTGATGAGACAATGGCAAGTTTGCGTATATCTCTAGATGGAAAAAAGGTTACTATAGACGAAGCATTAAATGGCTTATCGGATGTTAAACGAAGTGTGCGTGAACAATCTGGTCACGCTATAGCAACAACGCTTCAGGAGAAAATACGTCTATTTTCTCTTATTACAAATACGTTAGTGAGTGATAAAGCAACAACGGATAAGTTACGTCGTTATCCACGACCGACTTCAGCACGTAATCTTTCTAACATGCTTGAAGATGAAGTTGTGGAAACGTTGGTTTCGACCGTACGTGCAGAGTATCCGCGTCTATCACATCGGTATTATTGTCTTAAAGCAAAATGGTTAGGACTCGAAAAATTAGAATATTGGGATCGTAATGCACCTCTTCCAGGTGAAGAAAACCACATTATTTTATGGGAAGAGGCGTGTTCTATCGTGCAAAAAGCCTATGACGCTTTTGACTGTCGTTTGGGAAAAATTGTAAACAAGTTTTTTAATAATCCTTGGATTGATGCTGCACCTGTTCCAGGTAAAGCTTCTGGAGCTTTTGCGCATCCAACGGTTCCTTCTGTACATCCCTATATTTTATTAAACTATTATGGTAAAACGCGTGATGTCATGACCCTTGCCCATGAAATTGGGCATGGTGTGCATCAAATCCTCGCTACGCGGCAAGGGTACTTGATGTCACAAACTCCCTTAACATTGGCAGAAACAGCAAGTGTTTTTGGTGAGATGTTAACTTTCCAATCGCTGTTAGATGAGGAGAAAGATCCTCAACGTTATCGTCGGTTATTAGCTGGTAAAGTTGAGGATATGTTGAATACTGTTGTACGTCAAGTTGCGTTTTACGAATTTGAAAAGCGTATTCATGAAGAGAGGCGGCATGGTGAACTCTTGCCTGAAAAGATTGGGGAAATTTGGCATGCTGTACAAACAGAAAGCCTGGGCCCAGCTTTTCATCTTACGCCAGAATATCAAGTGTTTTGGGCTTACATTCCTCATTTTATTCATTCGCCTTTTTATGTTTATGCCTATGCTTTTGGGGATTGCTTGGTGAATACATTATATCGCGTTTTTCAAGAAGGTATGCCTCGTTTTCAAGATAAATATATAACGTTATTAGAATCTGGAGGAACGTTACATCATAAAGAACTGTTAGCACCTTTTGGGCTTGATGCGTCTGACTCTGCGTTTTGGCATAAGGGGTTAGAAGTGATCTCTGCTTTCATTGATCAACTCGAACAGGCGTGAATATGCCACGCAATCTTGATACGAATAGTTTTTTTGACGAGATTCAGCGTATGCTACAGACAACTGGCGTTGTAGGAGGTATTGTTGCGCGTGTAGCAGGGCAAAAAATAGGTATTTTTACAGGAAGTGCAGAAAGTGCTACTGATCTAAAATCTGTCTTAGGTGGCTTAAAAGGTCCGTTAATGAAAGTAGCACAGTTTTTGGCGATGATCCCTGGTGTGTTGCCTGAAGACTATGCAAAAGAGCTTGCACAACTTCAATCGAATGCGCCGCCTATGGGGTGGGGGTTTGTTCGTAGGCGTATGACAGCAGAATTGGGTTCGGACTGGGAAAAGCATTTTCAATCGTTTGGGTATCGTGCCTTTGCTGCGGCAAGTTTAGGGCAAGTACATCGAGCTATTTTGAAAGATGGTCGTGTTGTCGCGTGTAAACTTCAATACCCGAGTATGGATACAGCTGTTGAGGCAGATCTTCGGCAACTTCGGATGGCTGTTAGCGTTTATCATAAAATTGATAATGCTATACAGCAAGATGATGTTGTCGAGGAATTGACAGAACGTTTGCATGAAGAGCTTGATTATAAACGTGAGGCGGCTAATATGCGTCTTTATCGCGTTATGTTAGATACTTGTTCAGACGTTACTGTACCAGATCCTATAGATTCTTTAAGCACGCAGCGATTATTGACTATGGAATGGGTGGAGGGGAGTACTTTTAATACAGATTTATGCGACCATCTTACCAATGAGCAAAAAAAATGTATTGCACAGGCTTTATTTCGGAGTTGGTATATTCCCCTCTATCGTTATGGCGTTGTACATGGTGATCCTCATATGGGGAATTTTACTTTACGTGATGATGGTGGGTTAAATCTTCTTGATTTTGGCGTTATTCGTATTTTTCCACCTTCTTTTGTGAAAGGGAATATAGAGCTTTATAACGCTTTGTGTACAAAAGACAGCGAGAGAGCTGCTGAGGCTTATAAAGCGTGGGGGTTTCGTGACTTAACACGCGAAAAAGTGGCTGTACTCAACGAATGGGCTGGGTTACTTTTTTCACCTTTAATGGAAGACTGTGAACGATATATCCAAAGCGATGAGATGATAACTCAAGGGGGGGCGCAATTAAAACGCATACATGAAAAGTTGCGGAAAGTAGGAGGAGTACGGCTTCCACGAGAGTTTGTGTTAGTTGATCGTTCTGCTATAGGGTTAGGATCTGTTTTTATGCGTTTGAAAGTAAAAATGAATTGGCACAAACTTTTCCACGAGGTTATTCAAGATTTTGATGAACAAGCCTTAATTCAACGTCAGAAAAATGCTTTTAAAACAGCAGATTTTCCTATAGAACTATACCGTTAGGAAGATCTTTTCACGCTGTCATTAATAATCAAAAACCTATTATTTGTCTCTTTGCTTTTTATTTTTTTCTTTCCCACTAAATATTCAAACAACTTATTACTTTACTTTATTATTAAATCTCTTTTAGAGAACAAAAAGCTTTTATGCTTTTTAATGTAAAAATGTTTGACTAAACGTTTAATAAGCACGATATGTACCAACATCCATATGTTGATGGTTATAGGCGAGTTGTTCCTTTGTTAGCTGAAAACCTATGTGGAAATCGTAACCAGTATCAATACTTGTGGGGGGGATAGGTAAGTTAACAATAGCCATTTTTGTTTTGGTTTGGAGAGAGAATATATTGGTTGGAAACGAAACAATAGTTTCAAAAACGTGTTTACCAATAATTTTATCATTGTGCATAACAGTAATAAACCATGGTAAAGCTATTTTTTTCTGCGTAAAATCTGGACCACGTTCAACAGTGAAAGTGAGTAAAATTCGTGTTTTTAAGCTTTTTTTCCCACCTGAGAAGCAGTCACCTTGAAGCTGAGTTATACGAGCGCGGATAATCATATTTCTAAAAGTAGTTTCTTTTCCATGATATAAAGTATAGTCTGCGGCTTCTGGTAAAATGTGTGTAATGGGGCATGCTGGTGCAAAACCCGTATAGTTTTTTTGTGCACATCCTATCAGTAATAAGGGGAGAAGACTTATCGCAGGCGTTATATGAAAATGGAAAAGGCTGTTATCTTGTCTATGGTGCATAATAGAAAACTCAATTGTTAAAAACAATAATACGACATTACTAATATAATGTATAATCAGGAAACATATAACAAGGTATATACTATTCTACATCCCTACATTGGTTGTTATAACTGATTTTGAAAGAGATTGATGTGGAAGTTTTTTCTATATCATTTTTGTGGAGAGATTTTTATATACTTTAGTTAGCTATCTTTTAAGGGAATACTATGTCGTCTGATCAAATTGAAACAATAATAAACGAAAGTATAAATATATCACAGAATAGATCACTTAAAGTTCTCTTGGCCGGGCCGCGAGGGTTCTGTGCCGGTGTTGATCGAGCTATTCGTATCGTGGAGGAAGCAATTCGTTGTTATGGTGCGCCTGTTTATGTACGACATGAAATTGTTCATAATCGTACAGTTGTAGAGGCGTTAGAAGCACAAGGTGCCATTTTTGTTGAAGAACTTGATGAAGTGCCAGAAGATGGGCATGTTGTTTTTTCTGCTCACGGTGTACCAAAAACAGTTCCGGCAGAAGCTGAGCGTCGCAAACTTTTATACGTTGACGCAACATGCCCATTGGTTTCTAAAGTTCATCGCGAAGCAGAGCGTCATTATGCCGGTGGTGGTCCTGAAAGTCGGCATATTTTAATGATTGGTCATGCCGGACATCCGGAAGTTGTTGGAACAATGGGGCAGCTTCCGCCAGGAGCTATGACACTTATTAATGATGATAACGAGGCGCGTACTGTACAACCAGCAGATCCTACACGTCTTGCCTTTATTACGCAGACAACCCTTTCTGTTGACGATACGGCGGAAATTGTTGATATTTTGCGAAGCCGTTTTCCCCTTATTGAAGGACCAAAGCGAGAAGATATTTGCTATGCAACAACTAATCGTCAAGCAGCTGTTAAAGCTATTGCCTCTCAATGTGATTTAGTTATCGTGATTGGCTCACCGAACTCTTCTAATTCTCAGAGATTGCGTGAAGTGGCTGAACGTTCTGGAGCTTCACGTGCTTTGTTGGTGCCAAAATTAGATGCGCTTGATTGGTCTGTGCTTGAGGGTGTCAATACATTGGGGATGACAGCTGGTGCCTCTGCACCTGAGGCATTGGTACAAGAAATACTTGCAGAAATAGCAAAACGTTATACGCTGGTTATTGAGGAGCGAATTGTAAAAGAAGAAAATGTGACATTTCGCCTTCCGACGCCTTTAGGATAATAGTTTATTCATGGCGGTTTATACAAATATTAGCGATGAAGAGTTACGCGTTTTTTTAGAAAGTTTCGATATTGGTACTTTAATATCGTTTCGTGGTATTGCCGAAGGCGTTGAGAATAGTAATTTTTATATTTGTACCTCAAAAGGTAAGTATATTTTAACTCTCTACGAAAAACGTGTAAACGTTCAAGAGCTACCATGGTTTTTAGGGTTTATGCGGTATTTGGCCTCTCAAGGTGTTATATGTCCGCAACCTGTTCCAGACAGGCAAGGACGTACATTAAAAAGGTTGGCCCATCGTCCTGCCACGATAACAACTTTTTTAACTGGTGCATGGCCTCGTGTGGTAAAATTAGAAAATTGTCGTCCGTTGGGAAGAGCACTCGCACAATTACATTTAGCAGGGCAGAATTATCCTCAAGAACGAGCAAATACTTTTGGAGTAGATGCGTGGTCATCTCTGTTAGTCTCTTGTGAAGAGGGAGCGGACACTGTTAAATGTGGAATTTTCCAAGAGCTGAGCGATTCTTTATCACGTATTCAGGCTTTATGGCCTAAACAAGCACAAGATCCAACGCAAAAAGAGCGAGGACAAAAGAATACATTATCCTATTTGCCACGTGGACAAATCCATGCCGATCTATTTCCTGATAATGTTTTTTTTCATAATTATAAGGTTTCAGGTATCATAGATTTTTATTTTGCTTGTACAGATTTTCTTGCCTACGACATCGCTATTTGTTTGAATGCGTGGTGCTTTTCTACAGAGGGTATATTTAATACAATATTTTCACGCCATATTTTACAAGGTTATGAGGAAATACGCCCGCTTGAGCCTGCCGAGCGGCACATGATGCCTCTTTTAGCACAGGGTGCAGCTTTACGCTTTTTACTGACACGTTTGTATGATTGGATTCATGCACCAACACGGGGGATGGTAACTCTTAAAGACCCATTGGAGTATCTTGTTCGCTTGCGTTTTCATCAGAGAGTAGAGGATATATGTGATTATGGGCTGTGATAATTTATCTATTTCACAAGATTCTAATGTTGTTGAGATATGGACTGATGGAGGTTGTAAGCCGAATCCTGGACCTGGCGGTTGGGGAGTGTTATTACGCTATCAAGGGAAAGAGCGGGAGCTTTCTGGTGGAGAAAAACAGACGACGAATAATCGTATGGAATTAACGGCAGTAGCTGAAGCACTTGAAGTACTGCGTTGGCCATGCTGTGTCAATCTTTACACTGATAGTGAGTATGTACGTAATGGAATGACGCGTTGGCATACCGAGTGGATACGGCGGAATTGGCGTAAATCTTCTGGTGGTTTGGTAATGAATGTCGATTTATGGCGTCGTATTTTTAATGTTGTTGGACGTCACGAGGTGAGGTGGTTTTGGGTGAAGGGACATTCTGGTGTTATTGAGAATGAACGTGTTGATGAGATAGCCAGGCGAGCGCGTGAAATAGTTGAGCAAGAGGGATAAGGTTTTAGGGGTTTGTTATTTTTGTTTTTCTGATGATAGTAGAATTGTAAGTTTTTCGTTTTTGAGTAACGTTTTTTTGCATATTTGGATTTTTAAGAGTTCTTTTCGTCAGCTTTTTTATCTAATAGCTATAGGAAGAGGAGGACAAGTTCGTAGTCTTAAGGGCTTTCTTTCACTATTGTTATAGATTAGCGGGTGAGTAATGCCTAAATATAAACAAAATGGCCTATAGTTAGGTATATGTAACAAAAATATTTAAGATCAAAACTTATCAATTTATAATCATACAATACTCTTAGTTTTAATCCCTCATAAGGATTGCTATACACTTTCTACACAATAAAAATAAAATACACCCTCTAAAATTTAATAAAGAAAAATAAGAAATACGCAATAATAAAAAAATCTTTTTTATTTTAAGAAGTAAAAGCTTGAGAAGAATATACATCAATGTGATCCTGCGGTATATGAGGAAGAACATTAGACGAAGTATTTGTTTGTGATCCCGCTTGAGGTATACCTACGACATGAAGATTAATACAGCTCGAGGGAATTCCAGCATGAATCAAAACGCTACGCGCGGCAAGACCACGGGCAAAAGCCATACGACGTGGTAATGATGGGTCGTCTTTATCACCAGAGCTATAGGCATCAATAATAACACGTCGATGATTGGTAAGATGTTTGACAAAATTAAGAAGGGCCTGGTGTGTTTTAGGATTGAAATGATCAGAACCAGGTGCAAAAGTGAGGCAAATACCATTTGATATAATGTACACTGTGCCTATAGCGTTTTTTACAATTGTCGGAGGAGGAGGCATAGGAAAAGAATGTGTTTCTATAACAGAAGAAATTGGTGTGAGTGTTGGAAGAGGCGGTGGTGCTAACGGAATAGAAACAGAAGAAACTGTAGAGGAAGAGATATAAGGCGTTTGAATGGGAGAGTGGTGATGAACAGAATGAGTGTGTCTTTTGGTAGAAGAGGTAAGAGGCGTTACCGTATTGTGCTGAGGAGGCGCACCTAATTGATTTAAAACCTGACTATTGGTCACAACTTGTGCGTGTGCAATACGTGTATTTACATAAATAAAAACGACACAACATGCACAATATAAAAGGAAATATTGCCGTAAAGTGAAAAGAGTAAAGCACATAGGTAGATGTTTATCTTACAAAAGTGTGTTGTTGCTAAAAGTTATGTACGAAATTGTTCTATAACAATACGATCTGATAGCGTTTGTTCTGGATCAAAGAGAACTATAACATTTAAAGAGCGATCTTCATACACTTCAACACAGGTAATATCACGAAGTTCAAAAGAATCGGCAACTGCAGCAACAGGGCGTTTTTCATATTCAAGAACGCTAAACATAACATGAGCACTTGAGGGTAAAAGTGCGCCACGCCAGCGTCTAGGACGAAAAGGACAGATAGGGGTAAGGGGAAGAAGGTTACTGGAAAGAGGAACAATGGGCCCATGGGCTGAAAGATTATAAGCTGTTGACCCGGGCGGTGTTGCAAGAAGAATACCATCACAGATAAGTTCTTTAAGGCGTACACGATGGTCTATATGGATACGTATCTTCGCTGCTTGTCGTGTTTGGCGGAATAAATAGACATCATTAAGGGCAAGAGCTTCACGTGTTTCATTGTGCAAAGATGTTGCTTTCATACGCAAAGGATGAAGGGTTATTGCAAGAGCACGGCTAAGGCGTTCGGATAGATCAATTTTCTTGATCGGATTCATTAAAAAACCAACAGAGCCGCAATTGATACCATAAACAGGCTTATTCAATCCTTGGATAAGGATCTCATGCAAAGTTTCAAGCATAGCACCATCTCCCCCTAGGCATATAATGGCTTCGGCATGCTCTATAGGGTGGTTACCATAACAGGCGATGAGTTTTTCACATTCAGCACGAGCTATCGCTGTGTGAGCTGCTTTAAAAGCAAATCGGTATGGTTTCTTTTTGAAAGGAGAGAGAGACACAACACTAGTCATACAAAATACTCTGTGGTGATGAAGCTGATATAACTAACCATAAAAACTGTGTGATCAAGAGGTATTGTCTACGAAAGTAGATGCTAAAGATGTCTGTAGTAATTCATCGTAAACACGTAAAGTAGCATGTTGCATAGCCCATGTTGTATAGTGGGCAAGGACCATGTTGCGAGCAGCTATTGTCATTTTTGAAAGAGAAGAATGAGGTGCTTTGAGGATCCACGCTATCGCATGGGCGAGTGCTAAAGGGTCACGAGGCGGTATGCAAAGCCCTGTAATGCCTTCTTGAACAGTTTCTATGGTAGTACTATGTTGCGTAACAATAATAGGTTTACACATGGCTTGTGCTTCAATAATGACACGTCCAAAGGGTTCAGGCTTTAACGACGGAACAATGACCATTGTAGAAAGGGCTAAAGCAGCAGGAATATCGTCACAATGACCTGCAAAATGTACACGATGTGAGAGATTAAATTGATCCGTTTGGGCTAAAAGACTACGAAAATAGCGTTGATGATCAGAAGGTGATCCGACGAAAATACAGTACCATTTTAATTCTGGTTGAGAAATAGAGAGACGGGACAAGGCTTGCAAAACAAAACTTTGTCCTTTCCATGCTGTAAGCCTTCCAGGTACAAGAATCACAGAAGAATTTGTAGGAGTGTACCATTTTTCGGCTAATTGATCTACACGTTGTTTGTTAACAGCTTCTGGGCTAAACTTTTGAATGTTAACGCCCCGCGGGATAGTACGTAACCGATGAGCATCTACCTGATATTCATCTTTAAGCCTTTTGGCGATGAACTGACTAATAGCAATCACGCGGTCTCCGCTAGCAAGTACAGCATTGTAGAGCTTTTTACCCGGAAAAGTATTTGCATGTACCCCGTGCCATGTGGTGACAAAAGGTATTTGATTGGATCGACGTGCAAAATGTGTCACCCATGCAGGAATACGCGAACGTGCATGAACGAGGTTGATTTTCTTATCGTGTAGAATCTGGCGTACAGCACGAATATTACGCGCAAAATAAATAGGGTTACGGCTACCAATTTTAGGGATACAAATATGTTCTACACCGCTATGACGCAAATGGATTTCTAATCGTCCGCCTGCACTAACGACAATAGCTCTCCCACCTGCGCGCACGATGGAATCAGCGATTTCTAAAGTACCTTGTTCAATGCCGCCTTCATCGAGTGCTGGTAAAATTTGGAGAATGGAGGGTATAGTCATATCCTTTTAGTAACATGTTTCGTAGTTATAGGCTACAAAGTGTAAAATATTAAATGTCGGAATTATAGATAAGGTAAAACAATTGATTATAAAAATTAGAAAAACGAAGTATCACTTTTTTTCTTTATCAGTTTTCGTGATTGAGGTAAGGGTGCGTATTTTCGTTTTAGTTACAATAGTATTTTTATTTTGTTCTAGCATATTGTTTCATATGGAAGCGTTAGGTGTAGAGACAAGAACAAAAAATCAAAAACAGAATTGGTCGATAAACACGTGTATCGCTATGGTAGGGGATGATCCATTTGGCGCACTTGACTATGCTCAAGAATGGCAAAGACAAGAGCACAGTTATCAGGCACAACGTTGCCGGGCTTTGGCCCTACTTTATACAGGGGATGAAGCAACAGCAGCTAAAATGTTAGATGAATTAGCTCAACGTGCACAAAACTCTCATAATATTTCTCCTCATAACAATAAAGGAGAGATGCTTTCTTACGCCAGGATAGCCTCAGAAGCAGCGAGTGCATGGCTTGCTTTAGGAGAAATCAAAAAAGCGCAGAAAATTGCGGCTTACGGGCTTTCTTTAGCTCCCAGAGATCAAGCTTTGCTTGTTTTGCAGGCGCGTGCGCTTCTTTTGCAGGGTAAAATGTCTCAAGTTATAGAAAGTCTTACGCCATTGTTATCTCAGAAACAAAAAGATCTGAATAAATCTTATACAAAATCATATAGAAATCTTCATGGAAAGATCTCCGCTCAGGTTTTTGTAATTCTTGCTTCGGCTGAACAGAAAATGGGGCAACTTGATGCTGCGTTAGAGTATATTCAAAAAGCTATTTATATGAATCCTCAAGATTCTGTCGCTTTATTAGAGCGTGGAATTATTCGTGAACAAAGTGGAGATATGACAGGAGCTATGCAAGATTGGCAGAAAGTGTTGGAGATTGCTCCCGACAGTCATGAAGCGAATATGGCGCAGCAAGACCTTGATGTGATGGCTACAGATCCAGACTCGCCATAAAGAAACGATAAGATGAACAGGTATAAAGAACATTCGATTAATTCTATACGACGTATTTTAATTATCCGTCTTGGTGCTTTAGGAGATTTTGTCCAGAGTTTTGCTCCATTTCAGGCAATACGTGCTACTTATCCTCACGCCCATATAACTTTACGTACAACACGGCCATTTATGGCGTTAGCACGTCTTTCCCCATGGTTTAATACTGTAGAAGAAGATACGCGTCCTACCTGGAGAGATTGGCGAAGTTTAGTTTTATTGGGCAAACATTTAGGCAATTACGATCTTGTGTTTGATCTCCAAACATCTTGCCGAACGGCACGTTATTTTTGGTTAGCCTATTGGATGAGATGCTTGAATAAAGGGAAAAAATCTCTTTGGTCTACACATGTGCCTGAAGCGAATTTATACCACGCGAATCCGCAACGAAATGAAATGCACACTTACGCACGGCAAAGAGATCAATTACGTATAGCAGGAGTTCCTCTCAATACTGTACCAGATGTATCATGGTTACGCTGTTATGGGTTACATGACTTAAAAACAAGTCATTTTGATATTATTTTGACAAAACCCTATGCGTTACTTGTACCTGGTGCGTCGCTACACAGACCCGCCAAACGTTGGTCTGTTTATGGGTATGCAAAAGTAGCACAAACACTAGCAGCCAAAGGGATTCGTCCTGTTGTGGTTGGTACAAAAAATGAGCGCTCATTAGCTATAGATATTTGTGCAATGTGTCCTAATGCGTTAGATTTAACAGGACAAACATCTCTGTCAGAATTGGCAGGGCTTGCGAGTTGTGCTTGGGGGGCTATAGGTAATGATACGGGGCCTATGCATCTTGCCGCTGTTATGGGATGCCGTTGTTTGGTATTGTTTTCGGCTGAAAGTGTTCCCTTCTTGACTGTACCCATAGGGCAATTTTCTCAACAAATACGTTCACTTTGGGTATATGATCTTTCTTTACTTTCTGTTAGTAAAGTGGTATCGGCGCTCTGGTAGTGCTTATTTAAATTCAATGACTGTTTTATTTTTACTTCTTAATGTTATGGAGCGTATGTTATGCCTAAGATTACCTTGCCTGATGGTTCTGTTTTAAGTTTTGACAGACCGGTAACGGGTATGACAGTTGCTGAATCTATTGGCGCCGGTTTGGCGCGTGCGGCTTTAGCTATGAAAGTCGATGGTGTTTTGTGTGATATGCATCAAATACTTCGCACTGATTCAACGGTAAATTTTATTACACGGAAAGACTCTGAAGCTCTTGAATTGATTCGTCATGATGCAGCGCATATCCTTGCCCAAGCTGTCCAATCTCTTTTTCCACAAACGCAGGTGACGATTGGTCCTGCTATTGAAAATGGTTTTTATTACGATTTTTATCGTGAGACTCCTTTTACGCCAGAAGATTTTGCTACTATAGAAAAGCGAATGAAAGAAATTGTTGCACAGGCTATTCCTTTTGAGCGTGAAATTTGGGAGCGAGATGCTGCGATTGATTTTTTTGAAGCGCGTGGAGAAACTTTTAAGGCAGAGTTAATTCGTGATCTACCAGAAACAGAAGAAATTTCTAT
>JAZLEM010000110.1:0-2382 GCA_045615245.1 Acetobacter sp. | reverse complement strand
GATGGGACAACAGGTTATTGCCTTTCAGGGAAAACCAGGAGCTTATTCTGATCTTGCATGTCGTAGAGCTAAGCCGGGATGGAAAACGCTACCGTGTTACAGTTTTGCAGAGACAATTCAAGCTGTTCATGAGGGCAGAGCAGAACTTGCTATGCTTGCGTGTGAAAATAGTTTAGTAGGACGTGTCCCTGATATTCATTTATTGTTACCTGATTCTGGTTTACTTATCATTGGCGAACATTTTGAACGTATAGAGCATTGTTTATTAGGTGTACCGCAAGCGCAATTTAATCAGGTTAAACGAGTCCATACACATGCTGTGGCAATGGATCAAATACGTTATTTTATACGGAAACATCACCTAACGCCTATTGTTGAATTTGATACGGCAGGAGCAGCTGAACTCGTAGCCGAATGGAATAATCCTGAAGAGGCTGCAGTTGCTTCAGAGTTAGCCGCTCAATTATATGGGCTTAAAATTCTTCAACGTCATATTGAAGATAATACTGACAATATAACGCGTTTTTATATTGCTTCACGCAGAGCAGAACGTCCACCACTTGATACACCGCAAGTAATGACGACTCTTATTTTTAGTATCGAAAATAAAGCAGGTTCTTTATATAAAGTGTTAGGAGAGTTTGCTGCTAATGGTGTTAATATGACACGTCTAGAAAGTTATATGTCGGGTGAGAATTTCGCGGCAACACGCTTTTTAGTAGATCTTGAAGGACATCCAGAATCACTTGCTTTAGGAAAAGCTCTTTTAGAGCTCAAATCTTTTACGCAAGAAATGACGATTTTAGGTGTTTACGTGCAGTCACCATTCCGCCATCATATAGGTATTACAGGCTAGTTAATATGTACAAGTATTTACATGTTTAACAATAATTTATAAGTGTTCAATAATTTGCATATTTTTAAAGGAGATGAACAGAATGTCTCAAGCATTTTTTTCTGGGTCTATTACTGCACTGATTACCCCTATGAATCAGGATGGGAGTCTAGATTTTGCTTCCTTTGAAAATATAGTAGATTGGCAAATTCGAGAGGGGACTTCCGCTCTTTGTGCTGTAGGCACTACAGGAGAGTGTCCAACAATCAGCCATAGTGAACACCATGCTGTTGTTGAACGTGCTGTTAAAGCAGCTTCAGGTCGGGTGCCTGTTATTGCAGGGGCAGGGTCGAATAGCACAGCAGAATCTATTACGTTAGCTCAACATGCAGAACGCGTTGGTGCTTCAGCTGTTCTTGTTGTAACACCCTATTATAATAAGCCAACACAAGAAGGGTTATATAGGCATTTTATGTCTGTTGCAGATTCTATTTCGATTCCAATTATTCTTTATAATATTCCGAGTAGGTCGGTTATTGACATTAGTGTAGCAACTATGGCACGACTTGCAAAACATGGTAATATTATTGGCGTTAAAGATTCAACAACAGATCTTATGCGACCGTTGCAGGTTCGTGCTGCTATTGAAAAACCTTTTAACCAGCTTTCTGGAGAAGATGGTACTGCTGTTGCTTTTTTAGCAGCAGGCGGGAATGGCTGTATTAGTGTAACATCAAATATAGCACCAGCTCTTTGTGCTTCCGTACAAAATGCGTGGAAAGATGGACGTATTCAGGAAGCTATTTCTCTTCAGGATAAGTTACTTCCTTTACACGAAACTCTTTTTTGTGAGAGTAATCCAGCTCCGGTAAAATATGCAGCAAGTTTGTTAGGTTTAGCAGGAGAAACGTGTCGTTTACCGCTTGCACCCATTCGTGAAGAGTCACGCAAGAAAATACGCGAAGCTTTGAAAAATGTAGGCTTATTATCGTAATTAAATCAAGTAGATTAACAGACATAAACTAACAATGAGCCAAAAAGGAAATAAACAGAAAAAAAGAGCCATGATATCTTTTGGTATTGTGGCACAAAACAGAAAGGCACAGTTTAATTATACTATTCACGAAACAATAGAGGCAGGGCTTGTTCTTTTAGGTGCTGAGGTAAAAAGTTTGCGTTTAGGACATGCGACTATTACAGAATCCTTTGCCTGCGAGCGTGAGGGTGATTTGTGGCTTGTTAATAGTTATATTCCTGAATATCAGGGAGGTGTTTTTTCTCGTTTTGAGACGCGTGCTCCCCGTAAGTTACTTTTACATCGCAAACAATTACGAAAATATATAGGATTAATCGCAAAACAAGGCGTGACTTTAGTTCCTCTTGACATCCATTTTAATGATCGAGGCTTTGCTAAGGTGACATTAGGATTAGGTGTAGGTAAAAAAAGTGTTGATAAACGACACGCTATCGCTGAACGTGATTGGCAGCGTGACAAAGCACGCTTGATGCGTAATAAAAATATTGTTTTATAGATAAAGTAAAGCAAA
>JAZLEM010000109.1:0-6772 GCA_045615245.1 Acetobacter sp. | reverse complement strand
AAGGTAAAGGTTTCATTACGTTTCCGTGGACGTGAAATGGCACATCAAGAATTAGGGGGGCAATTGCTAGATCGTATTCGAAGCGATTTAGAAAATCAGGTTAAAGTTGAACAAATGCCACGTTTTGAAAATCGGCAAATGATTATGGTTTTAGCACCGTCTTAAAAAGGTTTTTTTCTGTCTTTATCTGTAATCCCCGTGCATTTAATAAGTATGCACGGGAGATTTTTTTTATGAGTTCAGACAGTAAACTTACAAAAATTCAATAACCCTTTATGGATTTTCAGAAAACTTTTGTAAAGCGACCTCCTATCATGGGGCTAAAATAGCGGTGGCATCGCAACGGACGTGTAACGTTTGTATTTCTTCTGTACGTATCGGAGAAATGGGGATAGCATTACGCGTAGCAAACATAACAGGTATAGGATGGAATGAGGGAGATTCTGAAAAATTAAGAGATTCAAAATGCGTTATACGTCCTTTAAGAGAATCTGCGATGACTTTTGTTTGTTGCATTAAAGTTGTAATAGCGTTTTTATCTGCCTCAAGCAAAACAGCTTGTTGTTGAGGTTTGGATAAAGACCACTCTAATTTTTGTAAAATAAGACCGCGTGCTTGAAGCGTTCCTACAATGGGAAGAATCGCTTGAGCGTTGTTAGCTGTCAATGTTAGTACTTGTCGTGCTGTCCACGAAGAGTACGTTCTATTATTGAATTGTGTATGAAAAACCGAATAGTGTGAGGCAACGCTTTTAACATCTTTGACGGCTTGTGTTATTTTGAGAGCGTTATTTATTTGATTGTTGACAGATTGTTGAGCAGCCTCAACACTTTTGTTTTGTGCTTCTACCAAAAGAGTGGCTGTGATTTCATCAGGAATTGCTTTTGCGGTACCCACTACACTTATATTAAGTTTTGTTGTTTCAAGTAGACGAGAGCCAACTTGTGCAAAGCTTACCGTAGGTACTGCTAAAAGAAAAATAGGTGTACACCCACAAAGAAAAGAATAAAACCTGCGTGTAAAAAGAGAAGATCTCAAAAAAGAAGACATCATTCGTGTTCCGGATAAAATGGTTTATAATAAGGTTTATTCTATTATAGAAGATTATAAAAAGATTGTGTCATAATTTAGTCAAATGATACGACGATAACGTGTGAGAAGTATTATAGGCATCTGAGACAAGAAAAAATAAAAAGTTGGAGAAGCTTTTATTTCTTGCTTATCTTGCTCATCTTGCTCATCTTGGCTTTTTAAGGAATACGATCTTTTTCAGAGAGTTGTTCGGTAACGTTGTCTAAAATCGATAAAAGGACAGCTGTAAGAGGGGTTGCAAAAATAAGCCCTGGGAAGCCGAGTATAGATCCAAATAAAGTTTGCGAAAGCACTGTAATAGCCGCTGGCATTTGAACGGCGTGCCGTTGGATAAGGGGGGTTAAAACATATCCTTCAAATGATTGAATAACTGCGTAAGCAATGGCTACCATGATAATTTTGTGCATCCCTAATGGAATGGTAAGCAAAAGAGCCGGTACAGCTCCTATAATAGTACCAATATAAGGAATAAAATTACATAGACCAGCGAGAGAACCAAGTGCAAAAGGTAAAGGCACACCAATAAGCCAGAGTGCAATAGTGGTAAGCAAGCCAACAACGATCATATCTAACGATTGTCCTGCAACCCATGATCGTAACGTTTGACTAGAACTAATCATTAAAAGGCGTATGCGAGGTCGATGTATAACAGGGATAAGGCGTAAAAAACCATTAGCATACACAGCAGGATTTACAGCAAAATAAGTTCCTGCGATTAAGACAATAATAATTGTCCCTAAAATACCAAAAGTATTTCCAAGTGCCCCGAAAGCTGAACCGAGAACATCTGTAATAGATTCGGCAATACGTGATCCAAATGAGGCAAGTCCGTTTTCGTTATTTTGTTGTAAATTACCTGACGGAGGGGCTAAATAATTTAATAAAATTTGTCCGACAGAGTTTGTTTTTAACGAATTATAAAGGGAGACTTCTTGTTCTTGTAAAGCTTGTCGAAGTTTTATCGCCTCATTAGCCATAGAAGAACCACTATGCAAAAGTATAAATGATCCTATAGAAAGAACGCTAATAATAACAAAACTTAATGCCCAAGGATAAGATAAACGCGAGTAGCGTACTAGGATATTCGATAAACCATTCAGCACAATGGCATAAAGTATAGAAGCAAAAACAACCATCAGCACATCGCCAAGAAGCCAAATCAACATGCCAACGATGGTTGTAATAATTGCAATTAGTAAAAGTTGTAAAAGTTTCTTTTGCCAAAGCAATAATGGCGTTTCCATGTATCAAAAATCTATCAAAAATCTAAATATCTGAAAAACGAAAATAGTATATCTCAACACGACAATAACACTTTAACATTATAAATTTATTGCTTAAGTTTCAACTGGTGTTTTTATGTATTTGTATAACGTAAACCTTGCTTTATAAAAGAGAATGAAGCATAATACGACAGAGTAAAATGCAATTAAAATACACTAAATGGGTTATTAAGAGTTAAAAAAAGCTCCTGAAAGGAGTTATGCTCGTGCTTGGTAGAAATGTTCGATAAATTTATTGAGAAATGAGGAGAATTTTTATGGACAAATGTGGAGAACGTACCCTTTCTATTATTAAACCTGATGCTACACGTCGGAATCTCACAGGGAAAATTAACGCTTTATTAGAGGAAGCGGGGTTACGAATCGTTGCGCAAAAACGTATGCGTTTAACACCCGAGCAAGCCCGCGCTTTTTACATCGTTCATAAAGACCGTCCTTTTTATCATGACCTTGTGTCTTTTATGGTATCTGGTCCGGTTGTTGTGCAAGTGCTCGAAGGGGAAAATGCTGTTGCAAAAAATCGTGATATTATGGGGGCAACAGATCCCTCTAAAGCCGAGCCACATACGATACGCGCGCAATTTGCCGAAAATATTGAAGCTAATTCTGTTCACGGCTCTGATAGTGTGCAGAATGCTGTAAATGAAATTCGCTTTTTCTTTTCTGAGACAGAAATCCTGCCATAGTTCTAAAAGTAGAACAGGTTACCCTATAAAGAATTATGTCGTTTTCTCGAAAACGTGCACTCTATACTAGAACAGAATTGGGTGTGTCTTTTTACTGATGTAAAAAGTATGAGAGATGAAAAATTTTTCCATGCGAATACGTTTAAGAGAAAAGTGTAAATATAGGAGTTCATCCGTTGAAGCTGTTTGAACGGAGAGGAGTGTTATGAAAGTTTTAGCTGTTCACCCAAGTGCTCTGATGTACACAAGGGTTTTTTTAAGGTTGGAACCTTTGGGGTTAGAGCTTGTTGCCGGTGCAGCACGCTATGCTGGGCATGATGTGCGGATTATTGACCTTCAGGTTGAGACACATGCAGACTATTGGAAACTTCTTAAAGAGTTTCAACCTGATGTTGTTTGTTATTCTGGAAATTATCTTGCCAATGTGCCAGAAATCCTTGACCTATGTAGGGCAACGCGTTATCGCTCGCCCTCTGTTTTTCAGGTTATCGGGGGACATTCTGTTTCGTTTATTGCTAAAGATATTTTACTTCTTGCCGAAGGAACTGTTAATTGTATTCTTAGAGGGGAAGGGGATGCCACAATAGGCTTATTGTTAGAGGCTATCCATAAAGGAGAGGATATTCTTTCTGTCCCCGGCGTTGTCACCACAGAAGGAGAGGGACCAGCACCTATTTTTGTTGAGTCTCTTGATAAAATTCGCCCGGCACGTGATTTATTACGCCATCGTAAAAAATATTTTATTGGTACGTTAGATCCTGCAGCATCAATAGAGTTTGCGCGGGGGTGTCCATGGGACTGTACATTTTGTTCAGCATGGACATTTTATGGGCGTTCTTATCGTACCGCAAGCCCAAACGTGATTGCTGATGAATTAGAGGAAATAAAAGAACCGGGGATTTTTATTGTTGATGATGTTGCTTTTGTCCATGCTGAGCATGGCATGGCGATTGCTGAGGAAATTAAAAAACGCGGCATTAAAAAAGAATATTATCTTGAAACACGGGCAGATGTATTACTCCGTAATAAAGAAGTTTTTCGCATCTGGCGTGAAATAGGCCTTTCTTATATTTTTATTGGCATGGAAGCTGTTGATGAAGAGGGACTTAAACAATTCCGTAAACGTGTGTCTTTAGATAAGAATTTTGAAGCATTAGATTATGCACGTTCTTTAGGTCTTATTGTTGCAATCAATATTATTGCAGATCCGTCATGGGATAAAGAAAGGTTTGAAACGGTTCGGCAATGGTGCCTCGAAATTCCAGAAATTGTCAATATTTCGGTGACAACTCCTTACCCGGGAACAGAAATTTGGCACAAAGAAGTACGCCGTCTTACTACACGTGATTATCGTCTTTTTGATATTCAACACGCAGTGTTACCCACAAAATTACCTTTGCCAGAGTTTTATGAGGAACTTGTTAAAACCCAACAAGTGCTCAACATGAAACATATGGGCTGGCAAGCCTTAAAAGATACCGCAGGTATTGCGTTTCGCTTATTACGCAACGGGCAAACAAATTTTATTAAAATGCTTTGGAAATTTAACTCTGTTTTTAATCCCACTTTGCAATTAGCGGATCACCAACGTCAAGCCCGTTATCTTATGCCTGTGAAACCAGAAGCCGTGCAAAAAATTGATCGTAAAGAGTTATATGTGCATGGTCCTGGTGGACGAAAAACACGTGCTCTTGATGAGGCCACAGAACAGTTTGTAGAAACCACACGTATGGGAGAAAGTGCCTAAAAAAACCTTCTAAAAACTTTAGAAAAGCACTTGGAGCAATGCTTATGATAATTAACTACTTTTTAGAAAGTAAAAGGTCCCATACCTCACTATCGTGACCACATTATCTAGGTGTGGTTGTCAATTTTGATTTGATTGGGTGATATTTTTAATTATTACTATTGGCTATAGCTTGGCAAAACCAAGCAGCCCTTTAAACTAGAAAGTATATTTTCCCGAATACCACGGTAAACCACTCTGCTCTCTATTGCAGAAACAAATCCTTAGGTTAATAGCAACCTTCAAACTAAGCTGAAAAGATCACGGCTTATAAAATTAAAGAAAGTGCATTGTTTCCAAAAACCCTGGAGGGGGTTGGATTCGAACCAACGTAGGCGACGCCAGCGGATTTACAGTCCGCCCCCTTTAACCACTCGGGCACCCCTCCGTAACAAAGACAACTTTTTTTTTACACGTTTATGTTATTTTTGTCAAGGCTCTAGATGATTCTCTTTACCGTATTTTTGAAAAAGAAGAGATATAGATTTTCTATTTTCTGAACGAAAGTAGACATGAGGGAAAATTCTTGTAAGATTTTTTTGTAAACTATGCAAAGAAACAGGGCATAAGAGAAAAGAAATTAAACGGATTTGTACAAAATAATTACAAAACTCTAGGAAAGAATTAAAGGGAGAAGTGGAATGGGACAGCGTAAGGTTCGTCGGCATAGTCTGCGGTCTTTGGTAGCATTAGATACACCTATTGTGGCATTAACAGCCTATACAGCACCTATGGCACGCTTACTTGATCCGCATTGTGATTTACTTCTCGTCGGTGACTCGGTCGGGATGGTCGTCTATGGTATGGACTCGACCCTTGCCGTGACACCTGAAATAATGATCGCCCATGCACAGGCTGTTATGCGTGGCAGTCAAAGGGCATGTGTGGTTGTTGATCTTCCTTTTGGTAGCTATCAGGAAAGCCCTCAACAGGCGTTTCGTGTTGCCGCACGGATTATGGCAGAAAGTGGAGCAGGAGGCGTAAAACTCGAAGGCGGCAGAGAAATGGCGGAGACAATCCACTTTCTTGTTCAGCGGGGGATTCCTGTGATTGGTCATGTGGGTCTTAAACCGCAATCGATGCATACATATGGCGGCTTTCGGGCTGTGGGTAATAATTTTGAAGAGGCGGAACAGGTAACGAACGATGCTCTAGCTGTAGCAGAAGCAGGGGCTTCAATCGTTTTAATTGAAAACACTTACGAAGCACTTTCGCGTGCGATTACGCAGAAATTATCTGTACCAACAATAGGGATTGGTGCCTCGCCGATGTGTGGCGGGCAAATTTTGGTAACGGAAGACATGCTCGGTTTATTTGGTACGGAAACACCGCGTTTTGTACGGCGTTTTGCCGATATCAAACACGAAATAGAACGCGCCGTTTCTACCTATGCCACAGCGGTACGCGCGCGTACCTTTCCGAGCGCGGCGGAGTGTGTTGGTATGCCAAAAAATGAGACGATATAGATTCTTCGATCAATATATTTTGCAATATATTTTTCGTGGGCAGAGGTCTTTTGACAAAAGACATTATCCAGAAACTTTATGAAGGGAGTTCACACCGTTATGCCTTCTCTTTTTGATTCGTATTCTCTTAAGAGTATAACATTGCGTAACCGTATTGCTGTTAGTCCTATGTGCCAATATAAGGCAACAGATGGTTTGGTGAATGAGTGGCATCGTGTCCACTACGCTACGCTTGCCCATGGTGGGGCGGGTTTGGTCACACTCGAAGCGACGGCTGTCTCACCCGAAGGGCGTATTACGCCGCGTTGTCTTGGGCTATGGCAAGATAAACAAGCCGATTCTTTTGCACCCCTTGTGGCAGCTCTCCGTCAATCGGGAACAGTGGTCGGAATCCAACTAGCGCATGCAGGGCGTAAAGCAAGTGCCAATGTGCCGTGGGAGGGAGATGACCATATTCCA
>JAZLEM010000108.1:0-1210 GCA_045615245.1 Acetobacter sp. | reverse complement strand
GATGAAGTAGCGGTAGGTGCTTTATTGACGACATTAGAACCTGGCAAGGCTGGGAGTGTTTCTTCTACGCCGAAAGAAGAATTAAAGACAGCGCCAGTAGCTCCTACCCAAACACCTGCACAATCAGCACCAGCAACTGTAGGTGTTGATGCGCGTCAGGCTTTACCTGCTGCGCGTAAAATGATGGCAGAACATCATTTAAGTGCTGAGCAGCTTGGTCAGGGTACAGGGCTTGGCGGACGTATTACAAAGGGAGACGTTTTAGGTTTTCTTTCTCAACCGCATACAGCAGCACAGCCTGTGGCACCGAAGGCGCCTCGTCATGATGATCCGCGTGAAGAACGTGTTAAAATGACACGCCTGCGTCGTACTATTGCGCGTCGTTTGAAAGATGCTCAGAATACGGCAGCAATGCTGACGACATTCAATGAAATTGATATGTCTAATGTCATGGCATTACGTGCTGAATATCAAGACGCGTTTGTGAAAAAACACGGTGTTAAATTAGGCTTTATGTCTCTTTTCTCACGGGCTGTTATTGCTGCGCTGAAAGAATTTCCGGCAATCAATGCTGAAATTGACGGTGATGATATTATTTATCGTGACTTCGTCAATCTTGGTATTGCTGTAGGCGGTCCTAATGGGTTGGTTGTGCCTGTTCTTCGTGATGCTGATACAATGAGTTTTGCGCAAATTGAAAAGGAAATTGCGGCATTCGGGAAAGCAGCACGCGAAGGAACTCTTAAATTAGAAGACCTTTCTGGTGGAACATTTTCTATTACAAATGGTGGCATTTACGGATCACTTTTGTCGACGCCTATTTTGAATGCCCCGCAATCTGGTATTTTAGGCATGCATGCTATTCAGGAACGTCCAGTTGCTATTAAAGGTCAAGTGGTTATCCGTCCGATGATGTATGTTGCGCTTTCTTATGATCATCGTATAGTCGACGGTAAAGAAGCGGTGAGTTTTCTTGTGCGGGTGAAAGAAAATGTTGAAGATCCGCGTCGCTTATTGATTGACGTTTAAGTTCTGTTGAGGCTGGCGTGTGTTTTATACGTCAGCCTTTTTTTGTTTTAGAGAAGAAATGAGAGAAACCCATGACGATTGAGATTAAGGTACCGACGTTAGGTGAGAGTGTGACGACTGCGACGATAGGGAAGTGGTTGAAGCAACCTGGAGAAGCGGTTAGAGAAGGAGAGAACGTTGT
>JAZLEM010000107.1:0-1969 GCA_045615245.1 Acetobacter sp. | reverse complement strand
CCTTGCCATATTATGACGAGTCAAAATTCGTCACTGGTATCGATCTCTCTACCGATATGTTGGCATATGCGCGCAAACGTTTGCATACGCATGGCTATAAGAATGTACGCAATTTGTTAGAAATGGATGCTGAGCATACGTCATTTGAGGATTCTTCTTTTGATATAGCCGTAGCTATGTTTGTCGCGTCTGTTGTGCCTCATCCTCGTCAATTATTGCAAGAGCTTAAACGTATTGTGAAGCCTGGAGGATATATTTTATTTGTTAATCATTTTTTAGCCGAAAAAGGCGTAAGACGCGATGTTGAATATGCGATGGCACGGGCTTCGCATTTATTGGGTTGGCATCCAGATTTTCCGATAGGAACTCTTTTGCCGCCTGAAGATATCGCACGTGCCTATATACAACCTATGTTTCCGATGGGGTTATTTACGTTGGTTACATTGGAAAATTACTCTCGTTAATATGTTCTATTGTTTTTGTGAGAGGTTGTTGCAGGCAAAGATTGACGGACCTGTTGTAGGGCAGAAAGAAACCATTGACTTTGGTTTGGAGGGCGAACAAAAGTCCATATCTCGGTAACCGTAACAGGGTGTGTTGAACTGCCAGAATCTAGCCCTGGGTCATAATGTCTGCGTTCGAACTCTCCCTCTAACCACGGGTCATGACCCCACGTTTGAGAGGGGGCGTTTGAAAGATAGCTTGAGATATAGATATTATTTTTTAACAAAACCTTTATTTTCCATCTTGATTTTTTTCTTTTGAGAACATAAGTATTATTTATATTCTTACAAAGAATAAAAAATAAGGTATTTTACCCCCCCCTTATCATTTTGATAATCGGGTAGGTGTGGGTCTCTTTTTGAACCGTATAATTAAGGAGACTTATCCATCATGCGCTTACGCCTGCGCTCTTTTCTTCTAACCTCTGCTTTAAGTTTTATCCCCTCTCTCGCCTCTGCAACCACAATCTCCGGGCTCTATGTCGATGGCGGTGCGGGCTATAACCTCGTGCAAGATCAACATGTCCACGCCAATAGCCCAACAGATGGCAACGCCTTACCTAAATTCACCGTCAATCATGGCACAGGCTTTACAGGATTCGGCGCTATCGGCTGGGGCTTCGGCAACGGACTACGCGTCGAAGCCGAAGGACTCTACAATTTCTCACATGATAATTATACCTCTTACAAAAGAGACACTGACCAAGACCCAAATCTATATTCTTATAGTACGTTGTTGGGTAAGGGATCGAATCAAAAGATATTCTATCCTCCATACGTAGTACAGGGTGGACCATTTGCAGGGAAGTGTCTTTCTGGTGGTATTTTTGATACTACGGTACAAACTCTGTATGATCAGCATGATTGGATACCAAGCGCTCAATGTTCAGCTGAAAGAACCCGAGCAATGCAAGGTGGAGTCACACTTGGGTATCAACCTCTTTATGTTTATTCAGATGGACAGGTGGGATCGTTGTCTCCATTGACTTCACAGGTCGCTATTAACCACCATGGCACGGATGAGTCGTTTGGTGGTTTTGCCAATGTGCTCTATGATTTTGACCTTGAACGTCTTTTTGGGATGAAGTCGATTGTTACGCCTTTCGTCGGGGGTGGTGCGGGGTATTTGTGGCAACGCTATAACAGACCCAACACCATGATGGCTGCCATTACCGGCACACATGGCGGGTTCTCATGGCAAGGCATTGCCGGTGTGGCGTTTGATACCGGTATCTCGGGCTTACAAATCACCGCCCAATATCGTATGATCGGGCAACCCGGTTCTTTCTACAACGGTGCTTTTAACTACGGCACCGAAGGCGGACATGCCAATTTTGATCAACGCTTTAACCACCAGTTTATTGTGGGATTCCGCTACGCTTTCCATAACCAACCTGTGCATATTCAACCCCCGCCTGTTCCAAGACCTATCGTTGCTGCAGCGCCTGCGCCAGTGCCGGCACGGT
>JAZLEM010000106.1:0-2959 GCA_045615245.1 Acetobacter sp. | reverse complement strand
CTGGTAAAGGTATTTTGTGGCATATAGAAGTAATCACGCCTAGTCTAGGATTATTTAAGCATACGGTACCAGCTTTTTCCTTTTTCAATGTACCCCTTACCATTTCAGCTGATACGTGGTTTTATCCAACTCTTTCACATTATAAAAAGTTGCCAGATAAACAACTATTCACGAAAAAAACATCATGGCTTTTACCGGAAAGGATTACTCTTCATACCATTCTTGGTGCTGGACATATCAGTGTCGCAGGAAGTATTTATGAAGCCGATCACGGACAACTTAACCTTGCCCTCCAACGAAGCATATCTAACACAAACCAATCTCCTCTTACACAACTTAATCTTTCTAATACAGAAATTGTTTTACGACACCCACAATACCCTCTCAACACTCAACATCAACTTACACTTCACCTTAATGGTCAGTTAAACACCTCAAACTTTCTTACCCCTTCGACAATAACAGGTACCCTTACAGCAGATATTCCGCATGTTGCCTTTCAAGACCTCAATTACTATTGGCCAAACAAAGCCTCTAAAGGCGGGAAACAATGGGTTACAAAAAATATTACATTGGGCGAGGCTTCTCATCTTTATACGAAAATACGTTTTAAAAGTTCCAAAGGCTGGAAATACCTTAAAGTTACAGGAATAGATGGAAACGTCGATGCTAAAGGGCTCACAATCCACTGGTTACGCCCCATTACGCCTATTGAAAATATGTATGCACGATTAGAAATACACAATCTTCATGTGCTAACCATTGATTTTAATGGTGGATACCAACCCATAGGTCGTTACAGTCGCATAAAAACAGGACCTGGACGTGTAACCATTAGCCATCTCGAACGTAAAATTCCAACCGGTACTATTGTCTCCGATTTAGAAGGTAAACTAGATAGTATCTTTAAACTCCTTAAAGAGCCTCGCTTACATTTATTTGTCCACCGTAAACTGAACTTGAACAATCCACGCGGTAACACTAAAATTGCTTTCAAAATTTCTTTACCACTCGCTAAACACATAAAAAATAGTGATATTCTTATAAATGTTCATGCGAACATCACACATGCCGCACTTGATAATGTTGTTGCCGGGCGTGGTATTACAAATGGGCGTTTTGTTCTAGATACCGACACAAGCAAACTCTCCTTATCTGGACAAGGAATGATTGGCAGTATCCCCTCTCGTATTTTTTACTCGGCTAATCTTCATCACGTTGGTCCACAAGACATATTAGAACAAGCACATGTCACTTCTCGCCTCACCCCTGCCATTCTCGCTGCAGCGGGTTATCATACCGATAACTATTTTTACGGTAGTACAGACCTAACAGTCCAATATCGCCAAATGGGAAACCATATTAGTACCATTCAAATAGGATTAGACCTAACACCAGCTCTTATAAAAACACCCCTATGGCATAAAAAAATAGGACAACCTGCCAAAGCTTCCGCTTCTATAGAACTCACCCATGGACATATGACAACAATTCAGCATATTACAGCTTTAGGACAAGGACTTTCTCTTCTAGGAAATGCAACAATTTACCCTAACAAACCTTTTAAACTGTTGATTCCCTCATTTCAAATTGCCAATTCTGTTGGACAAGCACAATTTACCTTTCCTACTTTCACTTCTGATAAAGCTCAATTTCTTCAAAAACAGAAGCGTATTGTTTACGCCAATATCCAAGCCAGTCGCCTTGATCTTTCTTCTCTCATGAGCGATAGGTTATCAGAGCAAAAAAAACAAAAAGAAGTACAGTACACATCAGATCTTCATAACCCCCAAACGGTAGAAAATCTTACTTGGATTGTGAATGTTGTTGCCAAAAATCTTTGGTATTCTAAAAACAAACCTCCCATTAGCGGGGTTACAGCCTCTTTTGAAGAAAGTAAAGATCACCTTGAAAAATTAAATTTTTCTATGCGTGCTCCAACCCCCGTTCAAATCAACTTAACACCTGTTAAACAACAACGTGTTTTAACAGCCCATATCGAGGATGTTGGTCATCTTCTCGCAGCATTTCATATTCTTCCAGATATTCAAGGAGGAAATGCTGTTCTAAAAGGATCGTTTAACGATGCAGAACCATCAGATCCTTTTAGCGGAAAAATTACTGTTTCCCCTTTTGTCCTCAACAAAGCACCAACAACACTACGCATTATGCGTGATGTCTCGTTACCCAACTGGATTATAGCGCAAAACTCTTCAAATCTAAAAATCACCCACCTCATCATACCTCTGACATTTAAAAACGACACAATCAAAATCCACGATGCGAGAACGGGGAATACAGCTCTTGGTGCTACCATAAAAGGAATAATTAACATTGCACAAAATAATATTAACTTACGAGGTACGGTTGCTCCTTTATTCGCCATTAACCAACTTCCCGGAAAGATCCCAGGTATTGGCTGGATTTTTAGCCCAGAAAAAGGTAGTGGTATTTTAGCTTTTACGTTTGATGTCACAGGAAAACTAAAAAAGCCTACACTCCATATCAACCCGTTTTCAATTTTACTGCCAGGCGCGTTACGACATATCTTATAACCCGGCTGTTTACTTATCTTTTCTTTTATATTTTTGCGTTATATGGAAAAACGCCTTTGTCTTAGGGATGTGCTAGAAATTCAGAAAAATAAGGAGAAAAAGAGAGTGCCGATGTATATCTCTGCTCTGCCCTGTATTGACAGGTAAAAGGTTTGTCTGTTAGAAGGATGCTCATATTGTCTTTTTTCAATTCGATTTCATTTACCCCACTTTGTAAGTCCTTAAAAATAAGAACAACAAGCTATGAGAGCAAAGCAATTTTTTCCCCCCCCCCATTAAAATTTTTGTTAAGTACTAGCCTCGCTTTTTCTCTTTCGGGTTGTGCCCTTTTTGAACCTCAACGGTATCTCGAAAAAGGCTTTATTGAGATGACGTCAGGGATCCATACCCCTGAAAGAACGCAC
>JAZLEM010000105.1:0-18220 GCA_045615245.1 Acetobacter sp. | reverse complement strand
CGATACCCCTCATACCACACAACTCGTTCTTGTTGAACCGCATAAAGTCGGTCGTATCCCTGTTGTACTTATTCATGGAACAGCCTCCAGCCCAGCACGTTGGGCAAATATGCTCAATAACCTTTTAGAAGACCCTCTTATCACCACACACTTTGAGTTTTGGTTTTTCTCTTACGCTACAGGAAACCCTATTCCTTATTCGGCTTTACAGCTACGCCGATCGCTTAACAAGCTTTTGCATGCCCTGGGTGGTCCACAAGCCGACCCTGCTCTTGGTAAAATTGTTCTTATTGGTCATAGTCAGGGTGGTTTATTAGCTAAAATGCTCGTCATCGATGCACACAATCAATTATGGCATAGTTTATCAGAACGCCCTTTATCGCAATTACACCATCTCACCCCTGCAACGCGTACTATTTTACAAGAGTCTCTTTTCCCTCAAGCTATGCCTGAAATACGAACCGTTATTTTCATTGCTACACCTCATAACGGCAGTTACCTCGCAGGCTCTCTTATCGCCCATCTTATCGGACATATGGTAACATTCCCTCTTGATATAACAAACGCTCTAAAACAACTCATTCAAGGCAACCATGCTTTTATGCGATCAGGCATAAATCCCCGTCATCTTGGCAGTGTATACGATATGTCACCTAATAGCGCTTTTATCCATGCCTTGGCCACTATCCCCATAGCCCCTTATATACGCGCTTATTCCATTATTCCCATTCGAGGCGATTATTTATCAAATAAAGATAAAGAAAACGATGGCGTTGTCTTTTATAAAAGTGCTCATATCAAAGAAGTTGTTTCTGAATTGGTTGTTCCTCGCTCAACCCATTCAACACAAACCACACCTATGACAATCGCTGAAGTACACCGTATCTTATTGCAACAACTTCCCCCCTCAATCGTTTCTTCTTCTCAACACAATATATCTTATAAAGCGTATATTATTCATATGGGCGGTGATTACAGAATCCCCGTAAAACCCACCGCACACCCAACACGTCCTTAAATCTCAAAATGCCAAATCAACATAACCACTATAAAAGAGTTTGGTTTTTTCGTATTATCTTATTTTTAATCGCCAGTTACACAAGTGCCGCTTTTTACTATTCTACATTAACGCCTCTTATTCTACGTTACACACTCACCATTCTTTTCCCCATTTCTCTGCTTTGTTGTCTTTTTATCTCCAAAACTATTTTACGTCGTATAAGTTTAAGTTGTCTTATTGTCGGTTTTCTCATTTGGTATGAAACCGATCCACCACTGAATACACGTGATTGGGCAGCAGAATATGCTATTCCCGCACATGTTACTTTTGAAGGCAACAATGTACACATCTACAACATTCGTCATATCCGCTATAAAACCGTCGATGATTACACGGTATACTATACGAATGCTGTTTTTGACCCAAATACTATTACCTCTGTTGATCTCATTGTCTCTTATTGGAAAGGAACAACCATTGCCCACATCTTTTTAAGTTTTGGTTTTTCAGATGGTCGCCATTTAGCGATTTCTGTCGAAACACGCAGGCAAAAAACTTTTTCCTATTCAAGCATTGCTGGTTTTTTTCATCATTATGAACTTTTTTATGTTGTCGCTGATGAACGCGATCTTATCGGAGTCAGAACAGATATTCGTAAAGAACGTGTTTATCTTTACCCTCTTCAACTCTCGGCACCTCTTCGTAAGCAATTATTCCTTAATTACTTATACGCCATTCAAAGCCTCTATGACCACCCGCGGTGGTACAACACCTTAACCACCAATTGCACAACAGAAATTCTTTCCCACGCCCATATCCCTTTATTATGGCGTCTTCACTGGCGTATTTTGTTAAGCGGTCACGCCCCTAGTCTTGCGTATACGCTTGGGCTTTTAGACCAACAAATCCCGTTTGCAGACCTCCAACGCCGCAGCCTTATCTATAGACCTAAAGAAGCAACTCTCGACAGCCCCACTTACTCCGACGATATTCGCCATCCAATACTGCTTCCACATTCTCAAACGAAATAGAACAAAATTAAAATTTAATAGAGATATTTTTGACAAAATGATTCTTTTTCAAGCACATCCCAACAGTGTGGCATAATTTTCTGGCTTAAAACCAACCAAGATTTTTTCACCAAAAACCAAAATAGGACGCTTTATTAACGTGGGATATTGCACCATAAGAGCAATAGCTTCTCTCTCATTATCAGCGTTTTTCTTTTGATCCTCCGATAACTGTCTAAACGTCATCCCAGCACGGTTAAGGAGCGTTTTCCATCCCACTTGTGCAGCCCAAACCTCAATCTGTTGAGACGTAATCCCTTGCGTTTTATAATCATAAAATACAAAAGAAATATGGTGTTCTTCTAACCATTGTTTTGCTTTGCGTACGGTACTACACGTTTTAATACCATATAAAACAGGATATTCTGCCATCATACTTAAGCCAAAACTTCAATAAAATACTACCTTTTCAAGGTTTATTACTTTTTACCCCTACTATTTTTACCCCTACTATACGTACCACATAGCAACAAGCAAGTCCGTTAGATCATGTCATAACCAAGCGCCACATCATCTATGTATTCATCTATGTATTCTATGCGTATAGTTTACCATTACATAGGCTAGTAAGTTTCTTTTGACTCTCCCTTTTTGTTTCTTTACAATCGTTTTCTAAATTTTTAACTTCATTTGTTTTCTGCTCTATTGATCAGTATCAACGTTTCACAGCATAAAGATTTCCTTATTCGTTGTCTACACATCAAAAGCGCAACGTACAAGCAACACCCATACAATGCACAAATATGCGATATAGTTATGCAAAAATGCATGCTTACTTTATGAGACATATTCCCGTCACATCCCCTCCTCAACATACGTAAAAAAAGTATTCGTAGTTTTAATCATATGACAACGCCTCGATCCCCTTCTCTTATTGGACATCCAGGTCTTTTTTCATTTATTTCAGCACGAGCTTTATCGGCTTTTGCCATCCAAATTTTAGGCGTTGCCGTTGGTTGGCAAATTTACGCGATCACCCATAGTGCAGCCTCATTAGGATTTGTTGGATTAGCTCAATTTCTGCCGATGCTTATCTGTGTTTTCCACGCAGGCTACGTTGCTGATCGCTACAATCGCAAATATATTGTGCTTTGTTGTGAAATACTTGAAGCACTGACCGCCTCTGGTATGGCTTATGCCTCATTTATAAAAGTACTGACCCCAACCGAAATTTATATTCTTGTTGGCATACTTGGTTTATGTCGCGCCTTTGAAAGACCTGCCCAGCAAACTTTTCTCCCCTCTTTAGTCCCCACTACTGTTTTTCCACGTGCTGCAGCACTTTCTTCTTCAGTTTTTCAATTCGCCTGTGTTGCAGGACCTTCAGTAGGCGGGCTTTTATATGGATTAGGTGCAGGAGTTTGTTACTCTCTTTGCGCGATTGGTTTTCTATTAGCGTTTTTTTCAACAGCCCTCATACAACTTGAACCCCAAACACGCCTCTCTCTTTCCCCTTCTGGTATGACGTCTGTTCTTGGTGGTATTGCATTTTTACGACAAAAGCCCACCATGTTAGGGGCAATTTCGCTTGATTTATTTGCTGTATTATTAGGTAGTTCTATTGCCCTGCTTCCTATTTTTGCAACAGATATTCTTCACTCTGACCCTCTAGGATTAGGCATGTTACGTGCTGCCCCAGGTATTGGTGCTCTTCTTGTTTCAATTATTTACGCGCGGTATCCCCTCACACGCCATGCAGGATGGTGGATGTTTGCTTCTGTTACTATTTTTGGAATAGCGACCATTGCTTTTGGCTTCTCCCGCTCTATAACTTTTTCGGTTCTCTTATTAGTCATTACGGGTGGTGCAGATGTTATTAGTGTTGTCATCCGCAGCACTCTCGTTCAACTCGGCACACCCGATGCTATGCGCGGGAGAGTCTCATCCGTTAACGCACTTTTTATTGGATCATCCAATCAGCTCGGAGAATTTGAAAGTGGTATCCTTGCGGAACTTCTTAACCCCACCGCTGCCGTTGTGCTTGGTGGTGTTGGAACACTTCTCATTACTGGCCTGTGGATGATCCTTTTCCCAAGTTTACGCCACCTTGATAAATTAGAAGATATTACCCCTGAAACCGTGTAATATCCCTTACAGCGCCACGCGCTGCACTCGTTGTTAAAAGCGCGTACGCCTGTAAAGCCTTTGAAACAACACGATGACGCTTCGGTTGCCACGCCTCTTTATGAGAACAAGCGTTCATCCGCTCACGCCGTACAGCAAGTTCATTTTCAGGCACCACGAGTTTAAGCGTGCGTGCCGGAATATCAATTTCAATCCTATCTCCTTCTTCAACAAGACCAATAAGCCCCCCTTCCGCTGCTTCGGGAGAAATATGCCCAATGGAAAGCCCAGAAGTTCCCCCAGAGAAACGACCATCTGTAATAAGTGCACATTTTTCAGCCAAACCTTTTGACTTTAAATAGCTCGTCGGATAAAGCATTTCTTGCATACCTGGGCCACCGCGAGGTCCTTCGTAACGAATTAACACAACATCACCAGGAAGAATGGCATCACCAAGAATCGCCGACACAGCAGCCTCTTGACTTTCAAAGACACGTGCCGGCCCTGCAAAAATTTCCAACCCTGCAGCAACACCGGCTGTTTTAACAATCGCCCCATCTTCAGCTAGATTGCCATAGAGTACAGCAAGCCCACCATCTTGGTTATACGCACATGCACCTTCACGAATAGCCCCCGTTTTCCCATCAATATCGCACATTGTGCTATAATGTTCCTGAGAGAAGGCTTCTGTCGTTCGCTTCCCACCCGGTGCAGCTCGGAAAAATTGCTCCACTTCCGCCTCTACAGGATGATGCCCTCTTATATCCCATTTTTTTAAGGCTTCAGAAAGAGAAGCGGCATGCACCATCGCCACATCACGGTGTAATAAGCCAAGCCTATCTAATTCCCCCATAATGGCAGGAATACCACCAGCACGGTGTACATCTTCCATATGCACATCTGGATGTGAAGGAGAGACCTTACACAAATGTGGCACCTTACGAGAAAGGCGATCAATATCCTGCATTGTAAAAGGTACTTCACCTTCATAAGCAGCTGCTAATAGATGTAATACCGTATTGGTTGATCCCCCCATGGCAATATCAACCGACATGGCATTTTCAAAAGCCTTCATATTTGCGATATAGCGCGGTAGAACAGTTATATCGTTTTTCTCATAGTAACGACGTGCCATATCAACAATACGACGCCCTGCTTCCTCAAAAAGACCGCGTCGTGCTTTATGCGTTGCGATAAGAGTGCCATTTCCCGGCAATGAAAGCCCTAAAGCCTCGGTCAGACAATTCATAGAATTTGCCGTAAACATCCCCGAACATGACCCACATGTCGGGCAAGCCGAGCGTTCTATCGTTAACGATTCTTCCTCACTTACCGACGGATTCGCTGCAGAGACCATTGACGTTACAAGGTCAATTGGACGAAAGAGAGCGCTTTCCTCTTGTCCTTCCCCTTGTTTTTTTGCTGAAGACGGTGCTATTCTGCCCGCTTCCATAGGGCCACCTGAGACAAAAATTGTTGGAATGTTCAGGCGTAAAGCTGCCATTAACATACCTGGGGTGATTTTATCACAGTTACTGATACACACAAGCGCATCGGCACAATGGGCATTAACCATATACTCAACCGCATCGGCAATCAATTCACGCGAGGGAAGGCTGTATAACATGCCGCTATGCCCCATTGCAATCCCATCGTCTATGGCAATCGTATTAAATTCTCGTCCGATTCCTCCTGCTTGGGTAATAACCTGGCACACAAGCTGACCAAGCTCCTTAAGATGAACATGGCCCGGCACAAATTGTGTAAAAGAATTTGCCACGGCAATAATAGGCTTACCAAAATCAGAATCTTTTAATCCTGTTGCACGCCATAAACTCCGTGCCCCTGCCATATTTCTCCCATGTGTTGTGGTACGTGAACGATAATGAACCATTTTTCTTTTCCCTTTATGGTCTTATGGTCGAAAATACCTGATATATTTATTTAAATTTAACAATTTAGACACATATTGGCACAACATCTCTATTTTATCTGTTTTATCTTTACCCCTTAATTTTCACATCCTCCCCCCCCCTAAAACAACGAGGTTTTCAAAGAAAAGAACAGAGCAAACAAATCATATTGACTCTTTACTAATTTTCTAGCACCCTGCTTAATTAGTTAGAAATTCTTTAGAAAGTCATGACACAAGAATTAAAATACTAACATATGTTGGTTTATATCTTTTATCGTACCATAGTTTATCTTTTTTACTATTGGAAAACCCTTTGGACTCCCTACAACGATTTTGGTTCTTTACGCGATCAACCGATATAACACCAATAAAAAGATCGCTTTTGCGCCTACCCTTGAAAGAAGAAAGGTTCTTTCTTCCACAGTGGTTAATACTATGCGTAAGCAATAATTCTTCCCTTTATAATCTTTTTCATAGGCCCACGATATACGCTAGAATCTTTCATAAAATCTTTAAGTACTTACTTCATTTGTTTCATTTTACTGTTCATTTTTATGTTTTTTTAAACAACATTCACAGCAGCGACTTGAGATGGGTATTTTTGCAAAACACATTTGGAAAACTTGGTAGGTTGTTGTGATACATTCTCTTTCTGTAAGATTACAACACAGAAAGGTAGATCCTTTTTTTCGTTGGCTAACCGTGACAACAAGTTGTATTACGCTTGCTATCGTTTTGGCAATTACTATTGTCATGGCTACCGGTGGTTGGAAAGCTTTTGCTGTTTTTGGTCCACGTTTTCTTATTACCAATGTTTGGAACCCCGTAACACAACAATTCGGAGCCGCTTCACCCTTGTTTGGCACACTCGCGAGTAGTGTGTTAGCTATGTTCATTGCTATTCCCCTCGCTTTTGGCACAACATTTTGGCTCACAATGATTGCCCCTCCACGGCTTTTTTCTGTGGTCAGTATGGCCATACAACTGCTCGCGGCTATCCCTTCAATTATTTTTGGCATGTGGGGTGTTTTGGTCGTTGTTCCTATTATTGCCCATGTTGTGCACCCCCTTGCCCAATGGCTTTTTGGCTCTCTCCCTCTTTTTTCAGCTTTCGTTGCGGGACCTCACTTCGGTACTGGACTTCTTACAACAGCCTTTGTTTTAGCCATCATGATTACCCCTTCGATCACTGCCGTCATGTGCGACGTCTTTACGGCAATTCCATCTGTACTGCGTGAAAGTGGCTATGGTATTGGGGCTACACGTTGGGAAGTTGTCCGCTATATTATGTTACCTTATTCACGCGAAGGATTTATCGGTAGCATTGTGCTTGGCATGGGACGCGCTATGGGAGAAACAATGGCTGTTACTTTTGTTATTGGCGATCATAACCATATTAGTTGGTCACTCTTTGCGCCAACTAATTCTATTGCTTCGCTTATTGCTCTAGAATTTCCAGAAAGCCCTACAGGGAGTCTTAAACTCGCCTCACTGTTAGCGTTAGGAGCTATTCTTATGGTAATTTCGTTTTTTACTCTTTGGTGTTCACGCTGGTTTCTCACACGTAACTCTGTGGCACAATGTCGATAAGTATCAATAAAAGGTATTCTTAGATATGCCGACCGCCACTCCTTTATCCATACGACCTATCCGGTCTGAACACCCTCTTTCTTTAACAAAACGTCGTCGTTTTATTGACCGTATCGCAACCATATTGAGTTGGGGCGCAACATCGCTTGTTTTGTTTTTTTTGGGCTCTCTTTTATGGACATTACTTTATAACGGTTTACCCGGCTTTACCCTTCACCTCTTTACTCATTCTATGAAAGCACCCAATCAAAACGGCGGGCTTGCAAACGCCATTATTGGCAGCATACTCCAAGTAGGACTTGCGCTTTTGTTAGCGACTCCCGCCGGTTTGCTTACAGGTGTTTATCTCGCAGAATATGGTGGACAAAGTACACTTGCTCGTACAGTAAGATTTGTCTCTGATATGTTATTATCGGTACCGTCTATTCTTGTAGGTCTTTTTGTTTATTTAATTATGGTCGCCCCGTTGCAACATTTCTCTGGTTTTGCAGGTAGTCTTTCACTGGCTATTCTCGCGATGCCGATTATTGTTCGCACCACTGAAAATATGTTACACCTTGTTCCTGCTTCTGTCCGAGAGGCCGGTATTGCTCTTGGCTTACCTCAGTGGCGTGTAACGCTCTTTATTTGCCTTCGCGCTGCCAAAAGTGGGATTATCACTGGTATTCTTTTAGCTCTTGCCCGTATTGCAGGAGAAACTGCACCTTTACTCTTTACCTCACTTGGTAATTCCAAATTCTCACTCGATATGAGGCAACCTATGGCGAGTGTAACACTCGCAATTTATGAATACGCAGGGTCTGCTTATCAAGATTGGATGCAAGAAGCATGGAACGGTGCTTTATTGATTACTGCCACTGTTCTTGTTATTAATATTGTTGTACGGATAGGAACCCGCAAAGGTCGCTTATGAGCTTAACCATTCGTCCCGTTCAGGAGTCTTTACAAGAGCCTTCTCAACATAGTTTGGAGGAGCCTCGAGAAGTTTCTCTGCGAAACTTCTCTCCACAAACATCTCTCCAAGAGAATCTTTCATGGCGTACGCTCTCACAAGCTTCTGTAAAAGAATCTTTTTTACATAATAGCGCTAGTAACAACGCTCAACAGAGCCCACCTCCCAAAATACCTTTTTCTTCTCTTCCAGAAAAAACACACTCCCCTTCCTCTCCTGTACCTCAATCTCAACAAAATCCTGCACATCAAAGCACAGTTAAAACAGAATTTCATACGTTTACAGAAGTTTCTGCTCTACACAACACGTTAGTCGATCAACAGGTAAATACCCCTCCTGTTTTAGAAGTCAAAGATCTTAACTTCTATTACGGCAGCACTCATGCCTTACATCATATTTCACTTAATTTTCCTCTAAAAAGTGTAACGGGCATGATTGGTCCCTCGGGATGTGGAAAATCAACGCTACTGCGTGTTCTTAACCGTATGTATGACCTCTACCCAGATCAACGCGCAACGGGAGAAGTTTTATTTGACGGAAAAAACATTCTTGCCGCAGATATCGACCTCAATGAATTACGTTCACGTGTGGGAATGGTTTTTCAAAAACCAACTCCTTTTCCTATGTCCATTTATGAAAATATCGCTTTTGGTATTCGCCTCCATGAACGTATTCCACGTTCAGAACTTGATGGACGCGTTGAAGATGCACTCCGCCGCGTTGCACTTTGGTCTGAAGTACAAAACCGTTTACATAGTTCGGCTACGACAATGTCAGGTGGTCAACAACAACGTTTGTGTATTGCCCGTACTATTGCTATTCGACCAGAAGTTATTTTACTTGATGAGCCAACGTCAGCTCTAGACCCCATTTCAACCGCCAGAATTGAAGAACTTCTTGATGAATTAAAAACGGAGTTTACCATTGTTATTGTAACGCATAATATGCAACAAGCCGCTCGCTGTGCTGATCAAGTCGCCTTTTTTTATATGGGACGTTTAATCGAAGTTGATAGCACGTTACGTATGTTTACTGCCCCTAAGGAACAACAAACACAAGACTATATTACAGGTCGTTTTGGTTAAAATAAACGTTAAATACCCTTACATTTGCTTAATAAGAGCCTTTAATTGATATAAATGGATAATAAAAATGCCACAACATACAATTACCCGATACGATCAAGAACTTGAAAGCCTACGTGCTATTATGGCGCATATGGGGGAGCTTGTTAAACAACAGACGACTCTAGCAATTACCGCTGTTGTCGATCAAGATGAACACGCGGCTTATGAAGCTTCTGCCCTTGATCGGCATGTTGATGCACTTGAACGCCATGTTGAAAGTTTAGGTATACGTATTTTGGCATTACGCGCTCCCATGGCTTCTGATTTACGCATGATTGTTGCTGCCTTGAAAATGAGTAGCGATCTGGAACGTATTGGGGATTATGCTGCGAGTATCGCCCACCGTTCACGCAAAGCTACACCGCTTGATGACAGTTTTTCATTTAGTGCCTTACGTGCAATGGGACGTATGGTTGAAGAAAACCTTCACCGTACGATTACCGCAATGGTCAATAATGATGCTGAACTTGCCAAAGAGGTATGGCATTCTGATACCCTTATTGATGATCTCTACACAACGATGTTCCGTGAACTCGTCACCTATATGATGGAAACCCCACGCCATATAGGCATTTGTATTCATTTATTTGTTATTGCTAAAAATCTGGAACGCATTGGAGATCATGCAACCAATATCGCCGAACGTGTTTACTACGCCGTAACAGGACAAATGCTACCTCCTACACGCCCTCGTGGTGGCGAGTCAACACGTGAATCACTGCCTGAAATTTCTATTAAGTCCCATACGGAAACCTAACCTCTCCCTAAAAATCTTCCGCATAGATACTTACTTTTTTGATTTTTGTTTTTTTGTTATTGTCCTATTTAATTTCTTGAGTTTCTTCCCGACACTTGTACTTCTCTCTATAGTCGAGAAACGAACGTCGCAACAAAACGGAATCCATCATCTCTCATAAACTTCAAAAGCAACCAATCCACTGCAAAAATCAAATCCCCTCGCGATCTTAACCCCATCCACTACGATTTCCAAATTGGTTAAAGAGAAAGCGAAGCAGTAATATAAACACAACACGTTAAGCTTGTAGAAAAGCCCTATTCTTTAAAGAATAGGGTTTTTCTTTTACATCATCATCCAATACTCACCCATCCAATGGTTTATTGTATTATTCTTCATACTTCAGCAATAGCATACACACAGCCTTAAAAACAGCGCGAAGGCTAGGAGCATCGCCTCCTTCTGGTCTTGCTGGACGGTTTGAGTCATTCCATGCGTAACTATCGATATGTACCCATTTTTGCTCCGATTGCACAAAACGCCCAAGAAATAACCCCGCTGTTATCGCACCGGCCATGGGACGGCTTGAAACATTGCTTATATCCGCAACTGCACTTTCTAACCACTGATCATACCCAGACCACAACGGTAAACGCCATAATGGATCTGCTTCTAATACAGATGCTTCATAAAAAACAGAAGCGATGTCATCATCACGACAAAAAAGAGCCGGCAAATCAGGACCTAACGCTATGCGTGCTGCCCCTGTTAACGTAGCGATGTCAAGCAACAAATCTGGCTTTTCTTCTGCTGCTTCATACAACAAATCTGCCAAAACAAGCCGCCCTTCGGCATCTGTATTGCCAATTTCAACACTTAAACCCGCACGACTTGTAACCACATCTAACGGGCGCATAGCCTTACCCGATACACTGTTTTCAACACATCCTAATCGTAATTCCAAACGAATTGGTAAATTTTGCGCCATAATAAGGCGCGCCAAAGCCAAAACCGTTGCTGCACCCCCCATATCTTTTTTCATCCGTAACATAGCTGAAGATGATTTAAGATCATACCCTCCACTATCAAAGCAAACTCCTTTTCCAACCAATGAAAGCATAGGTGACGCTTTATTGGCTTTTTCGCTACACCAGCGTACGACCACCACGCAAGGCTTACGCGAAGAGCCATGTCCTACATGTGCCACTAATGGATAGGCTTTTGTTAACGCTGATCCCTGAATAATCTCTACTTCAGCCCCAAAAGACTTAAGGGCAAGGCGAGCTTGTTGTGCCAGCTCTAATGGACCAAGAATATTAGCAGGCGCATTAATCAAATCACGTGCAAGCCAAAAAGACTGCACCATATTATAGGCAAGACTCTCTTTTTCCTTTTTGTGTATGAGCAAACGTGGCCCTGTTATTTTGGACTCCGCCTTCAACGTATAGTGATAAGCCCCTAAACAAAACCCTAAAAGAACGTCGTCTTTCGAGACATCTTTTGGTATATCAACCCCCCAATCCCCTTTTGGTAAAACCCGTGGTAAAACCCCAAAAACATAAGGGTCACGCACAGATTGCTCAGGAATACCTAATAGAGCATGTAACTGATCTCTCTCATCAGCAAATAATAATGTTTGCCCTGGTTGAGCAGAAAAACCACATGCTTCGGCGAAAACAACCGCTTTTTCCCCCGCTTGTGACGCAATCCGCTCCTTCCATTCAGAAGCGCGCACCGCATATACTTTATGTTGTGCCTGACACAGATTGCCAACACTCA
Organism: Acetobacter sp.; assembly: GCA_045615245.1. Lineage (GTDB taxonomy): Bacteria > Pseudomonadota > Alphaproteobacteria > Acetobacterales > Acetobacteraceae > Acetobacter. The sequence goes on along the minus strand of JAZLEM010000105.1, from coordinate 5,987 downwards.
AACAATCAGAGTAGTGAGAATAAGATAAGTTTTTCAAATCACGTGCAGCCATAAACTCTTTTCTCCTGTTGGCGTTATTGTCTCCTTGTCTAAAGACATCGTACACCTTTTTGGCTCAATATAAAACACGTTACAACGCTTTTTCCTTCTATTCCTTAGCAATATTTCCTTCCTATTAGAAAGACAACAACAACAGCCAAACAACAATAACAAACTCACCCATAGCCTCTTTCACAGAACTATATATATCCTACCGAAACATTCTTATCAGATCTGGCAGTATGTCATGCTACATACTACAAAACTTGACCAAGAGAAATCTCCCAATTATTTAAACATTATTTTTCCACGATATTTCTTGACATATTTTCTCTTGATCAAAAAGTGATAAATAAGTTGTTTTTTATCAAAAATTTCTTTAGAATTGATTCACTTTAGAGGAAGAGTTTTTAGATCTCTACTCTTTTTTATTCCTCGTTTATGTGTTACTGACACATCTTTACACTTTATACTCTTTAATAACTTTCGGAGATAATCATGACCTACGTGGTCACCGAGAACTGTATTCGTTGCAAATTTATGGACTGTGTAGAAGTTTGTCCTGTTGATTGCTTCTATGCAGGCGAGAATTTTCTCGTTATCAATCCCGATGAATGTATTGACTGCGGTGTTTGCGAACCAGAATGTCCCGCTGAAGCAATTCTCCCTGACAGTGATGACCGTGCTTCAGCTTGGATAGAAATTAACGCAAAATATGCTGCTCTGTGGCCTAATATTACCCAAAAAGGTACACCACCAGCTGATGCGCAAGAATGGAACAACCGCCCAAACAAAACAGCTTTACTTTCTGATAAACCTCATCAAGAGTAAAATACTTTCACCAAAGTTATATTTAACCTGTATTGTTTGTTTTTTCCTCTCTTAAAGAAGAGAAGGGGATCTTTTTACTATCCCCTTCCGTTTTATGATTCTTGTTTATTTTGTATTTCTTAATTGTCCAAGTTTTTTAAATATTTTTATACTTTTTCTTATTATTCTCTTAAAAATTTCTTAACCTACAAAAGTTAAGTTTGAATCATGAGAGAAGACAGTTTTTATTCTGTTATTTTTATTCAAAACCGATTTTGCAAGAACTTTAAGAGATCAAACGCCATTTTAAAGGTTTTTTTTCAATTTAGCTCGTGAGTGTATGAGGTTGATCCCTAAATCGGTCGAAGATCTTTCTAAACCGCAGACGTCAGACTTTGAATTGTTGTAGCAGACTCTCACACTATGCGACTAAAAATAATTTTTCTTCTTTAATCATCTCTTATTACTTTTATAATCCCACCTTAATCCTGCTAAAGAAGTCAGCCTTGCTTAATAAAGCAAAATAACAAAGCACAAAATAAGTCAAATACTATATTTCCTTGTGAGGAGGCTTTTTAGAGTTGTTTAGGCTTTTCCTCTTTAATTTAATTAAATAAATATAGAAAAAATGCTCCTAACACAAAGCCTCACCCTATTACAGGGTAAGGCTTCGCTGGAACAAACATAAAAAACAAAAAATTACTCGCCAGAATTCCTCACACCTATAAACTGTATGAGGAACTGAAACAGATTAATAAAGTTGAGATATAAACTCAATGCATCGTAAATACTGTTTTTCGCAAGCATTTCCTGCCCTGCATAAGCCGACAATTGCGTATAGGTTACACGAATACGCTGTGAATCAAAAGCCGTAAAAACAGTAAAGAGACCAACACCAATAATACTATAGATATAGTAAACCGTGGCACTTTTCAAAAAAATGTTTACAACCATAGCAATGATAAGCCCTATCAGACCCATCATTAAAAATGATCCAAACCGTAACAAATTCGCTTTTGTCACATAGCCGTATAAAGACATTGCAGCAAACATACAAGATGTTATTAAAAATACCCGAACAATAGACGTCCCCGTATATGCTACAAAGAGGCTTGCCATACTCGCGCCCATAGAGACGCAAAAAGTCCAAAACAACGCCTGTGCCGATTGTAACGAGAGTTTATTCACACCAAATGACAAAACAAGAACAAAAGCTAACGGAGAAAGTATAGCCAGATTCCCCAGTACCGTCGGCTGTGGTACAATACCATCAGGTGTTATAACCGTTTTGAAAAAAACATTACTTAAGGTTGTATTTGCAATAGCATAGGCTACAATACAGGTTAAGAGCAAGCCTGAGGCCATCCAATTATAAACGCGCAACATATAATTGCGTAACCCTACATCTAGTTGTTGCGCATGCTCACCCCACCCCACCGTAGCAGGAGAACGATAATTCTGATTAAATGACATAATTGACTACTCCACAGTCTTAAAAAAACACAAAAGCAGAGTAAAACAATAGGGCTTGTTACCTTGTTATTACCCTCTAATTTGAATTGTAACAGCTTTTGACAATATCCTCAACGTTTTTACACCACTCTATCTTTATCTATATTTCTCTCTCTTTATCAAATTCTCTATGCTTCTTCCCACATAGTAATTTTTATAGAGACTTTTACCCCTATAAATCTATATATCTACACGATGAGTTATCTTATAGTGTTTTTCCCTTAGTGTCGCTTAATGTTTCGTTTAAGAAATGATCCAACGGATCAAATCAGCATTTTTCACCACACTTCAAACATTAAATTAAAATCTTATTTTTCCTTTCATACGTTCTAACCACCAGTAGCCACTGAGAACATAAGTACCCCTTGATAATGGGAGAAAAAATGGACAAAAATAACACACAAACACCCCTTTCAAACAACCCCCTTTCAGACACGCTCGACATGATTAAGGCTTGTCATGCGTGTGCGTCTCTTCTTCCGTTACCGCCAAAACCTGTGGTCTATGCTTTTCCACATGCTCGATTACTTATTACAGGACAAGCACCCGGACGACGCGTCCACGAGACGGGTATTCCTTTTAATGATGCGTCTGGCAAACGTCTCCGTGACTGGCTTGCAATGGATACAGAACTTTTTTACCACTCTCACCTTATTGCCTTTGTCCCTATGGCTTTTTGTTATCCGGGCACCCTCCCCCAAGGGGGTGACCGTCCACCGCCGTCTCTGTGTGCAGACCTATGGCGTCAACATTTATTAGCCTTCATGCCTGATATTCAATTAACCCTTCTCGTTGGTTCCTATGCACAAAATCACGTTTTAGGCAAAGGTCGCACTTTTGAGCGTACCCTCCGCTTTCAAGAATTTCTCCCCATGGGGTATTTCCCCCTGCCTCACCCCTCATGGCGTACAGGACAATGGGAACGACTCACACCTGAATTTAGAAACACTGTTTTACCTGCTTTGCGACAAGCTGTACAAAAAGTTCTTTTTCCTTAATTTTTCACTTTCCAAATTTCCCAATAAAAAAGCTTAAGCGTTTTTTCTATTTTCACGAGTCTGTTTTACGGTCTGTTGTGCCGCCGCAAGCCATGCCGTGACTTGTGACTCTGGATCAGGGTGAAGAATAAAATCAGAAACAGCCGAAACACAATCCGCCCCTGCGTCTAAGCAAGATTTTACCCTCGCAAGGGTAATGCCACCAATAGCGACAAGAGGAAGTTTGTCTATACGTTTTTTCCACTCCGTTAAACGTTCTATCCCCTGTGGACCAAAAGCCATTTTTTTAAGCCGTGTTTCCCAGATAGGACCAAGTGCCACGTAGTACGGTCTGCAGGCTAAAGCACGATCAAGCTCTTCATGGCTATGAGTACTCACCCCCAGCTGTATTTTATGTGCGTGAAGGGCTGTCAGATCTGCTGTATCTAGATCTTCCTGACCAAGATGCACATGGCAAATCCCTTCGTCTAAAGCAATTTGCCAATAATCATTAAGAACTAAACACACACCCCATTGTTGAGCAAAACGACGAGCTTGCCGAATTTCTGAAAGAAGAATCGGTATCGATTTCTCTTTTAAGCGAAGCTGTATAAAACGCGCCCCTGCCCGCCCGAGTCGATCAACCCAAAAAGCAGCATCCACAATGGGATATATAGCTTGTGGCAAAGAAGAATCCGTCATTCTAAAAATGCCTTTCCCACAACAGGGGTTGAGGGTACAGCCATATCACGCGATTCGATCGGATCAGCCCGATGGGCAAGCACTCCCGCTTGCGCTGCCAAAGCAAAAGCACGCGCCATACGAACAGGGTCTCCCGCCCGGGCAACAGCTGTATTGATCAACACCGCGTCATACCCTAATTCCAATGCCTGCGCAGCATGGGAAGGCACACCGACCCCCGCATCAACCACTAATGGGATATCAGGAAAATGGGCACGTAGAGCCCGTAACCCAAAAAGATTATTCAGCCCTTTTCCTGAACCAATAGGGGCACCCCATGGCATTAGCACTTCGCACCCTGCAGCAAGAAGTTTTTCGGCAACAACAAGATCTTCTGTTGTATAGGGGAAAACCTTAAAACCTTCTTCCGATAAAATACGCGTGGCTTCAACCAAGCCAAAAACATCGGGCTGTAAAGTATCTTGTTCGCCTATAACTTCGAGTTTAATCCACTCTGTTTGAAATACTTCGCGTGCCATATGAGCCGTTGTTACAGCTTCTTTTGCCGTATAACAACCTGCCGTATTGGGCAGTATAGGAACCGACAACTCTTGAATTAAAGACCAAAACGCTTGCCCTGCTCGCTGTCGTGCCCCCTCTCGCCTTAAAGAGACTGTAATAACTCCGGGCTTTGCTGCAATTACAGCTTGTTTTAAAATATCGGGAGAAGGATATTGTGCCGTCCCCAACATAAGAGGGGATGTTAGCCTATAACCGTAAAATAAACGTTCCACAAAAAGAGAATCTATCGATAGAGTCTCACTTAACGCCATGTCATCCTCCCTGCATAGGGGCGACCACTTCCACTTTAGCACCATTGACCAAACGAGCTTTAGCCCGCTCTGTTACGGGGATAAAAACGCCATTTAATGCCGTTGCAACGCGTGCGTCCCCGTAGCCAAGTTCATCAAGCAAAGCCGCCACTGTTGTAGCTGAAACCGTCTGTGTTTCATCATTCACAAAAACCGTTATCATCCTTGTTTTTCCCTTTTCTAAACTTCACGGCTCATAACAATCTCACGTTCTTTACCCTCTTCCTGTATTCTCCGCTATTTCGCGTAGACAAATAATTTCTGCCACTTCGCGTGCAAGAGCAGGGGCTAATAAGAAGCCATGTCGATACATACCGTTAATAGAAAGAAACCGTCCTTTTTGCACCACGCGTGGCACGTTATCGGGATATGAAGGGCGCACGCCAACCCCTAATTCAAGGATTTCAGCTTCGGCAAAAGCGGGATGTAAAGCCCATGCCGCGTTGAGAAGCTCCATCATAGAACGCACACTCATACCCCCATCTTCTTCGCTCTCAACCATGGTAGCCCCCACCATAAAAACATGGTTATCCCGTGGCACTATATAAATGGGGATACGCGGATGAAGCATACGTATTGATCGGTGTAAGGTGATATCATAACACCGTAAATACAACATTTCTCCCCGAACACCGCGTAGCGTTGGGTGGTGCTGGCGATCATCAAGCCCTGTACAAACGATAACCCAATCAAATAAAGACTCTGTAGGGGCAGAAACTTCATCAAAACAAACTTGCCCGCCTAAACTAATAAAACGCTCTAATAATGCAGACAGTGCCTCACGCGGGTTGATATGGCTTTCATCTGGAAAAAATAATCCTCTATAAAAACGTCCCGCAAGATCTGGCTCCATCGCGGCAATTTCTTCGGCACAAACTTCTCTAAAATGAGAGGTTTTACGCCCAAATTGGATTAAATCACCTTTATCGCGTGCAGGGGCAAGAACAAGACTTCCCTCACAAACCACATGGGGAACATGCTCTTTCCACCATGCCATAGACTCAACAGCCTTAACTGTTACCTCGTAAGGTGCCGATTCTGCTTCACACCACGGGGCTAACATTCCTCCTGCCATCCACGAAGCGCCTGCCCCGAT
>JAZLEM010000104.1:0-4969 GCA_045615245.1 Acetobacter sp. | reverse complement strand
CATGGCTACGATCCGACTTCTCGACGATAAAAGCAACGCCATAATTTGTTGGGCAAAATCACCCCCTAATTCTTTATCAATGATTTCTGCCGTCGATTTACCAGAATCTGCAATATCTTTCGTCATCGGATGATCTAACGTGCGCGCAATTCTGGTAATTTGATCGCGTACTGACTCATCATTGAGGTTGAGATATTGCGTACCTATGAGAAAAACATCATCGGTTTTTCGTTCATCTATGCTTTTGAAGAGGCGTGCCGTAAACTCCATAAGCCCGCGTGTTTGCCGAAAAGTTTCATTTTCCTTAAAAAGGGCAACAATATGCTTAAACGAGGGGTGAAAGGGGTAGGTTTCTTTAATTTGATCGGCAATGTTTTCAAGCGTGCTTGCTGTGATATACCCCGCGCGTTTAGCTTTTTCGAGCACGGCTTCGTAGCTTTTGGCAATAGCGGTGATGGTTGGCTCATCAGGTAATGTTTGAATGAAACGTTTTTTGAGAATTTCGTAAATTTCATTGCCCGACAATTCAACGGGGGTAATGGTCATCGCCGAACGGCGCGTTTCTTGTGAAAGATTTGAAATGGCTTCCCTTAAGCGATCCGTTGGCTTTTTATAGCTCCCCGAAAGATTTGCCAAAACAACCGCACAGCGGGGCAATTCCATCGCGGCTGTCATGAGATTCGCCAAGCTATAAACAACAATATCGGCTAATGTGCCTTGTCCGTACGACTGCGTACAGGCATATTCTAAATAAGGCGGTAATTCATCTAATAAAATGAGGGTGGGCGTATCGCCGATAATATCTTTCCACACTTCGGCACCCACGCCTTTTGGTCCATTGACATAATAGGGTTCAATGGCTTTTTCTTTCTCCGGCGAGTGAGCGAGTTGTGCGGCAATATTTTGCCACACAAAACCGCCTCCCCCGCTATTACGCCCTGTATAGAGGGCAAGGTTTGCCTTGTCAAAATCAACCCGCTCTAACAACGAGGGCTTAAGCACATAAGGGCGTTGGTCCGGCGCATAGGCTAACCACGCCAAAGCCAACATCATATGCGTTTTACCGCCGCCCATGGCTTGGGTCAGTTCAAAAACTGCTTGGTCTGACTTACCGGAAAGCCGCAATAAACACTCATGAAAAAGTGTTTGCATGCCCCCTGTCATGTAATTATGGGCGAAAAAATCCTTCGCGTAGTCGGCGTTGTCTTTATTTTTTAAGAAATCGTCAAAACTCTTTACCCCTTCATTGGGTTTATAGTCACGAATAATGGGGTTAAACGTACACGCTGCTTTGATTGTTTGACTCATAAAACTCCCCTCTCATTTATCTTTATTTAATCTATCTTTATTTCTCTTTGCTTTTTTTTGAAATTTTAACTCCACCTTTAATTATTAGCATAATCTTACAGCGTAAAGTAGTATTTATTGGGTATTTTATGTATGAGTAATGTATGGTTATTAAGAGTTTTCTTTACTTTAGAGTGTTGATGTGGTAAATGTTTTTCCGGTTTTATCTATTGTAATTCTTTTTTAAGAAATCTTTTTTGTTGATTTTTTAAGTTTTTATCCTTTTATGTTATGCGATCTTATAAAGTATAAGTAATTAAAGTGCGTATTGTTTTTTCTTATATTGCTCAAATACATCAAACGTTTCATTCTCTTCCCATAGCTATGGAGATTGCGCGGCGTTATCCTGAGATTGAAGTTCGTTTAGCGTGTATGACTGAAACACATCTGCGTTTTGTTCGTTCTTTAGCGGCGTATTATCCTCGAGCGCATGTTTCTTTTGATCTTTTATACTTGCCCAAATTTTTACGCACAAATATTGAACGCTACGGACAAACACCGCTTTCACGCGTGATATGTTTATTTTTGAATAGGCATTATTTTTCTTCTTTTGATGGGATTGTTGTAACCGAAGAAACATCGCTGTATTTGCGTCGCTTTGGTGTGCAAAGCCCAGCCCTGATTTGGACCATGCACGGCGCAGGCGATCGTGACGTTGGCTTTTCCCAAAGTGCCCTCCACTTTGATTACATTCTGATGGCAGGACATAAACAAGAACAACGCTTTCTAACAAACCACTCTATCCGTCGTGGCGATTACCATACCGGCGTTTACGCTAAATTTGATATTGTGCGCACAATCCAACAACAACGCCCTGTGCCCAAACTCTTTGCGAATGATCGCCCCACTCTTTTGTATAACCCTCACTTTGTTTCACGACTGTCCTCTTGGAAACGCTTTGGTTGGGCTATTCTTGAGTATTTTGCCCATCAAGACCGCTATAATTTAATTTTTGCCCCCCATTACCGCCTTTTTCATCGCCATAAAGCCCAAGCCCGCGCCCTTATTCAACAATTTGCGCGTTATGACCATATGCTCATTGACCCAGGCAGCCATTATAGTATTGATATGACCTACACCAATGCCGCCGACCTCTATATCGGTGATGTCAGCTCACAAGTGGCAGAGTTTCTCATTACCCCGCGCCCTTGCCTTTTTCTTAACGCCCATAATGCGCAATGGCAACAAAACGAAAATTACCTTTTTTGGACACTTGGTCTTGTCCGTGATAATATCGATACCCTCGAGAACGATATCCAACAAGCCTTCCTCACACACCATAATTTCGCTCAACAACAAGAAAACTATATCCAAGAGACTTTCAGCCTCTCCTTAAACCAACCTACAGCGCCTATCGGCGCTAAAGCTATTGTTGATTTTCTCCAAAAGAAGACCCATACGCCCCTCACGTAAACGACCCCAAAGACGATGACACCTATGACAACATCTTTTACTTCAGAACCACACTTACAGCCTGTACCTACAGCTTCTGGACAACCCCGCCGTTATGGCGATTTTGCTACGTTTGCCGAAGCCCTTGATTATGCGGCCCAAGGAACAGCCGGCATCAATATCTATTCCGGTAAAGGGGTTCTTCTCGAAGCTCTACCTTATCGCGTTCTGCGCACCCAAGCCATAGAAACAGCGCAACGTTTACTCGGTGTAGGGTTAAAACCTGGCGATCGGGTCACCTTAATTGCCGAAAATGACGGCGATTTTGCCCGTATTTTCTTTGCTTGCCAATATGCTGGACTTGTTGTTGCCCCTCTGCCTCTGCCCATGGCTTTCGGCAGTAAAGACGCCTACCTCGCTATTATCCGCGGTATGATCAACACCGCCCAAGCCCGCGCCGTCATCATCCCTAACGTCATAGAAAGCTGGTCTCAAGATATTGTCAACGGCTTAACTCTTGCTTTCTCCGGTTCCCCTCAAGAGTTAATGAACCTCCCAGTGCCTCATCTCCCTCTGCCTACACTCCAATCTAATGCCCTCTCTTACCTTCAATTCTCCTCGGGAAGCACCCGTTTCCCTATGGGCGTTTGTATCACCCACCAATCGGGCATGGCTAACGCCGCCGCTATTGCACGCGACGGGCTCCAAGTCAAAGAAACAGGTGACCGCTGCGTCTCCTGGTTGCCGTTCTATCATGATATGGGACTTGTCGGCTTCTTCCTCACCCCTCTCACGTGCCAACTCACCGTCGACCTCATGCCCACCCGCGAATTTGCCCGACGCCCTCACATTTGGCTAGACCTCATCAGCCGAAACCGTGGCACATTAGCCTACGCTCCCCCCTTCGGCTATGACCTCTGCACCCGTCGACCAGCCTCCCCAGAACTCGACCTCTCCTGTTGGCGCGTCGCCGGTATTGGTGGCGATATGATCCGCCCCAATATCCTCACACACTTCGCCCAACACTTCCAACCCGTCGGCTTCAACCCTAACGCTTTCGTCGCTAGCTATGGTATGGCAGAAGCAACCCTCGCGATCAGCTTCGCCCCCCTCAACCAAGGGCTCCAAACCGATACCGTCGACCTCCCATACATGGAACAATACCATATTGCTCGCCCTCCCCAAAACCCAGAAACAGCCCAAAGAACCTTCGCCCTCTGCGGCACAGCTCTGCCCCATCACGAAATAGAAATACGCGATACAAACGGTAACCCACTACCCGATAAACATGTCGGCACCATCCACGTCAGAGGTCCTAGCCTCATGCGTGGTTACTTCCAACAAGACCAAGAAACACAACGCGTATTCGATACACACCACTGGCTCAATACCGGCGATTTAGGCTATAAACAAAAGAACCAAGTCGTCGTCACAGGACGCGCGAAAGACCTCATCATCATCAACGGTCGAAATATCTGGCCCCAAGACCTCGAATGGGCACTCGAAACCTACATCCCAAACTTGCGTAGCCACGATGTCGCCGTCTTCTCCATAGAAACAGAACAAGAAGAAACAATCATCGCTCTCATCCAATGCCGCCTCTCAGACCCAACCGCACGAGAAGAATTACAAACAGAAGCCAAAGCCCTCTTCCATAAACTCCACGGACTTAACGTACACGTCGTGCTCATCCCACCCCACTCGCTGCCAAGAACATCATCAGGAAAACTCATCCGCAGTCAAGCACGCTCCCTCTACCTCAATAATACCTTCTCAAAAAATCCCACCTCATCAACCTAAAACTAGCCAAAAACCTCTTCCTCACGTAAAATAAAAACTCCTCACTCAACCACAATAAGAGATAAAACTATGAACACAACCGCCGAAGATATCACCGCTCTCATCATCCAAAAACTCCTAAAAAACCCAAAAATACCCCGCGATGTCAACGGAAATCACAAAATCATGGAAGACCTCGCCTTCGACTCTCTCGCTATCATGAACTTCCTCATGGACGTCGAAGATACTCTCGACGTCTCCATACCTCTCGATAAACTCGCTGATATCCACACTATCAACGACCTCTCAAATTGCATCCTTAAACTTAAAAATCAATAAGACAAGTAGATGATGGGATTTTTTTTGAAGGCGACGCGTTTACAGACGCTAGTTATGCCGAGTTCTGTTTTTGGTGCGCCTGAGACGCTATATGTTCGTTTATCTCGAGGTG
>JAZLEM010000103.1:0-5348 GCA_045615245.1 Acetobacter sp. | reverse complement strand
AACGACCTTCCGCCCTACAATCTGTGCTGCTAGCGCAATTGTTTCTAATCGTGCAACATTAGAGGCAAAACACGTAACAGCAATACGCCCTTTTAAACTCTTAATTAACTCGATCATACTCTGTCGCACTTGCGCCTCAGACTGAGACTCCCCCTGCTTTATAACATTGGTACTATCACACACCAACGCTAAAACGCCTTCACACCCAATAGCAGCAAGCCTTTCCAAATCTGTTGCATGACCAACTTGTGGTGTTGGGTCAAATTTCCAATCACCTGTATGAACTACAGTACCCATAGGCGTTCTCAAAACAAGAACCTGCGCCTCAGGAATAGAATGTGTAACAGGCACAGTCTCGATATCAAATGGCCCTATATTAAGGCGACTTCCCGGCTTCACCACATAAAGAGGAACATCTGTCAAACGTAGTTCTACAAATTTTTGCCTTAAAACAGCAGCTGCAAATGGTGTTACATAAATCGGACAACCCAACATAGGCCAGATGTGTACTATCGCACCGAGATGATCTTCATGGGCATGGGTAACCACCAACCCGACCAAATGATTCTTACGCTCAACAATAAATGACGGATCAGGAATAAAAATTTCTGCTTCTGGCGTATCGTTACCACTGAACCCTATACCACAATCAATAGCTAACCACGCATCACCTAACCGATATAAATTAAAATTCATACCGATTTTTCCCGTACCCCCTAACGGGAGAAAGACCAGATCATGATTCTGTTTCATCACCTCTATCATCGCTATTTTATCCTTCTGTCAAAAAACCTTGTTCCATATTTAGCGACGGTAGAGGATTACGATCTGCTAATAGGCGCAACCCATTAAGAGTGAGCATTAAGTCTACATGATCAAACACATTAGTACCTTCAGAAAAAAGAGTAGACAGACCACCCGTCGCAACAACTTTCATTATTCCAACCTCCTGTCTAATCCTCTCAACAAGTCCCTCAATCAATCCAACATAGCCCCAAAACACCCCTGAACGCATAGCAGACACAGTATCACGCCCAATCACTGATTCTCTACGCGGACGTCCCACACCAATACGTGGCAAACGTGCAGCTGCCTGATGCAATGCCTCCACAGATAAATTTATTCCAGGTGCAATGACACCACCACAATAATTCCCTTCACTATCAACAACATCAAATGTTGTCGCTGTTCCAAAATCTATTACTGCTAACGGACCACCATAAATTTGATAACCAGCAAGACCATTAAGAAGTCTATCAACACCTACTTCATCAGGGTTGTCGACCTTAATAGAAAAACCCCAATCTTGCTTAACAGATGCAAGAAGAGGTTCTACAGTAAACCATTGACGACATAGCATCCGAAGATGGTACAAGGCTGCAGGAACTACTGTGCCAATAACAGCACGATCAATATCACCAACGACAATGCCCTGTGTCTTAAGAAGAGAAACCAGCCAAACACCATATTCATCTGAAGTACGCGACACATGCATCATCAAACGCCAAACACCCCGCCACCTTTCTCCATCATAGATAGCGAAAACGACATTCGTATTTCCTGCATCAATAGCAAGTAACACTTTTACCTCCTATCAGGCAGTAAAACACTTCCTGTCACGATAGTTTCCATACCCGTTACTGTCTCAAGTAATAGACATCCCTCTGATGTAATACCAGAAAAATACCCCTCTCTATAAATATTGTCATTTTTTACCATTAAAAACGTCCCCAACACGTGTGCACGCATAAGCCAAGCATGACGTATTTCTTCAAAACCTTTTATCAACCAAACATCACGATAAAACGCTAAACTCTCTAAAATAGCCTTGGCAACGTCAATAACATCTAGAATAACGCCACACATTCCAAGGTTAGAAGCTTTATAACCTATATCCCTCTCATAAGGAACATTGATTAAATTTGCCCCTAAACCAACCACCACAAAAGATGCTTCCTTTTCGATTAAAATACCGCCAAGTTTACAACCATCAAGTAGGATATCATTAGGCCACTTAATCAACAAACGACCAGCTGCACAGGGAGCAATTTTCAGCAATCCTTCATAAAAAGCCAGCGATGCAACAAATGGCCAACCACCCAAAACATTCTTTTGATCAAATTTATCAGATTTCAAAATAACAGATAACGCCAAGGCTTGCCCTGCATCTACCCATCGCTTACCGCGACTTCCTCGCCCACATGTTTGTTTTCTTGCAAGAACAGCATGCTCTACTATTCCACCCTGTCTAATATAGTTCAGGCAATAATCAGAAGTTGACGGTAACTCCTCATAACATTCCAGTGGCCACACAAGATTAACCTGCTAAAGCTACAGCAGCCTGTTGCGCGACCATCATTAAAGGTCCAAGAAATGCAACAAACAAAACAGTTACAATACTCATACTACCAAAAACAAGCACCAAACTCGGCGCAGGATGATCAAATGCTTGTACAGGCGCGTCAAAATACATCACTTTAACAACACGCAAATAGTAATAAGCCCCAATAATACTTGAGATCACAGCCACAACGACTAATCCATAAAAACCTGATTGCCAAGCAGCAGCAAAAACAACAAATTTACCGAAAAAACCCGCTAAAGGCGGTACACCCGCCATACTAAACATAAAAACCGCCAATGCTGCTGCCATACCTGGATTAGTTTTAGATAGTCCGGCAAGATCAGCAATATCAAAAACTTCATACCCTTTTTTACGCATCGCACTAATACACGCAAAAGTACCAGAATTCATAAAAAGATAAGCCACTAAATAAATGAGTGTTGCTTGCACACCCCAAACGGTATCAGCAACCACCCCCATCATGGCATATCCCATATGCCCAATAGAAGAATACGCCATAAGACGCTTAATATTGCTTTGTGGAATAGCAGCAAGAGCACCATAAACCATAGATAGCATAGAAACAGCTTCTAATAACAACGCCCACCGAGGCGCCATAGTACCAAACGATTCCAACATAACGCGTAACAGTAAAGCAAATGCCGCAAATTTAGGTGCTACCGACATATAAGCCGTTACGGGTGTCAATGATCCTTGATAAACATCCGGAGTCCACATATGAAATGGTACAATGGAAAGCTTAAAACACAGCCCGACTAAAATAAACACAATTCCCACAACCAACCCCATAGGCACTGTATCAACTGTCCGTATAGCACTAATCAAACCCGAATATTCCATTGTCCCTGTATAACCATATACAAGAGAAATACCGTATAATAGTAACCCTGACGCGAATGAACCCAAAATAAAGTATTTTAATCCAGCTTCAGACGATAAAAGATTCTCACGCCCTGCCGCACACAAAATATAAATTGAAAGCGAGGAAAGCTCTAATCCAACAAACAATGCCATAAGATTGATAGAAGACACCATCAACATCGCACCAAGTGTTGAAAAAAGCATCAACACAGGAATTTCAAAAGGAAGTGATGTATTTTTATCAACGCGATAACTGACACTTAAAATAATTGCACATCCAGCACCAACAATAACGAGGAGCTTCATAAATCTGGCAAAAGTATCATTAACAAATATCCCTGAATACCCTACGCCACTCGGTGCTAAAAGTACTAAAAATGCTGTGAAAATAAGGGCAGCAACACTCAACAAAACGACAGAAGAAAATCTTTTTCCCCTATGCAAAAAAACACCCAAAACAAGAATAATGCTACCCATAAAAGCGAGTGCAATCTCGGGAAGAGCAACTGCCCAGTTTAATAAAGAAGGTATAGCCATCAAATAGCACTCCGTAAAAAGAAGGAAAGAATATTACACATCACATACCCTCTATCTACATAGAGCTACTGTCAAAAAGAACAACAAACCTGCCAATATAGTAAAAGCATATGTTGCTATAGAGCCCGTCTGCAATCTAATAGCCCCCAATGCACTTAAAAATGTTGCACGAGCAGTTTCTACAGACAAACCTTTTACGACAGTATCATCACCTCGTTTCCATAGAAAGCGAGCCAAAACAGCATATGGACGAACAAAAATGAAATCATAAAGCTCATCAAAATACCATTTTTTAAGCAAGAAAGTATACAAAGGACCAGTTGCTTTTGCCAAAGCTTTTGGTATTTCCGGACTAATAATATAGAACCAAGCAGCTACAGCAATACCAGACAGACCCGCTATAGAAGGTAAGAGCGAAATAAGTGTCGGAGTATGTTCGAATTGTTCCATAATCTTGTTAGTCACAGCATTAAAAATAGATCCGTTCCAAAAAGCCAACTGATATTTCCCGATATAAAACGGTGCAAGCAAAAAGCCTACCACAGCAGCTCCCAGCGAAAGGATCAGTAAGGGAATTGTCATAATTGCAGGACTTTCATGAGCTTGACTAAAAGCATGTTTGTCAGCCGCGCGACCATGAAATACCAGAAAAATCAAACGCCAACTATAAAATGCCGTTAAAAACGCGGTGCTAGTACCTAATATCCAACCGTAATGACTCCACGTCGTCCCTGACTCCCATAAAGCACCAAGTATCGCATCTTTTGACCAATATCCAGAAAAGGGAAACACACCAGCAAGAGCTAAACTCCCAACCCACATGGAGGTATAAGTTAGTGGCATTTTTTTCCACAACTCTCCCATACGAAACATATTCTGCTCATCATGCATAGCATGGATAACAGAACCTGCAGAGAGAAACAACAACGCCTTAAAAAAAGCATGTGTCGTTAAATGGAACATTGCAATTTGATAAGCACCAACCCCCACTGCAGCAAACATGTAACCAAGCTGAGAACAGGTCGAATAAGCTATGGTTCGCTTAATATCAGGCTGCACCATACCTACAGAAGCGGCGAAGAAACATGTCGACGCACCAATAATAAGGACAATAATACGTGTGTTAGGTGCATGTTCTAACAGTGGAGACATTCTTGCCATAAGAAAAACACCTGCTGTAACCATCGTCGCAGCATGAATCAACGCAGAAACAGGCGTCGGCCCCTCCATTGCATCCGGCAACCAGGTGTGCAAAAACAACTGTGCTGATTTACCCATTGCTCCGACAAAAAGCAAGAAACAGACAACTTCAAGCATACGGAAAGATACACCACACACTGTATAAGACGTCGTCAATACACGAGGCACTGCGGCAAAAATGATATCATATTGCACCGAATGAAATAAAACATACACCAATCCGATACCAACGATAAAAAACAAATCTGCCACACGATTAACAACAAAAGCCTTAACAGCTGCAGCTAAGGCAGAAGGACGATTATACCAATAACCCACAAGTAAATAACTAAGAAGACCAACGCCCT
Source organism: Acetobacter sp. (assembly GCA_045615245.1). Classification (GTDB taxonomy): domain Bacteria; phylum Pseudomonadota; class Alphaproteobacteria; order Acetobacterales; family Acetobacteraceae; genus Acetobacter. Next base: position 38 of record JAZLEM010000103.1, on the reverse strand, counting down.
CCCATCCAAAAAAGAGCTGAATAAGGTTATTAGAAGAG
>JAZLEM010000102.1:0-10820 GCA_045615245.1 Acetobacter sp. | reverse complement strand
AGTGGGTTTATAGCGTTGTTAAAACAGGTCGCCTCTTCATAGGCTTGTGAGGAAACCTAAAAAACAGGATAAAAACCTTAATGGCAACACTTTTCAATCAAAAATTGCTTAAAAGTTGTGTAGAAAAGTTTCATTTTCCTGAAAATGAGCAGCGGCAGAAGATTGAGAAAATCATTTCTGCATGGCAAAAATCTTTTAAAGACCACGACTTGAGCAAAGCCAAAGAAACCGCCCTACAAGGCAGATTTTTTGCCAAATTCTTTTGCGAAATTTTAGGCTATACAACGCAAGATGATGGCAACGACGTTTGGACATTAAAACAAGAAGCCAAAACCGAAGTCGACGGCAAAGAGGCAGACGGCTCTTTGGGGTATTATTCCAAAACATCGTCAAAAACACGATGTGTCATTGAATTAAAAGACGCGCAACAGCCCCTTGACAAGAAACAACATGCCAGAGAGAACAAACAGACCCCCGTAGAACAGGCTTTTCAATACCTCTATAAATTTGCGGATTGTGATTGGGTGATTGTCTCAAATTTTAGATATACAAGGCTTTACCATAAATCTAAAGGACAGACGGCTTATGAAGAATTTGATATTTTAACTTTGCACGAAGAAAAAGAGTTCAAAAAATTTTACTATTGTTTATGTCAAAAAAACCTTATCGACGAGCACGCCCATTCCCCTATGGATGAACTTGTCAAACAATCAGGCGAAGCCTGTATTGATATTACAAAAGAGTTTTATTTAGAATTTAAAAACGTGAGAAGGAAATTATTTGACCATATTGTCGAGAATAACCCTCATTTTGATAAAAAACTCTTACTTGAAAAAACACAAAAAATTTTAGACCGGTTTATCTTTATTTTCTTTTGTGAAGATACAGCCGGGCTTTTACCGCATAACACCGTAGAAAAAACTTATGAACTTGGTCAAGCCTATTATTCATCTTCTGAATGTAAGATATGGGACCAGTTTAGAGGGTTATTTCGTGCCATAGATAGGGGAAGAAGTGATGTTAATCCGCCTATAAACGCCTATAATGGTGGTTTATTTGCCGATGATGAAATTTTAAACAAACAACTCATTATAAGAGATGAAATATTTGAAGACATTAAGAATTTAGCCCGTTATGATTTTGAAAGTGATCTCAACGTCAATATTTTAGGGCATATTTTTGAACAATCCCTATCAGATTTAGAACAAATTAAAAACGACCTTGACGGGATACAACAGGAAAAGAAAAACGCCAAACGTAAAAAAGACGGTATTTTTTACACCCCCGAATATATCACGCAATATATTGTCAAAGAAACAATCGGCAGATATTTAGAAGATAATCCCGAAAAACTTGAAGAGATAAAAATTTTAGATCCAGCTTGCGGAAGTGGCGCCTTTCTCAACCAAGCCCATAGTTTTTTAGTGCAACAAAGAAAAATTCAAAGAGACGAAAAAATTGCAAAACTAGGAAAAAGCCAATTAAATTTCTTTGAACACATCAACCCCGCTGATATAGACCGTTCTATCCTCTTAAACAACCTTTATGGCGTGGATTTAAACAAAGAAAGCGTAGAAATAACCAAACTTGCCCTTTGGTTAAAAACGGCGAATGCTCAATGTAAACTCAATAATCTCGATGAAAACATCAAATGCGGAAATTCTCTCATAGACGATGAAACAATTGCCGGTGATAAGGCTTTCAAATGGGAAGCTGAGTTCCAAGAAGTTATAGCAGACGGTGGTTTTGATTGTATTATCGGCAATCCGCCTTACATTAAAGAATATACGAATAAAAGCACATTTGATGGGCTCCATGCTAGCCCATACTATCAGGGGAAAATGGACATATGGACACTTTTCGCCTGCCAAGCCATAGATAAATTAGACGATAACGGCTATTTGAGTTTCATTGCACCGAATAGTTGGCTAACAAATTCAGGCGCCAGCATTTTCAGAAACAAGATTTTATCGGATGGTGAAATAATTAAATTTATTGATTTTGGCGATTTTAAAGTGTTTAAAGACGCTGGTATTCAAACGATGATTTTCGTGTTTAAGAAATGTACACCTAGAGAAAGTTATGAAGTTGATTATTGTAAAATAGAAGATAAAAATTTAAGCGAAGATGTCATAAGAGGTTTTATTGAAAACGATTTACAAGAAAGCATAACAGGAATTACAAAATTCACAGCAACTATAAAACCTAAAGATTTGAAAGATAAAGCGATTGCATTTTTAGATAATAAAATAGACATAGTAATTAGTAAAATAAGTAACAATGATAATCTGACATATATTGAAAATAGAGAAATCGGGCAAGGTATTGTAGGTGCTCCCGATGATTTGTTTATAGTAAATAAAGTTGGAGTGTTTACAGAGCAAGAAAAAGAATTGATAAAAGATTTTCATACTCGCACATTAAGATATAAATACAGTGTAACTGATAAAAAGATTTTTTATATATGTGATAAAAATTTTAAAGACAAAAGATTAGAAGATTATAAAAATATTCATAACCATTTTATACAGTATAAAGATCTTTTAACAGAAGCAAAACAAAAGTACGGAACACCTAAAAAACCTTATTTTTATTTACATAGGGAACGAGATGAACGCTTTTTCAAAGAGGGTGAAAAAATTGTTGCAGGAACAAGAGTTCAAAAGCCGTCGTTTTATTACACTGAAAAAGCCTTTTATGGTTCTAGAGCATTGAATTTTATTAAAACTGGAAGATTTAATTATAAATATCTTACAGGATTATTAAATTCAAAACTTGTTGCTTTTTGGCTGAGATTCAAAGGAAAGATGTTAGGTGACTTGTTACAAGTAAATAAAGAACAAATTACTCAAATACCTATAAAAAATGCAGATTTACAAACACAGAATAAAATTTCTAATTTAGTTACAAATTTACTTAATAAACTAGATACATTTGAAAACACTTTAAGTACTTGCATAGAAGTAATTAAAGTTAATTACAATTTGCAGACTATACCAAATAAATTCAATGAATTTTATAAAATGGGTATAAACCCATTTATAGAAGAGCTCGACAAACTCGGGGTCATGACCCCGAGTGCAACGCCTGCTGGGGAAATTTCGAGCTCAAAATCTTCCTCACGTCATGCCCGCGGTTCAAAACTCACGCTTTCACAAAAAGAAGAGTTGATCAGCTGGTATAAACAAAAAGCCGACGCGCTGAACAAACTTAAATCCGAAATCGACACCCTCGATCATGAAATCGACCAAGAAGTCTATAAACTCTATAACTTAACGCCTGAAGAAATCTCTATGATAGAGGGCGTTTCCTCAAATAAAATGTTATAATAGTTTGTTTCGGGAGCGCATTTTATGCGTGAGTTATTTTGATGAAAACTTTATGATTTATGAAAACTTTATAAAAATTGTGAGGATATATGAGAAAACGTGTGCAGTCACTGGCAGGGCGTTATATGAGTGTCGTTGTAGCCTTGCTGGTGATGCTGGTTTGTAGTATTGGTGTACTTTCTTGGAATGCGTCGCGCCAGAAAAAATTAGCACAGGAAGCCACAGGCTCGTACCTTATGGCACTTCAGCAAATAGATCGTTTAGAAAATGCGAACGGGCATAAAGAGACAAACCCAAAGCCAGCAGTCTTAAATAAGAATAATGAAGTGGCAGCCCTTTTGAATCGGATCGTCGCTTCGGGCGTTGGTGGGGTTTCTACGCTTGCTAAAATGCAACAAGCGGCACTTGCCGCAGAGGGTGGGCAAAAAACGAAGGCGCTTGCCTTATGGAACGCCATACAGGCAAATAGCGCCGTCGCGCCAGCCTTGCGTGATGTGGCGAGTTTTTTATGGTGCCAACAACAAATTGATACGGGAGATCCGGCGGTTTTGCGCTCGAGGCTTTTTGTCTTGTTAAATAAAGGTAAAGCATGGAAAGGGCTTGTGACAGAAGAACTCGCTTTGTTAGATATAAGAGAAGGTCATCGTGACGCTGCACGCCAAAAATTAGTTTCTTTGCTTACTTTAGAGAATATTCCTGATGGTGTGCGACAGCGTGCACAAATGCTAATACAAGCCTTAAACGCGCCTACTTAAATAATACACTGGATAATACACTGGCTTAAATATCACGGTAGGATAAAACCTCATAGGATCTGATGATGGGTTGTAAAAATAATCTTCGTTTGCGTCAATCTGGTCAAATAACGCCTACTCAAATAACACGCAGAAATTTACTGATAGGGGGGGCTGTTGCGCCAACATTAGCCGCTTGTCAGGGGGGGTATGTTAAGCCTATTCTGCCCGGCCATCGGATCGATATTTTATCTTCTGGCACGGGGTTAATGGTGGATAATGAGGATAAAACGCCGATTACCATACCCCCGCCAAAAGTTGTTTCTGAATGGTCCTTAACAGGGCGTATCCCTTCTCATATAGGGGAAAATTACGCGTGGGGAGGCTTACATCGGCGTTGGCATCACCGTATAGGCGCCGGTATTTCAGAGCCTGATCTTCTCGCTTGGGTGGCGTTAGGCTCTTGGGGGCGAGGTATTATTCCTGTCACGCCTGTTGTGCAGAATGGGCGGCTATTTGTGATGGATGCGCAAGGGGTGGTCAGGGCGTTTTCGTGGCCCGGTATGCGCAAACTTTGGAAGTTAAACCCACGCAATAAAAAATCACAAGCCAGTAATCTTGGCGGAGGCATAGGGGTTGATGGTGATACGCTTTACATTATCGATGGTGTTTCAAATGCGTTAGCGGTTCATGTGGCAACAGGAAAAATTAAATGGCAGGTCAATATCGATACGCCCGGGCGTTCTGCGCCGACGATCGCGAATGGTGCTGTGTATTTTGGTACAATAGATGAACATTTTTTTGCGTTAGATGCTAAAACAGGGCGACAACTTTGGCGCTATGCAGCTGCAGCAACTGAGACGACAATATTTGAGCTTCCTGCACCGGCTGTAGCGAATGGAATTGTTGTGGCAGGTTTTGGCGGGGGAGATCTGGTTGCGTTTCGGGCTGAAAGTGGCGAAGTTGTTTGGAGTAATATGCTCGGAAGTGTGAATAATGAGGCACGAGCCCTTAATTTAAATAGTGTCAGTGGTTTGCCTGTTATTGTTGATAATATTGTTTATGCCGTTAGTATGGCGCAAATTTTAACAGCCGTTGATATTCGCACAGGTCGCCACGTGTGGGAACGGGCTGTGGCAAGTCAAAATAGTATTTTATGTGTCGGGGATTGGCTATATATTATTTCGTTAGATCAACAAGTGGCGTGTATCGATCGCTTTTCGGGGCATGTACGATGGATTACACAGCTTCGTCGTTTTCATAATCTCGAGTTCGAGAAAGGGATTGTTTCATGGTTTGGACCTGTATTAGCAGAAGGGCAACTTGTTTGTTTGAGTACATTGCCTGAAAACGGTATGGTACGTCTCGACCCAATAACAGGAAACATTATTTCTATTGATGCCATGGAGGCGGTTTCTTTTTTCCCTCCTATCATTGTGGATAAACAGATGTTGATTATTACAAATGATGGGTATTTAAGATCTTATGGATAAAAATCTGCACGCTGTATCGTACGCTGTACCGTCGTTATTAACATCTGATTTGCCGGTTGTTGTTATTGCCGGTTGTCCGAATGTTGGAAAATCGACACTTTTTAATCGTCTTGTGGGGCGTAAGAAAGCGCTTGTCGCAGATATACCCGGGGTAACACGTGATCGAAAAGAAAGTATAGCCCTTATTCGGGGGAAAAATATACGCCTGATGGATACAGCCGGGTTGGAAGAAACCGCTGCAGAAACCCTTTCCGGGCGAATGCGGGCGTCTTCTGAAAATGCTTTGCGTAAAGCCGATCTTATTTTATTTTGTATTGATGCGCGTGTTGGCATAACACCTGCCGATGCCCATTTTGCGCAATGGATACGCAAGCAGAATCGCCCTGTTTTACTTGTGGCGAATAAAGCAGAAGGGGCGCGAGGGGCTGCCTTGGCGTTAGAAGCCTATGCCTTGGGCGTGGGGAATCCGCTGGCTGTGTCTGCTGAACACGGCGAAGGTATAACCGATTTAATGTGGGAAATTGCCGATTCTTTGCCCAAAGAGCCGCCAAAACATCAGCCAGATAAAGACTATAAAGACAATAAAAACAATAACAACAAAGCCACTCTTGAAACAGTTGTTGAAGAAGATTTTCAAACCAATCCGTTACGTGTTGCGATTGTTGGGCGACCTAATGCAGGAAAATCAACCCTCCTGAATACGTTACTTGGGGAAGAACGTATGATTACAGGACCAGAACCCGGGTTAACACGTGATTCTATTTCTGTACCCTTAACGCACGGTTTGAGAACTTTTGAAATTGTTGATACCGCAGGTTTACGTCGTAAAGCCCGTATTGATGATTCTTTAGAAAAAATGTCGACATCAGCGTCTATTGAGGCGATAAAAATGGCAGAAGTGGTGGTGTTGGTGTTAGATGCCACCTTGGGGGTGCATGATCAAGACCTTCAAATTGCTCGTCTGATTGAACGCGAGGGACGGGCGTGTGTCATTGTTTTAAATAAATGGGATTTGGTCAAAAACCGTTTAGAAACACATAAAGCCATGATCGATCGGCTGAGTCTCTCACTCGCACAAATGCGCGGTGTGCCTGTTGTGGCATTGTCAGCGTTTACGGGGGATGCCGTGCATAAATTGTTGCCGGCAGTGCAAGAAACTTGGGAGATTTGGAATGCACGTATCCCCACAGGAGAGCTTAATCGTTGGTTTCATGAAATGATCCAACGACATCAGCTACCCCTTGTTGAGGGAAAACGTTTGAAGTTGCGCTATATGACACAAGTTAAAGCGCGTCCTCCGACTTTTGTTATTTTTGGTACCCGTGTGGAACAAATACCTGATGATTATAAACGTTATCTCATCAATGGTCTGCGTGAGGCATTCAACTTAAAGGGTGTTCCTATTCGTTTACAAATGCGTGCGTCAAAAAACCCCTATGCCCCTCCTTCTGTATAACTCCTTCTGTATAAGGAGTATTTTGGCAAAGATAAAGAGAGAAAGATAAAACGATAAAGGAGGCGTTAAAACTTTCTTTTTCTAAAACTTTCTTTTTCGGCGTAAGGGGGTTTATTTTAAACTTCGCTTTCAAGAAAAATTCTGTTAATTTCTCCCATCCAGGCACCGTTATAACGGTTCAGCCAATGTTCTGCTTGTGTTGGTGCTCCCTCGACTAAAGCGAGGAGAGGCGCAAGATACATTTCTTCTGATATTTGGTCTTTTGCCATGTGGCTGTGTTGATCATGAATGGCGCGGTTTTGTAACCCTTTAAGGGCGAGATGAACCACTTGGGCGGCGAAAGCGCGTAAACTTCCTTTGCCCAAAGGAGCGTTAAGCCCCTGTGTGGGTACGTGTTGATAGGCGAGAAGATAATCCTCCCACGGGTGGGAGCGGACAAGATCCCACGCACTATCCAAAGCTGTTGTCTCATATAAAAGCCCTGTCCATAGGGCGGACAAGGCAAGGATCATTTCAGGCGATCCAACGTCTGCGCTACGTATTTCTAAAAATTGTTTCAGGCGTACATCAGGGAAAACTGTTGTGAGGTGGTTATTAAAATCCCCCAGTGTGGGGCGTGTATCTTCTAGGCCTTCTTGACGCTCTCCATTAAGCCAAGCGCGAAAAGAACGCCCGGCAACATTGCGCATATGCCCGTTACGCATAATAAAATACATAGGAACATCTAAAACCCAATCAACATAACGTTCAAAACTGAAATCAGGTGAAAAAACATAAGGGTGAAGACCAGAACGTGCAGCGTCTGTATCGCCCCAGACTCTTATCCGATTAGAGAAAAACCCATTGGGCTTCCCTTCAAAAAATGGGGAGTTTGCAAAAAGCGCCATAGCAACAGGTTGTAAAGCTGTTGAGACTTGCATTTTACGGACCATATCTTGTTCTGAACTAAAATCTAAATTGACTTGTACAGTACAAGTGCGTTGCATCATATCAATACCTAAAGAACCTACTTGAGGCATATAGGCACGCATAAGGGCATAGCGTGATTTGGGGATCCAAGGCATGGTCTCCCGTGTCGCGGTAGGGTGGAAACCCAGAGGAGAAAACCCGATTCCTAATGATCGTGCGAGTGGGCGTAGGGTATTCAAATGTTCATAAAGTTCTTGCGCTGTTTCATGAAGCGTGCGTAAAGGCGCGCCGGAAAGCTCAAATTGACCGGCAGGCTCGAGCGAAATGGAGGCACCGGCATGATCACCTTGTCCGTTTAAGCCAATAATATGGTCTTCATCGAAAATAGGCGTCCAACAATGGGGCTGTGCTGTATAGAGCGCGTTGAGGAGAGCTTCAATACCATGAGGACCAAAATAAGGGGGGGGCGTATAGGCGGCGAGTGTTTGAGAGGCTTCTGGTCTTATAAAGCCGAATTTTTCATGTTCAGTACCAATACGCCAAGCAGTACGTGGTTTGCATCCTTGTGCAAGAAGGTCAACAAGTTGATGAGGAGAATGAATTAAAATATCGTTGTCTGTTGTTGGGTTAGACATTTGGTCTTCCTTAAGAATTGAATAAAAAAAGAATTGAATAAAAAGAGGGCTAACTTAATGCTTAATGGGGAAAAAAGAGATTCTTAATGAACTTTAGGTTTTAATTTTACTTCGGATTTTATTTTGGCGAAATATCTCGTAAACGCAAGTGATGGGCGATAAGGGTTAAGCCAGCGGCGGCGGCTGTATCTGCCCTAAGGATATAAGTTCCCAGAGAGAAAGGTATAACAAAATCATACTGTTGTAAGAGGTGGCACTCGCGAGGGCTTAACCCACCTTCGGGTCCGATGAGTAAACCATCACCTTTTTTGACTTTGTTGTTCAGTGTAAAGTTTTCTGAGGAATACGAAAGTTCAAGGCGTTCTATAGCTGCAAAAAGAGTGTGTTGAGGCGGCCACGTCTCAAGGAGTCTTGTTAAAGAAAGAGGTGAGGCGATGGTAGGGATATCAAGGCGTTCACATTGCTCGGCAGCTTCGATAGTAATTTGTGTGAGCCGTTTGGGGTTAAGGTTATGGGTGTTAGTACGATCGGTGATTATGGGGATAAATTCTGTTACGCCAAGTTCTGTGCCCATACGAAAGATAAGATCCGTTGCATCACGTTTGAGTAAAGCAAAAGCAAGTTTTAAGGAGGGCGTGGCTGTTGGCGTCCGTAAGCAACGCTCTAATGTAAGCAACCCTCTGTCTTTACGAAGTTCGATAATACAGGCAAGCCACTCTCCGCTAGAAGCGTTAAAAACACGAACATAATCGCCAGATTGCCGACGTAGTACAGTTCCCAAATAATGCGCTTGTGCTGCTGTGAGGGGGCAAGAATCCCCCTGTTTCAGAGAAGGTAAAAAAAAGGTTTCTGTAGAAACATATAAACGGGGTAATCGTGCTGTACTTGTTATATTGATAGGGGGATGAGACATCGTATAAAATAATTATTTTATCTAACAATAAAAAGTTTTAACGGGTATGAAGTATAAAAAGTAAATATAAAAAGTAAAAAGAGAATATGATGTTTTTTGTTTATACCGTTGGTAACACATAGTATAGAAAAAACTCTATAAAAACCTCTCTCTATAAAAAACTCTATGAAAAGTATGTCTAAAACAATCTAAAATATGAGAAATGTTTTTATCAAAATACATGTTGAAATATCATTGAGACATATTATTAAGAAATATCATTGATGTCGACACATACGCAACATACCGATATAAAACGAACCGGGTGGGTTGCCCGTTTGCCACCAACTGTGCAGGCTTACGCGCTATTAGCCCGTCTTGACAGACCTATCGGTACGTGGCTTTTATGGTTGCCCGGTGTATGGGGTATTTTGTTACCACAGGGGGTTCCAGCACTTGAACGTTTCCGGCTGATTGTCTTATTTCTCATAGGGAGCATTATTATGCGCGCCGCAGGTTGTGTTGTGAACGACATGTGGGATCGCGATATAGATCGACAAGTGGCGCGTACAGCGGGCAGACCTTTAGCCAGTGGCGCCTTGCGTATGCGTCAAGCTGCTCTTTTTTTGTTGGTGTTGTTGCTCGCCGGGCTTGGTGTTTTATTGCAACTGAATCCTCTTTCGTGGGGGCTTGGTGCTTCGTCTCTGTTATTGGTGGCTTTTTATCCTTTAGCCAAAAGGTTTACTTGGTGGCCTCAACTTGTTATGGGCTTTACGTTTGGCTTTGGGGCACCTTTGGGATATGCCGCAGCTGCAGGACATTTGACGTGGGCACAAGCTGCCTTATACGGTGCAACAATTATTTGGCAATTAGGTTTTGATACAATTTACGGGTTTCAAGATATGGAAGACGATGCCCGTATCGGCGTAAAATCAACCTCTCGCCTTATGAGGGGGCACGCCCGTTTGTTTATCGGCTGTTGTTATGGCATAATGCTTGTACTTTTGGGGGTATCGGCTCTTTTATCGGGTACGTCTAGGGTGTTTTGGTTTATGTTGCTATGGCCTGCTTTTCTCCTTACGCGACAGGTATTACACATTAACCCTGATAACCCTGTTTTATGTTTACAGCAATTTCAGGCAAATAGAGAAATTGGGTTGACTGTAGCTTTGGCATTTCTAGCGGGGTTAGTAGCCTTGTAGTGGTTGGATAAGACCATGAGAAGCGTGTCGTTCACGGTTAAATATTAACGGTAAATAAAGGTGTTATAATGTCTTTGCCTTGGCGTTATTTTGGTGTGTGGCTATGTTTAGCCTTGTTATTTGTTCGTCATGATGTTTATGCGCAGTGTGAAAAACGTCATAATGAGGGG
>JAZLEM010000101.1:0-2916 GCA_045615245.1 Acetobacter sp. | reverse complement strand
TGGCTACGATCCGACTTAACCCTTTGAAATTACCGCCATTCACGGCTTTTCATATAGATTACTCCCGATGTTTCGTAGGCTTGATGTAAGTAGACGGCAGCTCTGGCTCTGTCTTGGGTTTCTTGTTCTCTTTTATGTGCTTCCGCTGCATTTTGAGCAAGGACAACTGCGCGTAATTTGCGGATTTCATCGATCATTTTGTCAATAAGCTGGTTTTCAACCTGCAAAGCTTGCAGGGCACCAGTTTCTGGTTGACTTTGTATCATGGTTATTCTGGCAGATTCACTCGGTAAATCTTGTTGTTGTTTGGCGATGAGTTGTGTTTCGCTGGTATTGAGTTTTGTTTGCACGGTAGAAGCGTTTTGTTGTTTTTGAAAAGTCTTTTTGAGACATATACCCAAATTACCATCAAGATCATTCAAAAGATGTGTAAATGCGGGATAAAGTGAGGAACACTTGTCCTTGTCATTGTAGAATTTGTAGATATCTTGACTGTCTTTCAAATAGTCTTCTATGCCTCCGTAGACAATTTGATAGTAAGATTGAGCGTTGTCTAAATCTTGCACTTGTTGGTAAATGGCGTTGGCTTCAGTCCAAATAAACGCCCCGATCGTCAAAAGATTTTGGAGTTCTTTTGCATATTGCTGTAATTGCGTTGCATGTTGCTGTTCTTGTAATGCATATTGCGCGGCTTGCTTTGCAATTTCTTCCGTAGCGTCTGCTTGAAGCGCTGCGTCAAACACAGGAATACCTACTGCGTAACTTTTAGGCGAGTCAGCAACAAATAAGCCGCAAACAACGACCCATAAACAAAGGAATTTTCTTACATTTTCTAGCACACGACATAGGTTTTGATTGTCGGTATACGAGACAATCTTCCATAAGGCGAGGCTAATACTTAACAAAAATTTTAATGGAGGGGGAGAATATCATTTTCCATAATTTGCTTTCTTTTATGATATGGAAATGGATGAATAGTTGTCGTTTACTATGAGTGTTCTGCTTTGTAAAGCATTTTTTTGTTGTTTATGAGAGGCTGTCGCGTAAGGAGGGTAAATAGTGTTCGAGTTTCACGCGAACAGGCATGAGATAAGCACAGCCTGCCTCGGTAGCAAGTTCTTGTAAAATAGTTCTGGCAAAAGCGATATTATCCTCTAGCGTGTAAGAAAAATTCTGAGGAAAAATAACATGGTTTGTTGTTTCCCAATAAGCGCGCGAACGTGGACCAAGAACAGGGCTTATCCCCCAAAAAACATTTTCATGATGTAGCCAATCACGGCAGAGGTCAAAAAGTCTACGGTCAAAAATGGGTTGGGTAAAAAAGCCATCAGCGCCAGCGTCTTTTTTGCGAGCGATATCTTCAAGCTCTTGCCATGGTGCGCGGCGGTAAGGGTCAAAAGCCGCGTAAAGACGTAAATGAGGGGCTTCTTTCTTGTAACGGCGGAGAATACTTTCCGTACTATTGGGGTATGTTATGTGAGATAAATCGGGAGAAGTATCTCCATGAATAATTAAAATTTCTTGAAGTTGAGGGTCATCTACGCCTGGTAGGGGGGAATCTGGTGCAATATCAATGGCGCGAATATGCGGAATTACTTGCTGATACAAAGGGTATATAAGGCTTGTTGCTTGCCAACTTCGTAGGGGAAAACGAAAAAGGTCTGGGATATTGATCGTATCCGCTATGGGAAACAAGGTACGAACGAGCTGGGTTTCCTCTAAAAGATCTTGGCGTGAACGTGGTACTAATTCAACAGAAAGGCGAGCTAAACGCATGGGAGAGATTCCCCAACCTGAATCCGCGCCGCTGTTAGCGTGTTTTCAAGCAAACAGGCAATGGTCATAGGACCCACACCTCCAGGAACAGGGGTAATACGCCCTGCAACCTGGACAGCTTCATCAAAAAACACATCTCCTACAATACGGCTTTTTCCTTCTTCTGTTTGTAGACGCGTAATGCCCACGTCAATAACGGTGGCGCCTGGTTTAATCCAATCCCCTCGTACCAACCCGTGGCGGCCTGTTGCTGTAATAAGAATATCGGCTTGTTGGGTTAAAACTTTTATATCACGGGTATGAATGTGGGCAATAGAAACAGTGCAGCCTTCTGCGAGTAAAAGGAGCGCAAGTGGTTTACCAACAAGGTGAGAACAACCAATAACAACAGCATGCTGCCCTTTCATATCGCCGAGTTGGTCACGCAGTAAAAGCAGGCAACCAAGCGGTGTACACGGAATAATGCCGGGGCGGTTTGAGGCCAGTCGTCCTATATTGACTTCACCAAGACCATCGACATCTTTTTGCGGAAGAATAGTATTGATAACACGATGGGGTTCAATGGCTGAAGGTAAAGGTAATTGCACTAAAATACCATGAACAGCCGGATCGGCATTGAGTTGTTTGATAAGGTCTAACAACTCGGATTCTGATGTTGTTTCAGGGAGCATATGCATAAAAGAACGCATACCCACATGGTGTGTTTGAAGTGCCTTATTACGTACATAGATTTCACTGGCAGGATCGTTACCAACAAGTACAACAGCTAATCCAGGGGTGATGCCGTATTGTGCATGAAAAGCGATAACATCTTCACGAATACGCGTGTATAAGGAAGCCGCATAAGCTTTACCATCAATCAAACTGGCTTTATGAGTGCAAGGTGAGGAATGTGTCACGTATAAGCCTATATATTCTTAAAAATGATAACTTTCTCTACCGTCTAAACAATTTCGAATAAACCTTCTACTTCAACAGGCGCGTCGAGGGGGAGAGAAGGAACCCCTATGGTAGAACGGGCGTGATACCCCGCATCACCAAAAACAGCGACCGCAAGGTCCGAAGCCCCGTTCATAACAGCCGCATGGGCTGTAAATTCTGCTGTGCAGGCGATAAAACCACCTAAACGAATAACACGTT
>JAZLEM010000100.1:0-1241 GCA_045615245.1 Acetobacter sp. | reverse complement strand
GGCATATACATCCGCAACGGAAAGAAGATTGTCATCCCCTCTCGTTAATCTTTACACGTTAATCATTAAACGTTAAACGGCAATCGTTAATCGTTCATCGCTCATAGCTCTTAGCTGTTGGCTCATCGCTTACAGCTCATTGGTAAACGGTAATCGGTAAACGGTAAACGTTACACGTTACACGTTACTTACTGAGTAATAGAATTTCATTTTTGGGTTGGCAATGGCATCGGAGAGTGGAATATTGTACACTCACCATCTTTCGCGATGGACAATTTTACATCAAACACAGCCAATGCCAACCCAAAAATCAAAATCCCATGATGCACGCGCGCACGTGAGAGATACGCCGAATGAATTTATGGACATTGCTTTTCCCTCGATATGGCTACCGCCCTCGGCTTTTGGCTCCAGTAATAACGAAGACGAAAACGAAGACGAAAACCTTTATTCTCGTTAAACGTTAATCGTTAATCGTTAATCGTTAAACGTTAATCGTTAAACGTTAATCGGTAATCGTTAAACGGTAATCGTTAAACGTTACACGTTTCTCCCACCGCGGTGATTGTCTTAACAGATGCCGACTATACTGGGTGGAACTTTCAGGGCATTGCCCTGTTGCGTGTGGAGAAATCCTCTTTTCTCCGCGAAGATGAGTATTTCTCTCCGCGGAGACGAGTGTTTCCCTTCGCGGAGAAGAGATGTTCCCTCCGCGGAGATGAGAGGACTTGCAGAGATATGGGCTGTTTAAGCTCTCTACGCATCCGCCAGCGCGAGCATTGCAAGTACTCTTGAGTGAGATTCGTGTGAGACAAATATCCTCCGCGATGCAAGCGCTGATTCGTTATGTCGTTCTCTAAACATGAAATCCCATTAATGATCCATGAATTTATCGTAAATGCTTTTTGCGTCTCGTGTGGCATGAATTTATTTATGGCAATTCGTGGGCGTTTGTGGTTATTCGTGTTGAAATCGTAAACGCCATAATTGGGCTTAATTTGCAAACTATAGGTAACAAAAATAAGGGGAGGTAATGCGCGCTTCTCAAAGAAATACTCTCTAAAGAGAGAGTCTTGTGGGATGTTGTGATGATATGTGAAAGAATGTCAATAAAAAGTCGTACCTTTACCGCACATGTGCGGTCATGCGAACAGCTGGGGAATAAGAAGCGTAGATGACACACACCGCACCAATGGATTGAAACGAAATAAATAACTTAATAATTTAATTAATCTCATGAG
>JAZLEM010000099.1:0-1496 GCA_045615245.1 Acetobacter sp. | reverse complement strand
GACCAAAAACCCTCACACGCCTCAAGATACCTCGCCAACACCCTCAACGGATTCAACGGATCAAGAGCCGATCCCCACTCAAGAGCAAAACCCGACTCAAAACCAAGCCCTAGAAGCCTATTTGGCAGGTTATGAGCGGATCAATTCTGTTTTTGATGGCTTTCATCTGCCCAGCACGTCAAGCCCAGCCCTCACAGCAGAAACTTTTATGCCTTTTCCCCCAGATGTTTCAGAAGATGTTTCAGATGTTCCCCATGACTTCAACGATCACGCCTATGTTCCCGAAATGTATGATGTCGACAAAGAATAAAAAATTGCAAATAAAAAATTGCACCGAAATACATCAATGGCTATACTTCAAAGAGAGAATATACAAAAACAGCGCCGGTATAGCGAGGTTGCTCATTTCAGTTGTACACTTAAAAAATCAATAGAGATAAGGATCGTTTGAATATGGCAACTTCAAGCATTACGAAAGATTTCTTTATTCAAGATGATCGTTTTGTTGATCAATATATAGAACACATGGACATGTGTTCAGACCCCCAGAAATATGCTGAATTTCTTGAAAAAAGAAAAACACGGAAAACGCCTTCTTATAAAAATTTGTCCGATCCGAAAGATATTAAGGCATTTATCTCTCTTCTCAAATCTCACTAAAAATGTCTGACTATACGGTTATCAATCTGAAACACGTGATTGATAACGAGAAAGAGCTTAAAGAGCTTCTGGATATTCTCACAGAGAAGATGAGAAGTTTTTCATGTCAGAAAAATGATGATGTTGATGATTTTATAAGAAACAAGGCTATTGAAGCGGCAAGACATTGCTCATCTATCACGTATTTGGTGTTTGATCGTAAGTATTTGATAGGTTATTTTACACTTGCCGTTAAATATCTCCGAATAGATATTCCTAAACTTTCAAAGACGCAGCAGAAAAAACTAACAGGTGCCACGATAGAGAAAGACGTTGCTCATATCGCTGCGTATTTACTTGCCCAAATTGGAAAAAACTCAAAACTTCCTGAAAATGTTTCTCGTAAAATTAAAAAAAATTGTCTTATAAAGCTTGCGGAAGAACAAGTTTTTGATATTCAGAAAAAGATCGGCGGTAAATGCTTTTTCTTGGAATGTGAGCCTGATGTCAAACTTCTTGAATATTATCAAAAAAATGGGTTCCAAGAAATGAGTGAACGAAGCACAAAAAGCCATAATCCGCGTCAACTGCGTGTCATGTTCAAGTTTATATAAGTCAAAAGAAACTTTCTTTAATTTAATTAAAGTAAAATCGCGTGCCTCGTCTCTCCTCGCGTCTTTTTATTTTCCTTATTATTTTCCACCTCTCTCTTTATTCTTCCTCTATTATTCCCCTTCTTTATTCTCCAAGGCGGAGGTTTTCTAGCCGTTGGGCGAGAATGGGGGCGTTTTCTTTGATCGCTATATCGCGGCTTGTGTGCTGAATAAAATAAAGCATGTCGATGAGTACGCCTCTTT
>JAZLEM010000098.1:0-1584 GCA_045615245.1 Acetobacter sp. | reverse complement strand
AGCAGAACATGTTCGCAGTACGTGCTGAGATCGAGATCGGCTTCAGAGCTGATATCAGCGTATTTAATAAGCTGACAGCAACCGCCGGCGGACAGACCGGACAGACCGGAACAACGGGCTGATGAGTGTCCTAATCGCGGTACCCACATTTGAAAACATAGCCCCCGAGTGCTTTAAAGCGATCTATAACCTAAAAGGCAATGATTTATCTTTTGATTTTGTCAAGGGTTACGATTGTGCCAAAGCAAGAAACGAGATCGCAAAAAAAGCACTCGAAAAGGGCTTTGATTATGTCCTCATGATAGACAGTGACATAGTTATCCCGGAGGATGGTCTTCTCTCACTTTTGGAAACCCCGACAGATATTTGTTTCGGGGTTTACCCAAGAAAAAACACGAAGACAGGGGAAACAGAGCTTTTTAAGGACGGCACTTTTGATTTTAAGGACCGCTATACCATAACGGAGCTCAAAAAGATGGACATAAACCGCATAAAGATAAAGGGCGGCGGCTTTGGTTGTGCTCTTATCCGTGCGGAAGTGTTCAATAATCTTAAATACCCTTGGTTTGAATTTATTTCTTACGAAAATAACACGTTCTTAAGTGAAGACCTGGCATTTTGTGCCAAGGCTGCTATGCGTTACTCAATATATGCAGATATCCGGGTCAAGTGTGGACATATTGCGAAATCTATTCAATACAGCTAGGAGAGATCAATGGTTAAATTTATCAATAAATTAACGGGGACGGAAATGTATGCCGACAGCAGCAGAGCCGCCGAGTACCTGGCAGCGGGACACAAGATGGTGAAAATTGCTGAAGGAGATCCGGCACCCAAGACGCCGACAGAAGCAGCGCGTGAACTGGAAGACGTAAGCGCACAGCTTAAAAAGGCGGTAAAGACAACAAAGACAACTCGCAAAAAGGGGTAATCATGGCTTACGCAACGGTTGAAGATGTCGAAAACAGAATAACACGGGAACTCTCCGAAAAAGAAAAAACAGTCTGTGCGACATTGTTAAATGACGCCGCAATAATGATAGACGCTTTTAATATGGAAGCAGCCCCGGACGCAAAGAACACAGTATCATGCCGGATGGTTATCCGCGCACTTGGAGACGGAAACGAAGGGGGTTTTCCTTTGGGAGCCACCCAGGGATCCATGAGCGGGCTCAGTTATTCACAGAGCTGGACAATGGGCGCCGGCGGCGGAGTGGGTGAATTATATCTCAGCAAATTAGAAAAATTTATGCTGGGATACGGTAATAAAATCGGATCTTATTCACCCGTCCAGGGAATGACAGGTATTGACTATACGGCAATATTTGAGGGGATGGTGCCGAGATGAAAGGAACGACCATTCAATTAGCGGTGAGAACCCAAACAGGCGTTGATCCTTTCGGTGCTCCTATATACGAAACAGAATGGGAAGATGTCCCAAACGTGCTTGTGGGACAGCCCACGACAGACGATTTTACCACATCTATAAACCTATACGGGAAAAAAGTGGAGTACATTCTTGGGATCCCTAAAGGCGATACTCATAATTGGGTAGATGCAGAGGTCATTATATGGGGTGAAAAAT
>JAZLEM010000097.1:0-5772 GCA_045615245.1 Acetobacter sp. | reverse complement strand
GCCGCTTGGCCTCCGACTTGAACCGTTTTTGTGATTGGTTTTTAGAATTTGCTAAACCTGTTTTTGCTGAACAAGATTCTTCACAAGCTGCGGAAATACGCGCTGTTGCTGCCTATGTGTTAGGGGTTATCTTACGTCTTCTTCAGCCAGTCATTCCTTTCGTCACCGATACATTATGGCATTCTTTTGGATTTGGTGAACAAGCAAGCCTCATCAATGCACCCTGGCCAGAAGTTTTTCTTCCTCAACAGGCAGTGAAGGAGCCTTACGAGGAGTGTGAACAAATAATTCGCATAATTACAGAGATTCGTACTGTACGATCGGCGCTCAATATTCCACCCTCACGACTTGTATCTGTTCTTTTACGGGGTGCAAATGCATGTACACAAAAACGTATTATGCGATGGGAAAAAGCGATTTGCCGTATGGCACGTGTTGCTGAGATAAGCTCTCTTACAGGAGAATCTCCGCGTGGAGCGATTCAACTGCCCGTTGATGACATAACATTATTATTACCTTTAGCCGGTATTGTGGATATTGAAGCAGAAAAAACCCGTTTACAGAAAGAATACGCTAAGGCGACGGAAGAGGCACAAAAAACAGCTCAAAAACTTGATAATGAGAATTTTATCAATAAAGCAAATCCTGACATTGTGCAAGAAATGCGCCATCGTCTTGAAAATCAACACCACAGATGTGAACAAATTAACGCAGCATTAGCCCATTTACAAGCTTGTTAAGAAAAAACTACATATCAAGCACACCGCCTATAATTATAAGCCCTAATTATAATATAAATGGGTAAAGCGCAGTCTCTGAAAAACAGGTGTGGCACAATAAAAGAATAAGAGAGGTGAAAAAAATTACGTCTCTTCACCCCAAGATCGCCAAGTTTTTCCACCAAAAATCCAAGCTAAAATACCTTTTTGGGCGTGGAGTCGGTTTTCGGCTTCGTCAAACACAACTGATTGCCGACTTTCAAAAACTTCTGCCGTCACTTCTTCACCAATATGAGCAGGAAGGCAGTGCATAAAAAGAGCATCAGGCGCAGCAATTTCCATAAGTGCTTTGTTGATTTGGTAGGGTTTTAACACATCATGGCGGGATTTTTGACATGTATCCTGACAGGGATGTGACATGCTTGTCCACGTATCGGTCATGACACAATCAGCTCCATAAACAGCTTCTTGAGGGTGCGATGTCCATTGGATAGAGCCATTTTCACGATGTGCCCAGTCCATGACTTTTTGCGGTGGCTTCATATCTTTAGGTGTTGCAATATGAAGGGTAAAGCCAAAACGTACTGCACCCTCAATCAGCGAAACGAGAACATTATTACCATCACCAACCCAAGCAAACGTTCGACCATGGACAGAACCACGATGTTCTTCATAAGTCATAATATCAGCCATGATCTGTACAGGGTGAGAATGCGGTGTCAAACCGTTAATAACGGGAACGGTGCTCCATTGTGCTAATTCATAAAGAGCATGCGTGTCTGTTGTGCGTAACATGATTCCATCAACAAAACGCGAGAGAACACGGGCGGTATCGGCAATGCTTTCTCCACGTCCTAATTGCATTTCTTGCGTGGAGAGCACAAGAGAATCACCGCCTAGTTGACGAATACCAATTTCAAAAGAAACGCGTGTACGTGTCGATGGGCATGAAAATATTAACCCAATCTGCCGACCGGAAAGAGGGGCACGCGGGTGGAGAGGAAATTGGCGACCTTTTTGCATATGCTTTATGGCTTGAGCCACATCAAGAATATGGCGGAGTGTATGGCTTTCTAAATCCTTAATATCAAGAAAATGGCGGAGAGATTTGTGTGGTGAATGTGAGTCTGGAGAAAAATGAGAAGTCATAAAAAGAACCTAAAGGGAAGAAAGGTATTCCGGTGTGAGGGTATCCAACGCCTGAGTCAGGCGCGTTATTGCCAGACGGCATTCTTCTTCTGATACGGTAAGGGGTGGCACAAGACGAAGAACATTGTCACCCGCTGTTATACAGAGTAAATGCGCATCTCGTGCCGCATTTTGAACAACGCTCACAGGCGGAATACAGCGAAGTCCAATCAAGAGCCCAAGCCCACGCCGCTCAGCAAGAATATGGGGATAGCGCACAATCAGATCATCAAGAAGGTGGGCAAGTAAATCACCTCTGGCTTGCACTTGCTCTAAAAAACCAGGGGCAAGCAGCACGTCAAGTACAGCATTCGCTGCGGTACATGCCAGCGGATTACCGCCAAAAGTTGTGCCATGCGTGCCAGCCGTCATGCCACGCGCAATGTCTTCACGTGCAAGAATGGCACCGATAGGAAAGCCTCCGCCTAATCCTTTGGCTATGCTCATAATATCAGGTTCAATCCCTGCCCATTCATGAGCAAATAAAGAACCTGTACGCCCAACACCCGTTTGTACTTCATCAATGGCGAGAAAAACACCGGTTTCGTCACAAAGAGCACGAACAGCACGTAAGTAATCCCTATCGGCTGTCCTAATGCCACTTTCACCTTGAATAGGTTCAAGCATAATAGCCGCTATACGAGGAGTTAAAGCAGCGCGTAACGCGTGAATATCGTTGTAAGGAACATGATGAAATCCGGGAACAGGTGCGCCAAAACCTTCAAGATATTGAGGGTTTCCTGTAGCGGAAAGCATGGCAAGCGTGCGACCGTGAAAAGCTCCCTCCATGCAAAGAATATCGCTTCGATCAGGATGTCCTGCCAACATATGCGCACGACGAACCATTTTAACCATTCCTTCGTTAGCTTCTGCGCCAGAATTGCAAAAAAAGACACCGTCTGCAAAAGAAGTATGGGTTACAAGCCTTTCAGCGAGTCTTTCAGCTTGAGGAATGCGGAATAGGTTTGAAACATGCATGAGCCTCTCTGTTTGTGCCTGAAGCGTTTCGACTAAATGGGGATGCGCATGCCCAAGCGAACAAGTGGCAATGCCAGCCGCAAAATCTAAAAAACGTTGTCCGTCAGACGTGTATAGCCAAGAACCCACTCCACGTTCAAAAGCAAGATCAGTGCGTTTATAAGTTGGCATAAGAGGAGAAGTCATTGAGCTATGAACCTCAAGGTTAAAATGATATTAAAATTTGAGAATTTTCTAAATATTCAAAGTGTAGAGTATTAATAATTTAACGATAATTAAGTGAAAAAAACAATTTTCAACGTGTATTGTTAGTATGTCAATACTCTGGAACATGAGAAACGACTGATTTTATGTTTTTATGTAAAAAACTCTATAGTAAAAATTCTCTGCAAAAAGCTTTATAAATTTACAAAAAAGTAGGAGAAGAAAGACAAAAGCACAGAAATTATATAAACTATTTGTATTTGAAATAAAACTCTACAGTAAGGAATAGATTTTTAATAGAAGGAATAGGTTTTTAGTCAGGATAAAATTAAGGTGTTTATCGTTAAGAAGCTGAAAGAGAAAAAAGAGGAAAGAGGTTTTAGGGGATGCATCAATTTAAAAAGATACCTCAACGTAACAAATCTCCTACTAAAAAAGAAACATTTCGAGAGGTAGAAACATATGATGATTCTATCATGGGTATTAATCGTGAAAAAATCAGAAAGGCTGCGTTAGAATATCTTGCTCGTTTTAGCACAACGCGTTATAGGTTGCGACGGGTTTTAACCCATCGTGTTTTATGTTGGCAACGAAGGATAACTTTCAAGCAAGACGCGGTTCAAAAAAGGGAGGAAACAACACAAGAAACAGCGGAGGCATTAACGCATGATCTTAAAATACTGATTGATGATATTGTTCAAGAAATGGTTAATTTGGGTGTCGTGAACGATGACGATTTTTCGCTTTCTTGTGCGAATAGGTTCATGCGTACAGGGCGTTCTGTACAAGCTGTAAAAAAATATTTAACCACTTTCGGGGTTGAAAAATCAGTAAAAGATTCTGTTTTTAATAAACAGGATGAAAGCGAAGGGTTGAATGAAACTGATCGCGATTTATGTGCTGCTCTTGTCTTGGCGCGTAAGCGTAAATTTGGGCCTTTTGCTTCGCCGTTTTTACAAACTTTTTCTGAAACAGAACAAGCTTGTGTGCAACAAATAACCTGTATGAAAGAAAAACAAGAACAAAAAAAACGAGTGTTGGCTGTCTTTGCACGGGCAGGTTTTGTAAAGGATATAGCAGAACGCGTTTTAAAAATGGATGAGGTAGAGGCATGGGAATGGCTAAACCGTATGAGATCCGAACCATAAAATGGGGACTCGTATTTATGTTAGTGTTTTTGCTAACCGCTTGTAGTTCTTCTCGCTCTTCTTGGCATAAGGGTTTTAGCCGTGAGGAATGGAATGGGTCTGTACAGTGTGCGCCCTATGCACGAAAACATTCTGATGTAAAACTTATAGGTAATGCGGCTTCATGGTGGTGGCAAGCAAGAGGGCGATATCGGCGTTCTCATAGGCCTCGTCGAGGAGATGTTTTGGTTTTTCGTACGTCACAGCGTTTGCCTCTGGGGCATGTCTGTGTTGTGCGGCAAGTACGCGGATCTCGCCTTGTGCTTGTTGACCATGCGAATTGGGAACCAGGCGTTGTCACGCATTATGCACCTGTTGTTGATGTTTCTCCGCACAATAATTGGACACGTGTACGTGTTTGGTGGACGCCTACGCATGCTGTAGGCAAAACGGTATACTCAACCTATGGATTTATAGAACCATAATGTGGTAAGGGTAAAAGGAGTGAAAGTAAAATAGAGAGAAAAAAGTAAAAGCCTATAAATTAAGTTAGAGTCTTGTAAAAAAGTAAGTAAAACTCAATAAACAAATAGGGTTTGTTGAGTGTTACTCTGTGTGTAAGAAATTGTGTAAGGAATAATATGTTATGGGAGGTTTAAGTATTTGGCACTGGTTAATTGTGCTTATTGTTGTGCTGGTGCTCTTTGGTGGAGGAGGACGCATTAGCACTTTAATGGGAGATGTTGCAAGAGGGCTTAAATCATTTAAGAAAAACATGGCAGATGATGAGCCTGCAGAGGGAGCGATTTCCTCGCCTATAGCTCAGATTCCTACCCAAACACATCCGACGGTGAACCAAGTTATACCCACAGTAACTCAAGTTTCTCCCCCTTTGCAAGCACCTCAACAGGGGTTGCAGCAAACGCCTTCAAGTGTTTTACCACCAGAAGGAGATTCTGGCTCCCATTCTTAATAAGTATTGCTATAGTCAACGACCTGGTAATCGTGGTCGGTAAGCATGTCTCTTTAATCATCGGAGATGATTTCAAATTTAAAGTAAAAGAATTAAAGTAAAGACGATGAGAGGGCATAAAGGAGGATGTAAAGCACAAGGTATTCGCCTTCATACAGAGTGGCGATCCATTCCTCAAGAAGCATTGGGGTGTGCGGCTGTGTTAGGAAATTTTGATGGTGTGCATCTTGGACACTCTCATCTTATCCATGCAGTTTATGCCGCACGACCTGATTTGCCGCGTGCTGTTGTTACATTTGATCCGCATCCGAGGGAATTCTTTCGTCCGCAAGATCCTCCTTTTCGTTTAACGTTACCTGAAGGACAGTATGAGGCTCTAGAAGCACTAGGGATTCAGCATGTTTTTCAGATTAGTTTTGATGATAATTTTGCACATATGTCTGCCAGAGAATTTGTGAGTGAGGTTTTGCATAAAGCCTTAGGATTGCGCCATGTGGGCTGTGGGCTGGATTTTGCTTTTGGCTATCGGCGTGGGGGGGGGGTCTCTTTTCTTGCTGAACAAACAGGGTGTTTAGGTATTGGT
>JAZLEM010000096.1:0-11229 GCA_045615245.1 Acetobacter sp. | reverse complement strand
AAGGCGTAGCCAAAGTCCTGTACAACAAAGGTATAACCCTAGCTCAGCATGGACATATTGAACAGGCTATTTCTGCATATAACGACGTTGTTATTAGGTTTAGAGACGACCCCGCACTTCGCAAATGGGTTTCTCGATCTCTTGTAAATAGAAAAGCTTGTCTTTCCCAATTACTTCAACAACAAAGCCCCTTTCCCCTTCATAAAAATTGGCCACAATATCAACCTTGGCCACAATGATGTTTACTCGAAGAATCAATACAACTATTCACAGCTAATATTTAAATATTATTTTCTACGTTTCGTTTTTAATTTAATGAGAACTACAGAATAAAATTTCAATTAAGCTAGTAATTAAATTGTAAAATTTCTCGTTATAGAAATCCATTAGACTCGTATTTCTAAATCAAACTTTTTTATTTTTATATCCTCTGTTACCTATTACTTATTGCTTTAATTGCTTTATAGACAGTAATCTATTATATCTTTGAGAAAGATTTTTACTTTTTTACGATTGGAGATAACATAAGTATTTTCTCAAAAATCGTAAATAGTTTTGTATCTTCAGGCACTTTTTCAGATAATTTAATCCTAAAGTCATTTGCACAAAACGATTCTCAAATAAATCCAGTAAAACTAGGGAGATCGTCTCTATATTAATTCATTTGCTACAACAATAATTAACAGAGCAAGATCCCTTAATAAGTTAAGTCGCAAAGAAGAAGCACTTGTCGCGTTTCATCAAGTTTTTCAAAGATTTAATGAGTCAGAAGATCTTTCTCCTCGCGAATCTATTATGACCGCATTAGTTGAAAAAGGAGAGATACTACGTGTCGGCAAGAAGAAGAGATCATTAATAGGTTTAGTCAATAAACTTCAGGAACAAGTCACAAAAGTACAGATACTTAAAAGAGGTCTACTTGTTAATGAGTTTTCTATGGCGAAAGACCTTCTCTCTTTGTAAAGTAATTTTTACAACGTTTCTCTATATAAAAATAAAGTCACATGTCATGTAGTTTTATACTGATGGTTCGAAAATACGCGTACCTTCGCTCCCAGATACAATAGCGGTCGTCGCCATATGCAAAAATAAGCCATGTTCGACAACACCTACAATGCCTAAAATATCATCTGCCAACGTGTATGGTGCTGTCAAAGGCGAAAAAACACAATCAATAATCAAATGATGTTCATCAGTAAGAAAAACACGACCATCAGGACAACGACGCAGCGTTATCTGTGCTCCTAATGCCACCAATTTACGAGCTGTAATTTCCCAACCAAAAGCTACAACCTCAACAGGTAATGGACAGCGCTGTCCTAAATGTTCAACACATTTACTTTCATCAGCGACAATGATAAATTGCTTTGCAGTAGAGGCCACAATTTTTTCCCATAACAGCGCACCACCCATGCCTTTAATCAAATTGAGCGTTTTGAGTTCTATTTCATCTGCACCATCAATAACGATATCTAACACAGATTGATCAGCGAATGTTGTAAGAGAAATACCTTCCTCACCAGCTTGTTGCTGTGTTGCTACAGATGTAGGAATGGCTTGAATACGCAGCCCTTCCTCACGCACGCGACGACCTAATTCTGAAACAACAAAACGTGCTGTAGACCCTGTACCAAGACCGACTACCATGCCATCACGTACATAAGCAGCTGCTTGAATAGCAGCTTGTCTCTTATACTCATCAACAAGATCAGAAGATAAGCCATTCATAAGACACCACTCCTTATAACAAAGCTGTTTGCAAAGCTGTCGTTAATTCAGCCAACCCCTTTTTAAGATCTCCATGCACATGTACACGTATAATACGCTTTCCCCGCCTAGCCATTACATTAAAATCCCCGAGTGCTTGTGTTGTCTCAATAACACCAAATGTTAATTGAGTACCTGGTATAGACAAATCATAAGGAGTATCTGCTGTAATTTGCAAAAAAACACCTGTATCAGGACCTGCTTTATATAATTGACCAGTCGAATGCAAAAACCGAGGCCCGAATTCAACAGCAACAGCGACATTAAGACTGTCTCGTAAATACATACGGAGTTGCTCTGCCCACAAACGTATTTCACTATTGTAAGGCAAATATACAAGCAACGCCACGTAATCAGAGGGATTTATACAACAAAAATGCGTTTTGAGAAGTTTTAGAGCCTCTTCTCCTTTAGAATACTTTGTTTTTTTTGGATCAACAAAAAAAGAAAGAGAACCTAAACAAGAAAAAGGAGCTTCCTTTAATAGAACACCTGTCTTCTCATAAGTTTGAATTAGTCCAAGAGTTTCTACTTTATTGAGCTCTACATCAGGTTGATCGAACGGGTTAATCCCTAACAAAATACCTGAAACTGCGACAGCCATCTCCCAATAAAAAAACTCTTGCGCTAATTGTTCACATGTATGCAAAGTTACCGTAACAACAGGATAACCAGCCTCACGCAAAAGAGTAATCATTTTTTCTTGAGTATGACAATATTCATTCTCTAGACGTAAATACAAAAATAAACGATCCCTACCATAATGACATATATCACCCATCGGTTCATTATCAATAGGAATAATCCCTTTACCATTTTTACCAGTTGATTCAGCAATCAACTGTTCTAACCAGGCACCAAAACTTTTTATTTTTGATGTTGTCAAAATCGTCAATTTATCACGTCCAAAACGTGCTGCAACCCCCAACAACAGACCAAGATACATACCACGATTAACAACAGGCGGTACACTTACATCACATAAACACACAGCACGTGCAGCCTCTGTCATAAAACGATTAAGTGATAAACCCATAGCCGCTGCTGGTACAAGACCAAAATTGGAAAGTACAGAATACCGACCACCAATTTCTTTATCCCCATAGAAAATTTTCCAGAATTTTTTTTCACGTGCTAATATTTCTAAAGCAGAATCAGAATCCGTAATCGCTATAAAATGCTGGCTCGCCTGTGCTCCCAATGTATGTTCTGCGATGTTATAAAAATAGGCTAACATGTTCCTGACCTCAAGTGTCGTACCAGACTTAGAGGAAGCAATGAACAATGTATGGGCTATATCGATGCTTTTTTCTATGGCATATACCTGTTGTGGATCTGTACTGTCAAGAACATGAAATTTTCCAAACCCCTCATGTTTTCCAAAAGTCATAGCCAAAACTTCAGGACCGAGACTAGAACCTCCCATTCCCATCAATAAAATATCTGAAAACGATCGATTACGTACTTCTAACTGAAAATCTTCTAATTCTGATAAATGCTTTATACGCTCGTCAACAATTGTTAACCAATTTAGCCAATTCGATTCTTCGCTTCCGGTCCATAGTGAGGAATCTTTTTCCCACAAACGGCGAATAGTTCCCTCACGACAGCATTTTTCTTGCTCTTTTGCCATAGCAGAAGAAATTTCTGCTGGAAGACTCATGGCTAGATGTGTTAGGTGCGATCCCATTAATGCCATTTGCTTTTTCGCAACAGAAATCAATAATGTATCAAAAGCTTCTACAAATAATTGCACCCCTTCGCTCAACAAACTATCAGTAATGTTGTCAATCTCTAAACCAAGTCGTTCTGCTTCACGAAGAATATAATGGGCTTCATCTAAACCGACGGTAAGCGTTTCACTCACAGTACCGTGATCACGAAACGCTTCCATTGTTGCTGGAGGCAAAGTATTGACTGTTTGAGGTCCAATCAAGCTTTCAACATAGAGTACATCACTATAGGTCTTATCTTTTGTACCCGTGGAAGCCCATAACAAACGCTGGGTTTGCGCGCCAGCGGCTTCTAACACTTTCCAACGAGGACTTTGCATAACTTCTTGCCAATAAGCATAAGCTTGTTTTGCGTTTGCAATAGCAATTTTTCCACGCAAAGCGACAAGTTCTTGAGCCCGGACATCCCCCAACTTTATACGCTGGTCAATCACACTATCTATTCGCGTATCGATACGGCTAATAAAAAAAGACGCTACAGAAGCAACGCGAGAAATATCTTCCCCTTTTGCATGTCGCTCTTCCAAACCAGTAAGCCAAGCTTCTACCACGTCACGATAAAAAGCTTGTGAAAAAATCAACGTTACATTAACATTAATGCCCGCTGCAATACACTGTCGGATAGCAGGAATCCCATCCGGTGTCGCAGGAATTTTGACCATCAAATTAGGGGCGGCGACATCACCCCATAAACGTATAGCCTCTTGCACAGTACCATGTGTGTTATGTGCAAGATAGGGAGAGACTTCCAAACTCACAAAACCGTCTTTTCCTCGTGTAATGTCATACACAGGAGCGAGAGTTTTCGCGGCTTCCCGAATATCGGTAATAGCTAAACGCTCATACAACATACCAGGAGAAAGCGTTTGACGTGTTAAAATATCCCGTATTTGTGCATCATATGCCGCGCCTTCTCCCATAGCCTTTTGAAAAATAGCCGGATTAGATGTCACCCCCCGGATATCACCTGCTTGTACAAGAGTAGCAAGAGAACCTTCTTCCATAAAAGAACGGCTAATAAAATCCAACCATGGAGACTGATGTCTTTGCACAAGAGCCTGAAGAGGAGAACAAGAATACGTCATAAGCCTAAAACCCTACAACTTAATAGCTATATTTCATATAGCTAAAACAAAATGATTACCCTGCTTGTTTACGCGCGGCAGCAAGAACAGCTTCATATGTTAATCCAAAGTGTTGAAAAAGCTGTTTTCCAGGTGCAGAAACCCCAAATTCTCGCAAAGCAATAATTTCCCCTTGCGCACCGGCATAACGTTCCCAGCCAAGAGCAGAGGCCGCCTCCACAACCACACGTCCAGAAACAGAAGGTGGCAGCACAGCATTACGATATTCAGCAGATTGTGTCTCAAATAATTCCCAACTTGGCATAGACACCACCCGAGCAGGAATATTTTCATCTGTTAAAGTCTCGTATGCACTTACAGCCAATTGAACCTCACTCCCCGATGCAATAATAATGACACGAGGACACTCCTCGCTACTCGCCAATATATATCCTCCTCGTGCCACTCCAGATGCTGAGGCATAGCGGGTACGATCCAATATGGGTAAGTTTTGACGGCTTAACACTAACGCTACCGGACCATCTTTATGCGTTATAAGCACACGCCAAGCCTCTGCTACTTCGTTAGCATCAGCAGGACGTAATGTTATAAGCCTTGGCGTTGCGCGTAATTGTATTAGTTGCTCTATAGGCTGGTGCGTGGGTCCATCTTCTCCAACACCAATAGAATCATGCGTAAAAATATAGGCAACAGGAAGATTCATCAGCGCTGACAAACGAATAGACGCTTTCATATAATCTGAAAAAATAAGAAACCCCCCTACGTAGGCACGTAACCCATACAAAGCCATACCATTCGCCATAGCACCCATGGCATGCTCACGTACACCAAAATGAATGTTACGTCCTGCTATAAGAGGTGTCTCTCCACTTTCTTCACCTTTTTTGCAATGTAACGCCTTAAACACTCCTTGCCCATTCATCCATGTTTTCGTAGAAGGTGCGAGATCTGCAGCCCCCCCTAATAACCACGGCAAATGATTCGCTATAGCATTCAGCACATTACCTGAACTAACGCGTGAAGCTTCCCCCGTTTTATCAGGAGAAAACACAGGTATATCAGAATCCCACCCTTCTGGAAGTGTACCGTTAAAAATATGTAAGAGCTCTGCACTTTCACGAGGATATTCAGCTGTATAACACGCCCACAGTTCTTCCCACGCCTTATGAGCCGTACGACCACGTGCTCCTATGCCTGCCTGCATATGAGACAACACACCGTCGGGCACGAAAAAATGACTTTCTATTGGCCAACCTAAACCTTGTTTTGCAGCGCGTATTTCTTCCTCTCCTAACGGCTCACCATGAGCAGAAGCTTTCCCTGCCTTACGAGGAGCCCCCCATGCAATCACCGAATGAACGATAATTAGAGTTGGACACGTCTTTTCTGCTTGTGCTTGTTTTAACAAATTTAGAAATGTCTGCGTATCGTTAGCGTCATCAAGAGTCAACACTTGCCAACCATAAGCTTTAAAACGTTCAGCTATTGATTCAGTAAATGTGATGTCCGTTGACCCTTCAATAGAAATTTTGTTCGAATCATAGATCCAAACCAACCCGCCCAGACGATAATGCCCTGCAAACGACGCAGCTTCGCTGGTCACCCCCTCCATCATATCGCCATCGCCGCATAAAACATAAACAGTATGATCAAACAGGGGATAACGAGAACGGTTATAACGCGTAGCAAGCCAATCGCGCGCCACTGCCATACCCACTGAACTTGCACACCCTGCCCCAAGAGGACCTGTTGTAATCTCTACACCTGTTGTATGCCCATATTCAGGATGCCCAGGCGTACGAGACCCTAACTGACGAAACTGGCGTAAATCCTCAATAGTCAGAGCGGGTTGATCAACGACAGTTTTATGACAAACATCCTTTACACCTGCTAAATGAATAAGAGCATACAACAACATAGAGGCATGCCCTATAGATAATACAAAACGGTCACGATTAGGCCACAAAGGATCATCACAATCATAGACCATCATATTTTGCCAAAGCGTATAAGCAATAGGCGCCATAGATATAGCCGCACCAGGATGTCCTGAACCTGCTTTTTGTACCGAATCCATAACCAAAGTACGAATAGTATTGATACAAACGATATCCATATTTGTATCTTCTTCTTTCCTTGCCGAAACGTGATAATCTTCAGAAACAGGATTACACATTATGGCTTACCCTTTCCTTAGCAGTTAATTTAGTTTTATCCTGTCAGGTTTTACCCAAAAATAGACCTACAACAAGATATATAACAAAAACAATATTACTTTGCCTTATGCTTATTTTTACAAAAAAGCCATAGAACTTATTCTCTCATATTAGATGACGCCACTCTTTTTTCACCAAGTTTATAGTCTTTGTGTAAAAGACAGGTTGTTTTGTGATATATGCGTAGAATAGTAAGATTTCGTACCTTTTAATTAAGAATCAGTATATACAAAACAAAGTAATTTTTAACAATTTTTGAAGCCGTTATGATATAAAATTTCCCAATTTCATCAAACATCCTTTGCACAAACCCGACGGACTCAACATATGCAGCAACTAGCCTATATACCTATGACACGACAACACAGCGTTTATTTCCCCATTATAGGGCAACTACTCATCAAAACCATGGTCCATTTACTCTTAACACATAGATGAGAGCCCCATACAGTGCAACCACGACAGATTTAGTGCTATTGATTTTGCATTAAGGTATGGTGTAAAAATTGACGCAAATTATGCAGGTCATCCCTCTAAACAATAGTTATGAAGAATAAATTATGAACCGTTTTTGGAGCCCTCTTGTTCACACCCTCACCCCTTACGTACCGGGTGAACAACCTAAGTATCATGATCTTATTAAGCTGAACACTAATGAATTACCGTATGGTCCTTCCCCAAAAGCACTAGAAGCCATTCGTCAGGTTACTAATGAAACACTTCGCCTTTATCCTGATCCGGAATCTTTGGCTTTACGAGAAGCTCTTGCTCAACGCGTTGGTTTATCGCCTAACTATGTCTTTGTCGGCAATGGTTCTGACGAGGTTCTAGGACATGCTTTTTTAGGACTGTTAGCCCATGGTGAAGAGATATTATTTCCGGATATTACTTATGGTTTTTACAAGGTTTATTGTCACCTCTATAAAATTCCTTATCGGTTAGTTCCCCTTAACACTGATATGGCTCTTATCGTTGATGATTACATAGCCCCTTGTAGTGGCATTGTTATTGCTAACCCTAATGCACCAACAGGTCGAGCAATTGGTATTAACGACATTCGGCGTTTACTTACCCTTCATCAAAATAGAGTCGTTATTGTTGATGAAGCCTATGTTGATTTCGGCGCACAAAGTGCTGTTCCTCTTGTACGAGAACATCCTAATTTACTAGTTGTACAAACTTTTTCTAAATCACGTGCATTAGCAGGGTTACGCGTAGGTGTTGCTTTTGGTCAACCTGAGTTAATCGAAGGCTTAATAAGAGTTAAAAATAGTTTCAACTCTTACCCATTAGACAGATTAGCCCAAGCTGGCGCTTTAGCCTCACTTCAAGATGAAGATTGGTTCACAAATACAATTTCTTTTGTCATACGAGACCGCACGACCCTAATTTCTGGTTTAAAAGAATTAGGTTTTATCGTTCTTCCTTCAGAAGCAAATTTTATTTATGTACAACACCCTCACCACGAGGCCACTAAACTGGCTGCTTTTTTACGCCAGAAAGCTATTATTGTCAGACACCTTACAGGTACCCGCACAGGGCAGTGGTTACGCATTACTGTTGGGACAGAAAAACAATGTCTATTACTGTTAGCAACACTGCGTGCTATCGTATCCTCTCAATAAACCTTGTTTCCTTTCTCAAACCCTTTTGACACCTTTTCTTGACAAATCTTTTTGTTTGTCTTTAAGTATATTATGCTTAATCGATTATTCCTGTGCGACAATAAGCATGGGACTATTTTTTATGATTAAGACACGAAATACCACTTCATGACTTTTTAGAACGGAGAGTACCATACATCATGGTTAAAACATCACCTCTCCCATTTGTGCTTGTTTCAAACAGCAAGCGTCATCACTGTAAAAGTTTAATATGGGGTGTTTTCTGTCAATTTGATCGACACCCTATTCAACTCACACATGATGTCGTGCTCCATCGTCTTACAACAGGTAGATTGCCACCAGAACTCGCTGACCTTGACGGTTGGTACTGGTTTCATTTTGATGTTACAGAACCTTCCTTTCAAGACCAAATTATTACGCTTCTCCCATTTTCTGAAGGAGTACAACAAGAACTTATCAATTTTGAACGCAATATTTGCCTTGAAAGTGAAGGAAGAACGATTTTTGGAGCTTTTCCTTCCATCAACAATACAACCCTAGAGAGTGAGCAAAGCATTAGTTTGTGGCGCTTTGCATTAGAACCTGATTTACTTTTAACAACCAGTTCCAACACCGCTGCTACTCTTGATATTACTTACCACAAACTCCTTCACGAGATGGTTCCACGTTCACCTGCTGCTTTAGTCGACAAAATCCTATTGGAATTTGCTAGTATTTTGCGTAAAGACTCCACCTATCTTGATAATCAGCTCGACCATATAGAAGATATACTACTCACGCCTGATCAGCACACAGACCTTGGTCATATCAATAGTTCGTTAGGTATTGTACGCAGACGCTCAACAGAACTACGTAGAATTTTAGCACCTGTTAACCGCATTTTTAGTGATGAAGAACTAGACTTACCAGACTGGGCAGAAGATGACTTACACGATCACTCTCAAAGACAAGTCTATGCAGCAATGGACGATCTTTTAGCCCTGCAAGAACGTGCACGTTCTCTTCAAGATGAGCTAACCTCTATCCAAACAGAAGAAACAAACCAACGGTTATACCTTGTCTCAATTGGTACTACCTTAATGTTACCTGCCACTTTCGTCACAGGTTTTTTTGGTATGAATACAAGTGGCATGTTCCTTACAGGAAGCCCATGGGGCACAGTAGAAGCCGGTGGTATTTGTTTTCTTTTTATGGTTGGAACATGGCTTATTTTAAAATTTTCTAAACTGCTATAGTATGATTCATACGTTGCTCGTCGTTAAGCCGAATTTGGCAAGAGTTACATTACCCAAACACCTTTGGTCAACATTATAAGGTCTGGCGTCAAGTCCAGTGTTAGAGGTATTCCTCAACTCGTCAGGATAAACCGAGAACCTTTTAAAGGCGTATTTTTACCTATCTATAGTTTTGCTGGCTATTTTTAAACCCTCGTCGAGAAATGCGTTAATGCGAAAACTGCGACCAACGCAGTTTAAAATATTGCCAGTTAATAAAAAATGTAAATTTAACCAATAAACAGGCAACATAAAGTAATAAAATGAAACCATTAATTGGGATAAAAAAAATTCGTTCATTCATAGTAGACCATAGATGAACGTGATAAGTGTAAAATACTTCTCACTCAGTTCTTAAAATATTAACTTTTAGTATAAACCTTCAAAAGATGCGTTTTAACCAAGGGTTTATTATTACGCCCTGAATAACGGTCTATAATTCGCTTAACGCCAAAAGCGGCTTCTTTAGCCACCATCGTCACAAACTTATTCCACTGTTGGTTGCAAGAGTTTACTTGTAATACATGAACTTGTGTGACAACTCCTGCTTCTTTTCCATCTTTATCTTTAACACGCCAAATAATTTCTAAAGACTGTATCTCTTGCCCTACTTTATGGGGAGAATTTACGGTAGAGTCCTTTGCTAATTGCGCCGTTGCTGAAATAATAAAATCAGCATAACGATCACTTTGTTGAAAAATATCCCTTTTATCCTGAAAATATAAAATAAATTGTTGTGCAAGTGCTTTATTAGCATGATCGTGGCAAATTCTTCTCTGCGTCTTAAACAAAGACATGCCCGTAAAATAAATACGAGCTGGTCGATTTTTAAGACTTGTAGGATCTTTTTGCATATTTTCTGCTTGTATCCCTATAAGAGCTGTTGTTATTTTTGCAGCAGCGTCATCAGCCATTTTATTAAATAAAACAGCATCAGCTGAAAGCCAACGTGTCAACGGAATAGAGGCACCTTCTTCAACAGCACGCAGTTTATTATGCGGTGCCATAATACGATAAAAAGGGGTTATAGATGTATTGTTTCGCTGAATGGACACATCAAGCCACCAATCATCTTTTTGTAGAGGACAGGCAACAGCCGGTACTGTTTGTGCTTGCAACGCCTTAACCAAAGCTTGTTCCCACAAATGTTTGTTTGTTTGTGATAAAACAACATGATCTGGTAAGGGTATATCCAGCTGTAACGGATGAATAAAACTATTTTTTTGAGAGAGATCAGAACGAGACGTATGAACACAACCTGTTAGAAAAAGCGGGATAGCCCACACAAACAGGGGGATAAAAACACGCTTGATAACAACTACTTTTAAAAAACTCATAATGTCTTCATTCTTGTAGTAATTGCTGAAATTTGACGCCCAGAATATGGTTGATGTGTTAATACAGACCGCCGGTAACTAAAAAAACGTTTTTCATCAGAAAACGTATTTACATTTAACGCCTGCACCTCTCCAATACCTGCCCGATGTAATCGAGAAACACACCACCAAGTCGGATCGTAGCCATGTCGT
>JAZLEM010000095.1:0-8338 GCA_045615245.1 Acetobacter sp. | reverse complement strand
GGGGGAATGAGTAGCTCGTCTTCAGCCGTGGGCGTATATCGTCCAATTGTTAAAAGGCTGTTTTGTGGAATACGCAGAGGTGCTTCTAAAAAAAAGTGAACAAAGGCCATTTGGCTTTGAGGATCAATGCTTATTCCCGTGACACGTCCTACTTTAACCCCTGCAATGGCTACATCAGAGCCACGCGATAAACCATTCGCTGATATAAAACGTGCTGTGAGGTTGGTTCCTGTATTCTTTGGAAAACGTTGGTTACTTAACGCGTAAAAAACAAAAAGCAACGTGCCTAATAAAATGGCACCGCTAAAAAGACTCTCTTTTAGTCTTCTATGAAATCTTGCGTGTTTCATAGCCTCATTATAACTGTCTTTTAATAATCATCTTTATTTTGATGTGTTTATTTTGTTTTTGCATTTTCTTGCCATAAACACAATAACATTATAACAATACAGCCTTAAAGAAGTGAGAATAATTTTTACGGATTATGATAAAATGTCTTTTTTTCAAATGATTGTTATGGCTATTTTGCAAGGAATGACAGAACTTTTTCCAGTAAGTAGTCTTGGTCATGCCGTTATTGTGTCTGCGCTTTTACATTGGACGTCGCAAACAACCTTTTTACCTTTTTTGGTTATGTTGCATTTAGGCACTTCTGTCGCCTTACTCGTTTTTTTCTGGCAAGATTGGTACGCTCTTGTTAAAGGTGTCTGTGGTTTTTCTGGAAGTCATCTTAAGTCCGAAAGTGTTCACATTATCAAACTACTTATTGTAGCCACATTACCCGCCGTGATTATAGGCGGTCTATTCGAACATTTTTTACGCCGTGTCTTTGGTACTGCCTCATCGGCAGCGATCTTTTTGTGTCTCAATGGTCTGTTATTACTTATCATTGAACGATTGAGGGGACGTACTTCACCTAAAAATCAAAAACAATGTCTTGTAGAACTCTCTATAAAAGATGCTGTGGTGGTTGGAGTATTTCAATGTCTTGCATTTTTTCCTGGGTTTTCTCGATCTGGGGCGACAATATGCGCAGGTATTTTGCGAGGACTTCACTATGATTCAGCGGCACGGTTTTCATTTTTAATGGCAGAACCCGTTATTGTTGCAGCGACCGTGTGTGAAGCCTTCAAAATGCGGCATATATCTTTGGAAAACGGCGAACTTTCTATGATTTTTATTGCGGCACTTGTTGCGGGTCTTTCAGCTTTGGCGAGTACAGCGTTTTTAATGCATTATTTTCGTGATCATGATCAATGGGCGCTGTCACCTTTTGGGTGGTATTGCCTCATTGTAGGAGGGAGCGCATGCGGAACTCTTTACATGATGGGATGAATAGGTCACTCTTTACCAATCCGTTAGCCGTTAAATTATCAGAGCGTCTAACATCTCGGACATTATTAAGACGATATTTTTTAACAAAAACCTTGGCGGGAGCTTTTTGCTGCGTCCAAGCACAGGAGGCTTTTGCTTATCATAGGAAACAGGAACATTTTCAACAACCGCGGGAACATTCTTCGGAAGGGTATGCACATTTTTTAGAAAATATCTATCACGAAGCCCAATCACAGGGAATTTCTTCGGATATTCTTAAAGAATCCTTTGCTCTAACAACGCGTCCTAACCCTAGAGTCTTACATGCAGAGAGACATCAAGCCGAATTTACTCTTTCATGGTCTCGTTATCGTGATAGAGTTTTGACAGAAGCAAAATTTACACAAGGTCTTAATGCTGTGCGTGAAAATGCTTCTCTTTTATCTTCTGTGAGTGCTTTGTACGGGGTTAATCAGGGAATTATTGCGGGAATATGGGGGATTGAGTCCGCCTATGGTACTTATATGGGACAATTTCACGTTATTGACGCGCTCGCTACGTTAGCTTATGCCAGTGAAAGATCTTCTTTTTTTAGGGGCGAACTTTTTAAGGCACTTTTTATTCTTAATCAAGGGACGATTACGCCTGAAAAAATGCTTGGTAGCTATGCTGGTGCTATGGGGCAGCCACAATTTATGCCAAGCACGTATTTACGTTACGCCGTTAGCTATCCGACGAGGCAGGAGCAAGGGAGTGATATTTGGTACAATAAGGGGGATGTTTTTGCCTCTATCGCACATTATTTAGCCCAATGTGGTTGGAAAACAGGGGATCGTTGGGGGCAAGCTGTTGTTGTACCTGAAACATTGCCTCAAAACCAATTAAGACGCCAATACATACAACCTATTTCATGGTGGAAACAGCAGGGGGTTAAGCCTCTTTCAGGAGATTTTCTCAATCCGGAACAACATGCAGCTCTTATAAGACCTGATGGGATAGGCGGTTCATCTTTTCTTGTTTATCATAATTTTAACGTTATCAGGAGGTATAACCCATCAGATTTCTATGCTTTAGCCGTTTGTTTACTGGGGGATGCGTTAGGATAAGAAATGACAGAAAGAGTAAATACCATTATGACAAATAAAAAGTTTTTGTTGTCTTATATTATCGTTTTAAGTTCTTGAAATATATTAGCGTTTTTTGAATCAAAAGAGGTATCAACGCATGGCATTACAAACACGACGATCCTTACTTATAGGGGGAAGTGCTTTTTTTTCATTTGGTCTTGTTATACAAGGTGAGGCACAAGCGCATAAACGTCATTCTAAGCATCTTTCCTCAAAAAGAATGTTTGCGCTTAAAAGTGCAAAAAACACGCAAGCACCAACAACTGATCTTCCAGCAACGACCCCTATTGGTCCTATGGGAACATTGGCACGTTGGGCTTGTATTCTCGATTATGAAAGCGGTAGTGTTTTACTCGATAAACGTGCAGACGAGTCTATGCCACCGTCATCTCTGACTAAAATGATGACAGCCTATGTTACTTTTGGTATGTTACGGACAGGACGGCTTAAACTTGATCAAATGTTACCGGTTAGTCAACATGCTTACCAGGTGGGTGGTTCAAGTATGTTTCTTAATTTAGGACAATCTATTCCTGTGTTAGATTTAATTCAGGGAATGATTATTCAATCTGGTAATGATGCCTGTATTGTTCTTGCTGAAGGTATTGCGGGTTCGGAAGAAAATTTTGTTGTTTTAATGAACGAAACAGCGCAAAAGTTGGGGTTAAAAACATCTCATTTTATGAATGCAACAGGCTTACCTGCCGAAAATCATTATATGTCTGCCTACGATGTGGCTTATTTGGCGTTGCGTTTAATTCATGATTTTCCCGAATACTATCATTTCTTTTCCGAAAAAGAATTTACTTTTAATAAAATTACACAAGAAAACCGTAATACCCTTGTTGTTAAAGGTCTTGCCGATGGATTAAAAACAGGGCACACAAACGCAGGTGGTTTTGGATTATGTGCCTCGTCATTACGTGACGGACGGCGTGTTATTGTGGCTATTAATGGGCTACCAAGTGCCTTGACAAGAATAAGTGAAGGGGAACGATTATTACAATGGGCTTTTACCAGTTTTGAAACGGCTGTTATTGTTCGGAAAGGGG
Organism: Acetobacter sp.; assembly: GCA_045615245.1. Classification (GTDB taxonomy): domain Bacteria; phylum Pseudomonadota; class Alphaproteobacteria; order Acetobacterales; family Acetobacteraceae; genus Acetobacter. The sequence goes on along the minus strand of JAZLEM010000095.1, from coordinate 4,845 downwards.
ATATTGTTGATCACGTTGCCGTATGGATGGGAACGGTCACTTCTGTGCCGCTCATTGCTGCCGAGGGGTTTAAAATATTATTGCCACATGGTTGGCAGAAAAATACGCATATGACTTTAGACTATACCGCGCCATTATCTGCTCCGATATTAGCGGGTGAGAAAGTTGGACAATTAACGGTGACACTCCCTGATAATCGTTTTGTCTATATTCCCGTTGTTGCCGGAGAAACAGTGGCAGAATTAGGCTTTTTTGGGCGTGTAGCTCGACGATTGCATTTTAAGTAAGGGTATTTGATTATAATAAGTATGACTTTAATAAGTGTGATTCTATAAAATGTCTTTAGTTATGATCAACATATGAAACACGGTCTTTTTATAACTTTCGAGGGAATAGACGGAGTCGGTAAATCAACACAAGCGGATTTACTCGCACAGGCTCTTCGTACACACGGGTATAAGGTGTTCTTAACGCGTGAGCCCGGCGGGTCTGCTGCTGCTGAATCTTTACGCCAACTTCTTTTATTTGGTGATGTGTCTTTTTCTTTGCGTTCTGAAATACTCGCACACTTTGCGGCACGTTTTGACCACGTTGAGCGTGTGATAGATCCTGCAATCAGAGAGGGGCAAATTGTTTTATGTACACGCTTTTCTGACTCAACGATCGCTTATCAAGGATATGGATCAGGGAAAGGTGAACAAGCTCTTCTTTCTTTTATCAATATGTTAAATAAAAGCCTTGACAGACAACCTGATAAGACTTTTTTATTAAAATCCTCTCGAAAAGTAGCTCAACAAAGGCTCGCAGTGCGAGAGATAAAGCAGGATAAATACGAACGCGCAGAAGAATCTTTTCACGCTCGTGTTATCGAAGGTTTTGAGAAAATTGCTTCACAAGAGCCAGAGCGTGTGTGTTGTATGGAGACGACAGACCGCTCTATTCATGAGATTCATGAAAACATTCTTCAAGAGGTTTTGACTATTTGTCATAATGTCTCATCACGTGTTTGAACCTCAAGATCCTCGATTAGCCTCTCTGACATTAACAGGACATGACACCGCTGTTGCGATGTTTCGTAAAGCTCTCGCAGAGGGGCGTTTAGCCCATGCGTGGCTTATTACTGGCGATTGTGGCATTGGAAAAATGACTTTTGCCTTTAGCCTCGCACGTATTTTACTTAAGGGCGAAAGTGAGCAAAGTCTTTCTGGACGGCGTATTTCTGCAGCGACTCATGCCGATCTTCTCGTTGTTGAACGAGGCTATGATGAAAAGCGTCAACGCTACAGGAGCGAAATTATTATTGATGATATTCGTGCCGTAAACACCTTTTTACACCGCACTGCGGCAGAAGGGGGGTGGCGGGTTGTTCTTATCGATGGTGCTGAGTGGATGAATCGAAATGCGGCAAATGCGTTACTTAAAATATTAGAAGAACCTCCTTCTGAGGCGGTTTTGTTTTTAACAAGTTCTGCGCCGGGGCGGTTACTGCCAACCATTCGTAGCCGTTGTCGTCAATTAGAGTTAAAACCTCTTAACCATGAGGCGATAAAAACTATTTTGTTAAAGCAATATCCGAATCTTACTTCTGACGAATTAAGTCGTGTTCTTGATTCTGCGTATGGGGCTCCGGGTCGGGCTTTCTCTTTACTTGCCGATAAAAACGGCACGATCGCACAATGTGTTAGGCAGACGTTAGAGGGATGTCCTGTTGTACGTGAATATGAGATTGTTGAAACAATTTTGAAGCATGAAAACGGTTTTTCCTTATTTTTTACTTTGTTATGTGATGAGCTTTATAATATAGCCCGGCAAAGAGCCTTAAAAGGAGATAATACCTGTGTTGATGTTGTGAATACATGGGAAACAATGATGCGTTTACGTTCAGAAACAGAACGTTTTAATCTTGATAAACAAGAAGTTCTTCTTGAAGCTTTAACATCTGTGAGTCGATTATGACCTCTCGATTTTATATCACGACCCCTATCTATTATGTCAATGGTGCGCCCCATATTGGGCATGCTTACACCTCTATTGCGGCGGATGTCATGGCAAGGTTTTACCGTCTTTCAGGCTATGATGTTTTTTTTCTTACAGGAACCGATGAACACGGACAAAAAGTTGAACAAGCGGCGAAAAGTGCTGGGCTAACACCACGCGCTTTTGCTGATAAAGTTTCAGCCGATTTTCGTAATATGGCAGATGTGATGCAGATTTCATATGACGCATTTATCCGTACAACAGAGCCGTACCATATGGCGAGTGCTCAAGCTCTGTGGCGCAGAGTTGCTGAAAAAGGATTTATTTACTTAGGCGCTTATGAGGGATGGTATTGTGTAAGAGATGAGTGTTTTTATAGTGAAAGCGAGCTAGTGATCACACCAGAAGGGAAGAGATGTGCGCCGACAGGTGCTTCTGTAGAATGGCTTAAAGAACCTTCTTATTTTTTTAGACTTTCGGCGTTTCAAGATAAATTACTTGATTTTTACGAACGTTATCCCGATTTTTTAGCACCACACGGGGTACATAACGAAATTATAAGTTTTGTCAAACAAGGCTTAAAAGACTTGTCTATTAGTCGGACAACTTTCCAATGGGGTATTCCTGTTCCTGATGATGAACAGCATGTGATGTATGTTTGGTTTGATGCGCTTACGAATTATTTAAGTGCGTTAGGTTATCCTGATGAAACTGATCCTCGTATGGCTTATTGGCCAGCGACTCTTCATTTGGTTGGTAAAGATATTGCACGTTTTCATGCTATTTATTGGCCTGCTTTTTTAATGGCTGCCGACATTGAGTTACCCCGTAAGATTTTTGCGAATGGGTGGTGGACGGTCGAAGGGCAAAAAATGAGCAAATCTTTAGGAAACGTGGTAAGCCCCTATGATCTTTTACAAGAATTTAGCCTTGATTCGATACGGTTCTTTTTATTAAGAGAAGTACCTTTTGGGGGCGATAGTGATCTTTCACGCAAAGCACTGATAACGCGCAATAATGTTGAGCTTGCGAATGATCTTGGTAACTTAGCGCAACGTACCCTTTCACTTGTTGCGCGATATTGCGGCGGCGTTGTGCCCGAAAGAGGTCATAAAACCGAAGACGATCTCAAATTATTAGGGCAAGTGGATATTCTGCCAAAGTTACTAGAACTTCAGTTGCAACGTTGTGCTCTGACAGACGCTTTAGAAGAGGTATGGAAAGTTATCCGTGCGGCTAATATCTATATTACTCGCCAAGAACCATGGGCTTTACGTAAGGTTGATCCTGTTCGTATGGCAAATGTTTTAGGGGTTTTATTGGAGGTGCTACGGGGGGTTGCTACCGTACTACAACCCTTTATGCCAGAAAGTATGGCGCGTTTGTTAGATCAACTCGGTGTTTCAGATGATGAGCGTTTATTTTCTGCATTAAATACGCCTATTCCTGCCGGTCGTTCTTTGCCTGCACCGCAAGGTATTTTCCCACGCTATACCGAATAAAAACACATAGCAAAAAATAATAAAAGAATAATAAAAGGCGCTAAAAATCATGGGTTCTTATCTTATCGATTCTCATTGTCATTTAGACCATTTCCCTCAAGAGCAAATCCCCGATTTATTAACTCGAGCACAGGAAGCGAGAGTAGGTGGGCTTGTGACAATTGGCACACGTTTATCTCGAGCGCAAGAACAAAAGTCTCTAACCTCCTATAATCAACACGATTTACGTGTTTGGTGTACCGTAGGTACACATCCTAACCATGTCGAAGAAGAGGATCTTTTAGAAGTTGAACAGATTGTCGCCATCGCGCAAGAGGCACAAGCGATCGGTATTGGTGAAACAGGGCTCGATTATTTCTATGGTGCGGTACAAACACGCCCTTTACAGCAGGAAAGTTTTCGCCGGCATATCCACGCGGCACGTTTATTAAATATCCCCGTTATTATCCATGCCCGCCAAGCTGATGATGATGTCTTACAACTCTTAGAAGAGGAGTATACTAACGCTCCTTTTGCGATGTTGCTTCATTGTTTTGCTTCAACGCCTCAATTAGCACATGGTGTTGTACAAATGGGCGGTTATGTGAGTTTTTCTGGTATTGCTACTTTTCCTAAAAGCTGTGAAATTCGTAATGTTGTTCACTCTCTTCCGCTTGATCGACTACTGGTTGAAACAGATTCTCCTTATCTTGCGCCTGTTCCAAAACGGGGTAAAACAAATGAGCCGGCTTTTGTTGCCTATACCGCAACTTATTTGGCAGAAGTGATCGGCATCGATAAAGAGGCTTTTTATCAGCTGAGCACCAATAACTTTTTTCGTTTATTTTCGAAAGCAATCTAAGAAGTCATAACTTATTGAGAACTTTGTGACTTTGTTAAAGTATATTTTGAACCACAGGTGTGGGTCTTTACTTCCGAACCACGGGTTATAACCCGTGGTTAGAGGAAAAGTTCGAAACAGGACATCGTCCCATGGCGAGCACTACTTCCCAACCCTGGGTCATGACCCAGGGTTAGATTTTGTTGAGGAGTGCCAAACTCATAGTTTGAGGTGAATTTCAAACGCGGGGGTATACCCCCGCGTTTATGTGCTCTTCTATGGGAACGCTTTAGGTGCACTCTTTAGGCGTGCCCTCTATTAAGCATGAAGGATAATTTCCACCCTGCGGTTTTGAGGTTCCCGCGTGTTGGGGGCTGTCTGCACAAGGGGATTCGTATCTCCATAGCCGCGAATAACAATCTCTGAAGCCGGCACACCGTTACGAATGAGTTCAGCCTCAACACTTTTCGCCCGTTTGACAGAAAGGGCATAGTTGTATTTTTGCCCTGCAGGTCCTGGTGCGGCAGAACTATCGGTATAGCCGTT
>JAZLEM010000094.1:0-2527 GCA_045615245.1 Acetobacter sp. | reverse complement strand
CTAATTTTATTGGTTTTTACGTAAGCGTAAGGGGAGCACATGCCTCTTGTAACCATTTTTTGGCATCAGTAGGTAAATAGGGAGCGATGAATGTCAGAATACGCTCATGGTATGTATTGAGGGCATACAGATTTTCAAGACCAAGAAGAGAAGGGTTGATTAATTTCCTGTCGAAGGGGACAAGGGTGAGTGTTTCAAATTCTAAAAATTGGTGGTGAGAATCCTGGGAAAGGGCAGTGTCAGAAGCAGGTTTGACTAACATAAGTGTTTCAAGGCGAATACCATAAGCGCCTGGTTTATAAAACCCCGGCTCATTAGAGAGTACCATACCTTCTTCTAATACAGCGGTATGAGGTGTTTTTGAAATACGTGCCGGTCCTTCATGTACTGAGAGAAAACTGCCTACACCATGACCTGTACTATGGTCGTAATCTAACCCTATTTCCCATAAAGCACAACGTGCAAGGACATCGAGTGCCGACCCGGAAGTGCCAACAGGGAAACGTGCTCGGGCTAAAGTTAGGTTGCCTTTGAGAACGCGGGTAAAGACATTTTTAAGAGAATCAGAAGGTGTTTTTCCTCCTGTCCAGAGGGTGCGTGTCACATCTGTTGTTCCCTGACGATATTGACCACCGCTATCGATAAGATAAATTTCATTCTGTTCTAAATGACGATAATGGTCGGGAGTTGCGTGATAGTGAATAATTGCGCCATTAGGTCCTGATCCAGAAATCGCAGGAAAAGAGTCCTCTACGTAATCTTTTTGTTCGGCACGAAAAGCCTTGAGTTGTTCGGTCGCGGCGATTTCTGTTGTGTGGTAGTGTTGAGTTTCTAACCAATGCAAAAAACGGCAAAGGGCGATTCCATCGTAAAGATGGGCTATGCGCATACCCTCTTGTTCAGTCAAATTTTTACGTGCTTTGGCATGTAGGCAGGGATCTGGCAATTCAACTACATGGGCACCATAGTGTGTTAGGGTTTGGCAAAACCAAACCGCGTTACTTTTAGGGTCAACGCCAATGGTTTTATGGCTTAAACTTGCGAGTCTTTTTTCTAACGTTTCGGGGGGGAAGATACGGATATTTTCTCCAAGCCATAGACGTACAGGAGGAGAGATTTTTTCTTTGGGAATAAAAAGATCGACCGAGGCGTCAGCATATAAAATGGCAAAAGCCAGTATAACAGGTGTACAGGGGATATCATTCCCGCGGATATTTAAAAGCCATGCAATAGAAGTGCTATCACTGATAATTGTCGCTTCTAATCCTTTATGAATAAGGTCTTGCGCAAGGCGTTTTCGTTTATTCTCCGAGCTTTCTCCAGCATATTCTATGGGATGGACAAAAGCGGGTGTTAAGGAAAGTTTTGGGCGAGGTGTCCAAAGTTTATCTATTAGATTATAGGGTGTGGGGACAAGCGTTATCGTGCTAATGGCTTGATAGGGGGTAAGGTCTGTCGAGCTGGTTAATCGAGGATCATAACCAATGCGGCTGTTTTTAGGGGCGGTATGGGCCAACCATGTGGCAGGCGGTGTATTAAGGCTATGTAAACAATGCCAGCAAGAGAGATCAACTTGTTGTTGAAGTTGAGCTGTATAGCGTCCATCAGAAAAAATTGCTGCTTGATCGTTAAGGACGATGGCAGTACCGGCACTGCCAGTAAAACCTGTGAGCCAAGCAAGCCTACGGGTGTGTTCAGGTGGATATTCGCTTTGGTATTCGTCACTATGGGGGATAATGATCCCATCAAGATTTTCGCATTTTAATAAGCCACGGAGAGTCGTGAGGCGTGTCATGAAAGGAGAGGTCATACTCATGAGATAAAGCGTGAATGTGTTGTAGGTTTTGGTTTACGTAAAATAAGAGTTGTCCAGTTTTCCTCTGTTAAGGTATGTTCTAAAACTAGCCCGTGTCTACGATGAGCAGAGAGAACCATATGCGCTTGTGTTTGTAGTAAACCTGAAAGAATCGCTGTTCCTCCGTCAGAGAGGGCATGAGCAAGGTTTTTAGCCATGAGGCAAAGAGGTCGGGCTAATATATTCGCAAAGACCAAATCAAAAGGGGCTTTATGGCGAATAGCGGGGGTATGCCATCCGTTACCTAGCTGACAAGTCAGCTGATGGTGTAATCGATTACGTCGCGCGTTATGTTGGCTTGTGAGTACAGACCAAGGATCAATATCCACAGCCAAAACGGGTTTGTGTAATAAAGCAGCACTTGCCATGGCTAAAATACCTGTGCCACAGCCTATGTCTAAAATACGACGAGGGCGACGGTAGGCGATGCGTTCGAGCGCACGTAAACAACCACGGGTAGAACCATGCTCACCCGAACCAAAAGCAACCCCCGCATCAAGGGTAAGAACAATGCGGGTGGGGTCTGTGATCTGGGGTAAATGGGTTCCACGAATAACAAAGCGTTTGCCGATTTTTTGTTCCGGAAATGTTGCGTAAGTGCGGGATAGCCATCCTTCAGCTTCCGTAGCTGTACGTTTTAATTCAGCACTTTCTCCACTAACAGCTGCAGCG
>JAZLEM010000093.1:0-4054 GCA_045615245.1 Acetobacter sp. | reverse complement strand
GCTGGGGCTTCGCCAAACCCGCTACAAACAGGTTTTGCCGCGATTGCCCAATGCACTGGCGCCCCTATTCAAGTGGTTTTGATAGAAACAACTAACCCCTACTTATCGCAAGGGTGGCGTTATTATAAAATACCCCCGTTACCGATTGCCTATCGTATAAGCCTCGGACCTCGTTTTTTAGCGCCGTCGCGTGACGAAGCCAGTGCCCGCGCTTTGGTCGAACAAGTTGATGCGTGGTTCAAAAAAGCTCTTCAAAAATCCCTCTCTTAAAAGCTTTTATGAAAAATAGAATCGTTCATGGTAACGCGTAAAAGATATAACCCTGAGAGATAACTCTACATGCTACTTTAATAGGGGATTAACAGGGTGTTTTTATTATAGGAAGGGTAAGGAAGACAAAAATAATGGAGCGCTATTCTTTAGCTTTCTCTTTTTTTTGGTGCTCGCCTAACTCGAGAATATAAGCCGATAACGTGTGTACTGCATGTATGGCTAATCGTGCATGACGAGGGGTTATCTTTATCATTTGAGATTCTTCCTCTGACCTTCCGTGAGCACTGCTTTTTTTGTTACGAAGAGACTCGGTACCGTGAATTATATTAAAGAGGCCAGATGCAATTTTCTTTGAGTCGTTATTTTTCAATTCTTCGGGATGCATTTGGGAATTCTTCTCTATAAAAATTTTCCAAAGTTCAGAAAGAACCGCGCTGTTTTCATTATAGGAAATTTGATGAGTCGCGAAGTACTCCTTTAATACGCTTTCAAGAGTCGAGCAGGCATGAAGAACAGCAGAGAGCGGGTTGTTGTCGATGTCGTCAAGGGATTGTTGAATGAAGCGATCAAGGCTGCTTAAGTTATATTGTTCGACGTGGTCTCGCAAGACACGTGTTGACGGTGCTTCGTTCTTTTTGATAATGCAATGATCTGACTCAGAATACGAGAGACAACACCTTAAAAGACGGGTTTGAATTTTGTTTTTATCGTCTTGGTAGTCCTCTGACACTACGCCATCTATTTCTTCAATGTGCCAAAAATCGTTAAGCAAGTCGCCAAGAACATTTAAGGGGTGGGGATTGTCTTGCTGATTGACTTCGTCGAACCATTCGAAAAGTGCATCTTCTGTATTATAACCAACATCAATGCCTATGCTTGAGATACGTGGAAACAGCCTATTTATGTCTCTGTAACAATAATGTCGTGAAAAAACTTTTACTAATAATCGAATAACAGGAAGAGGAATTTCTTCAGGGCTTTCTGTCGTCACAAATGTGTCTCCTTTTAAATAGAGAGAAACAATGATAAGAAATATAGAATACGATTAGGCTTGTATTCAGGAACATATAGAGTAAAGTTGAAAACAGATAAGTATACAATAATAAGTATACAAAAAAAAGCCTACATGAATATTCGCTTTTCAAATAACAGCTGTTGAGAGCGGGTAAAAGCCTCTTTAATGTGGGTGGCATCGGTGCCGAGTTGGGCTATTGCGTCTCTCAAGCTGCCGCCATAGAGGCTGAGCAAATTAGGTAATTGGTTACCGTTGAGCTCTTCAATATCGCCTTTTACATATTGACCAAGAATAAACTCAATAAAACAGCGAAGTTTTTCATCACACGCGGCGAGGATCTCTTTTTGGCGTTCTTTGGTGCGTTCTTCTCGGGTGATGATAGGGCGGGCAAAAGCAATGTAAGCGAGCACGTCAAACAAATCGCTTTGATCATTGGCCACCATAGCGCGTATTTTCTTTAGTTCTTCACGTCCAAAGCCACTTGTTTCTAACGTGTCTAAAAGTTTTTCGCGTGTTTCAGGGTTACCCCAAAGCCTGCGGAGTTCGTCCTCATCTTTGAATAAACGCGGAAGCTCCCCATAAAGGCGTTCAATAAATTCCTGTGCAGAAAGTGGGCGCCCTTCTGGGCTATAAAACATGGTGGCACTGATAAATTGAATAGAACGTTCTTTACCATCGGCTAATTGAATGATTAAGCGTTGGCGAGGTTCTTTTGGGTCTTCTGGTTTTGTCGGATCTGTCGGATTTTTCGGATTTGTTGGGGTGGGCTTATCCGTGGGTTTGGTGGGAACGGGCGTGTTAGGAGAATCGGGCGGCAGAGGTTCGCCATCCCATTCTGGGTCATTAAAATGGTAATGGGCTTTCACAAAATCGTAAATCGTAAAATAGTCTTTCCCTTCGTAAAGGCGGGTGCCGCGCCCAACAATTTGCTTAAATTCGATCATAGAGCCAACAGGGCGTAATAAAACAATATTGCGCACATTGCGTGCATCTACGCCTGTTGAAAGTTTTTGCGATGTCGTCAGAATTGTAGGAATGGTTTTTTCATTATCCTGAAATTGTCGCAACCATCGCTCTCCCTCTGCGCCGTCGGCGGCTGTGACACGCACACAATAAAACGGATCGGGGTTTGTTTTTTCTTGGTTCATCAAGTCGCGCACAAGGGCGGCATGTTTTTGATCTTGGCAAAAAACAAGGGTTTTTTCATGAGGGTTGGCTTTTCTCATAAATTCTTTAACACGTGCCCGCTCGCGCGCTTCGATAATAATCTCACGGTTAAAATCGGGTTCTGTATAGCGGCGCCCTTGTTCAATATTGCCCTCAAGAACAATATCATCCGAGGTATAAACATACTCATCGAGGGTGGATGCCATTTGCACCACGCGATAAGGGGTAAGATAGCCGTCGTTAATCCCGTCGCGGAGTGAATACACATAGACCGGCTCGCCAAAATAGGCGTAAGTATCGGCATTATCTTGTCGTTTGGGGGTGGCTGTTAGCCCAATCTGCACGGCGGGCGAAAAATACTCCAAAATACCGCGCCATGTGCTGTGATCGCGCGCACCACCGCGGTGGCATTCATCAATTATAATCACATCAAAAAAATCTGGCGCATAGCCGTAAAAATGAGGCTGAGTCTCGGCTGTGTCGGGAGGGGTGTTTGAGGAAGAGATTTCTTCTTCTTCGTGTTCGGTGTTATCAGCACCACTCATAAAAGTTTGAAAAATGGTAAAAAAAACGCTGCCGTTAAAGGGCACTGTGCCGGTTTTCTTTATGCGTTCAGGGTTAATCCGCACGCGGGCATCTTCGCCAAAAGGAGAAAAGGCATTATAGGCTTGATCGGCTAAAATATTGCGATCGGCTAAAAAAAGAATACGCGGGGTGCGCGGGGGGTGGTGGGGTCTTTCAGAAGAAACGTTATAGGAAAGGTTCCAACGGCTTTGAAAGAGCTTCCAAGCAATTTGAAACGCAATAAAGGTTTTTCCCGTGCCGGTTGCAAGCGTCAGAAGAATACGTTTTTGCCCTGCAGCGATGGCGTCTAAAACGCGGCGAATTGCAATATCTTGATAATAGCGTGCTTGCCATGTACCCCCTTTGTCTTCGTAGGGAACAAGCGAAAAACGCGTGCGCCAATCGGTTTGTTGGGGGCTGTCTTGTTCAAAACACCGTGCCCATAGCTCTTGCGGGGTAGGAAAAGTGCTGATATTGCCTTCTTTGCCGGTGTGCATATCAATTTCATAGAGGTTGTGCCCATTGGTGGCATAGGCAAAACGCAGGCAGAGCTTTTCGGCATAGCGTTTGGCTTGCGCCACGCCCTCGGCGGCAGAAAGACCTGCGCGTTTCGCTTCAACAACGGCGAGGTTTTGCCCGCGATAGATAAGGACATAATCGGCTTTATCGGCTTTTTGCCGCCTACCGTTGCCTGTTAGCCTGCCGGCTGTAATGGGATATTCGCGGACAATGCGGCTTTCCAGCCCGGTGTCTCCTATACAGCCCCATCCGGCATCGCGAAGGGCAGGGTCAATAAGCTCGGCGCGAGTGTCGGCTTCGTTGCGTGTGTTTGTGGGGGATAAGGTCATGGTCTAGGGTCTCTTATGGTCAATGTGTTCAGGATGTGTTCAGGGCTTTCAAAAGCCTTTTGGAGATAGGCGTTTTTGAGTTTTTGGGCCTCGGCTAATCGATTGTGGGCGTTTGTTGTCAGGGTGGCGATCGTTGTGAAAGCCTCATCTAAAAACGCCACAATCCGCTGTTGTTCGGGGAGGGGTG
>JAZLEM010000092.1:0-3078 GCA_045615245.1 Acetobacter sp. | reverse complement strand
CTAACTTTACTCGTGCTTTTATACGCGCTTTTTTGCTGATAGGTATTCTCTTTAACCTTACGGCGTGCGGGTTGTTTCATCATGAGCCTCGTCATATGACGACCCCTGCTCAATGGGAAAAATACGGCTATCATACGCATTTACAAAATAGTAGTGATGATGATTAAAAACTCCCTCTCCCCGTCATTTTTTAAGTTCTTTAAGTTCAAGGACATTGGGGCGCATGTCTCATAAGACAAAGAGCCATGCGACTGAAAAAACAGGCTAGGTTAAGGCGAAGCTTGGGGATTGTTTAACTACTCACAAAAAAGGGAAAAAGTCGAAACACTTATCGCAAAAATATTCTAAAGGAGTTCTACCTTATGCTACGATAGAATATTTTAGAACATGTAAAGCGGTGGATTTTGTTTCTGCCGATTGTTTAGATTCTTCTGTCCATATTAAAAAAGACGACCTCATTATCATTTGAGACGGTTCAAACGCGGGAGAGGTTTTTGTTGGGAGAGAAGATTCTGTTTTAGCATCAACAATGGCGTTATTAGATATGAAAAACAGCGTTTATTTTAACAATACCGCGTTAAAATCTTTCCTCATGAAACGTGTCGAGGTCTGTAAAACGGGTAAATGTGCCATCGAAGAAGAGATCAATTTTACCAACAGGTCCGTGGCGTTGTTTTTCAAGGATAAGTTCGGCTTTATTATAGACTTTTTCCATTTTCTTTTGCCAATCATCCATGGCGGCGAGATATTTTTCCGACGTTTCAAAATGTGTTTCTTGCGGCATGCGCTGTTGTAGATAGTATTCCTCACGATAAATGAACATCACAATATCGGCATCTTGCTCAATAGAGCCCGACTCCCTTAAATCTGAAAGCATGGGACGTTTGTCTTCTCGGCTTTCAACTTGGCGCGACAGTTGAGAAAGTGCCAAAACAGGAATATCAAACTCTTTAGCAAGGTTTTTTAAACCTTGCGTAATCATAGAGATTTCTAAAACACGGCTCTCTGCACGCGTGCCTACAGCAGGGCGCATGAGTTGTAAATAATCCACAACAATGAAATTAAGCCCCTGCGTACGTTTTAATCGACGACAACGCGCGCGCATCGCCGATAATGTAATCGCCGGTGTGTCATCAATCACCAAAGGCAGCGATTCTAGCTCGTAACTCACTCGTACAAAACGATCAAAATCTTTTTGATCAATGTCACCTCGGCGAATTCTTTCAACAGAAACTTCTGCCTGTTCCGACAAAATACGCGTTGCTAGCTGTTCCGCCGACATTTCTAATGAAAAAACCGCCACACAACCTTTGGGGCGCTCTCCCTTTTCTCGTGCCTCATGCATTATTGCCCGTGCCGCAGAAGAAGCTATTTTGGTTGCTAACGCGGTTTTTCCCATACCAGGACGACCGGCAAGAATAATAAGATCGGACGGATGTAGCCCCCCTGTCTTTTTATCCATATCACGTAAGCCTGAGGTTAGCCCCGTCACATGTCCCGCATTATGAAAAGCACGCTCTGCACTTTGGATGGCTTGCGTCAATGCCGTACCAAAAGAGACAAAATCCTCTCCCCCGCCCTTTTTGTTCGTCAGCTTAAAAAGTGCTTCTTCTCCGAGTTCAATTTGTTCTTGCCCTGTTCGCCCCTCGGCAGCATCAAAAGCACTGTTAACAATTGTTTCTCCAATCTCTATCAGTTGCCGACGAATCCAACAATCGTAAATCGCGCGCCCGTAATCCGCCACATTGATAATACTGATCATTGAGGTAACCAAACGCGCCACATAAGAAAAACCACCCACTTCGTTGAGAATGTTGGAATATTCCAATTCTTGTCTCAACATGTTGGGGTCGGCAAGCTGTCCCTTATCAATTCTTCGCGCAATCACCGTGTAAATATGCCCGTTAATACGGTTGGAAAAATGTTCTCCCAATAAAAAATCTGCGACACGGTCATAGGCTTTGTTATTGGTCAGCAAAGCGCCAAGAAGGGCTTGTTCTGCCTCGATATTCGCGGGGGGATTCCGCATGGCAAGGGTTAAGGGTGACTCTTTTTCTTCTTCACTATTCATGACACAATTTACATATTTTTACTTTACTTTTTATTTGACACAATGTAACGCCACAAGACACCACAGAATGACTTTCTCAACAAAACGACAGCTTTTACAAACCTCTTAAAGAAACGCCCAACGCCCCTGTATTACCGCTTTATTGAGGCTATCATACGCCGTTACAATATGGTACATCGAGCTTGTTGGAATCCGATCAGCAATATTATTCCCTTGATCATCGTATTCTTCAACCCACGTACCTAAAGGCGCATGGTTCAAATATCGATTCAAAAGATTATTTCCTAGCATAAGAACAAAATCCCTCTCCAATTGTGGCGTGCGCGTATAGGCTAAATACGCTAGCGCACCCCTTAATGCTTCGCTTTGACCCCAGAGGCGAAAAGTCTCTTTCAAAGAAACACCTTGCCGATTGACAGCAAAGCGTACTAGCCCTGTTTGCTGTACTACCCCATAACGCCGAGCAAAACGATATAAAGCCTCTGCGTATGGGCACACATCAACCCCGCTTGCCTGTTGATAGGCATAGAGCAGCCACACCCATTCAAAATGGTGCCCAGGCTCTATCCACTGCCCAAGCCGCCCTGTCGCTGGCTGCCACTGGTGGTTAAAATACTCGCCTAAAGTCTCTGTTTGTGGGTCATAAAAACGCGTATGAAAAAGCGTATAAAGACGATGTGCGCATTTCAGATCCTCGTTTTTATTCGTAGTGTGATACAATGCTAAAATGGCTTCCAACAAATGCATGTGCGGGTTTTGCTGCCTCTCTTTACCTTCATCTGGTAAACAATTCAAAAACCCCCCTTCAGAATGAGACATTTTGCGTTCAACCCAGTCCAGCGTTTTTTGAGCATAAGAGACAGCCTCCCCTGCCCCAGAAACGCCTAATATATTCGCAAGCCTGCCATACCACGCCAACGCAAAGATAACAAAAGCAAGATCATATAAATCAGCGGGTGGCTCTAAAAGCCCCCCCCCACGGGAGAACCGCCCACCCCCGCACCCCC
>JAZLEM010000091.1:0-11161 GCA_045615245.1 Acetobacter sp. | reverse complement strand
CCGCTTGGCCTCCGACTTCATTAGAATAATAGGCGTTGTACTATTATTTTTACGAAACTGTCTTACCATCTCCAAGACAGCTGCAAGCGTTACACCTGCACGCAACCCACGTAAAGCAGAAGCCTGAATCACAGGACCATCTGCCACAGGGTCAGAAAATGGTATACCAATTTCTATTAAATCTGCCCCAGCTGCTGGCATAGCTTCTAAAAGCGCTTGTGACGTTACACGGTCAGGATCAAAAGCTTCTAAATAGGGAACAAAAGCACCACGCCCTTCACTAGAAAGTGCTCGAAAACAGGCTGTAATACGGCTCACAGTTCAACTCCCAGATAACGTGCCACTGTAAAAATATCTTTATCCCCGCGACCAGAAAGATTAAGAAGCATAACCTTATCCTTTGAAAGAGTTGGTGCAACACGCATAGCATAGGCTATAGCATGAGCTGATTCTAAAGCTGGAAGAATTCCTTCCATTTGTGTACAGAGCTGAAAAGCCTCCAATGCCTCCTCATCAGTAGCAGCAACATATTGAACACGCCCAATATCATGTAGCCATGCATGTTCAGGTCCTACCCCAGGATAATCCAACCCCGCACTAATAGAATGTGTCTCTTCTATTTGTCCATCATGACTTTGTAAAAGATATGTCCGATTACCATGCAAGACACCAGAGCGTCCACGTTCAATAGACGCAGCCGTTTTACCACTATCCAAGCCCTGCCCTGCGGCTTCAACACCCACCAACTGAACAGAAGAGTCATCTAAAAAAGCATAAAACATCCCCATAGCGTTAGATCCACCTCCAATAGCAGCAACAACACTATAAGGCAAACGCCCTTCGACTTTCAAGATTTGATCACGTGCCTCTGTACCAATAATACTTTGAAAATCACGCACCATAACCGGATAAGGATGCGGGCCTGCTACTGTCCCGATAAGCATGTAAGTATCCTTTACATTGGCAACCCAATCACGCATGGCTTCATTCATAGCATCTTTAAGTGTTCCTTTTCCTGCCGTCACAGATACAACTTCTGCCCCTAGTAAACGCATACGAAAAACATTAGGTTTTTGCCGCTCAATATCGGTAGCCCCCATATAAATAACGCATTTCAAACCAAATAAGGCACATACAGTTGCTGTTGCGACCCCGTGCTGCCCAGCACCCGTCTCAGCTACGATACGCGTACGTCCCATACGTCTAGCCAAAAGAATCTGTCCCATAACATTATTGAGCTTATGGGATCCTGTATGGTTAAGTTCTTCACGTTTAAGATAAATACGTGCTCCACCCAACCGTTCGGTAAGACGGTGAGCAAACCACAAGGGACTTGGTCTTCCGACATAATCTTTCAAATAATGAGTCAGCTCTCTCTGAAAAGATGGGTCTGCTTTTGCTTTCTTATAAGCAAGAGCCAGATCCTGCACAAGAGGCATCAGTGTTTCGGCAACAAAACATCCTCCGTAACGCCCTCCAAAATACCCCCTATCATCAGGTTGTTGACGTAAAGAACACGTATTCGACTGTATTTGCTTTGTCATAACCCATTTCCATTCTTATTTATTTACATTTTTATTTACATTACCTTTACGTGAGATAGCTCACGAAGTTTTCAATAGACTTAAAAAAACAGAATATTTTATTTAGATTATTCAACAAAACCCTTTACTCCCCATATAAAATGTAAAACTAAAATATAAAACACTCTTCGCTTCTGCTATACCTTAAGATTAGTCTTAACGGCTTTTTCACCATTACGTTAGCCTAATTTGCTTTAGTTGAAGTCACAAATTAATAGTTAAGATAGATAACGCAGTATTTTTACACTCATGATATCTAAAAACGCCAGTTATTTAATTTTATTTCTTTTTAGCAAGACATACTTGTAACGTTCTTATGATGTTACACGCCTCGAATGAATAAATTCTTTCATACGTTTTATACGTGTAGAGTATTTCGAGATATTTTGTAGAAAACTTTACAAAGTGTATTAACTTTTTGAAACGTTGTTATAAAAATTTTCGCAAAGATGAATTTTACCTCTTGACAAGTTTACCACTTACCACGTAGTTAATTTATAACCTCAAGAACACCTCAAGTTTTTAGGTGTTTTCTTGTTCTTGACTTAATACTTAGCTTTTTCTATCTCCTAACTCCTTGTCAACATTTACATATTTGCCCCTGAAATATTCTATGATAGTTCACGGATTTTCTTGATGGATATAGTTCATTTCTCGATTCTTTAACACTTGCTCTATTTTCGTCGAATCGTTTTTTCATTAATTAACTACTTTCCTTACAAACTTTAGAGTACACTGACACAATGCACCTTGTGGAACTTAAGGCTAAGTCTGCTGCAGACCTTCTCGCCTATGCTGAGAGTTTAAATATTGAAAATGCTTCATTACTGCGTAAGCAAGATATTGTATTCGCTATTCTCAAAACATTAGCTGACAATAACCAAGCTATTTACGGAGAAGGCACTCTTGAAATTATGCAAGATGGTTTTGGATATCTACGCTCTCCAGAATCAAACTACCTTCCTAGCGCAGATGATATTTATGTTTCTCCTGCGCAAGTGCGCCGTTTTGGTTTGCGTACAGGTGACACGATAGAGGGACAAATCTGTGCCCCATCTGATGGCGAACGATATTTTTCTCTTTTAAAAATCAATACTATCAATTTTGAACCCCCAGAGACATTGCGCCATCGGATCAATTTTGATAATTTAACGCCCCTATATCCTACGCGTCGTATTAAAATGGAAATAGAGGATCGTACAACATTACACGATACAAAGCGCGAAAAACATAAAAAATGCATCTCTAAAGATTTCACCCCTAGAGTTATTGACCTTGTCGCTCCTATTGGTGTTGGACAACGTGCTCTTATTGTTGCCCCACCGCGCTCTGGTAAAACCGTTATGCTTCAGAGTATTGCAACGTCTATTGCCACAAATTATCCAGATATTTTTTTAATTGTTTTACTGATTGATGAACGACCAGAAGAAGTTACAGACATGGCACGCTCTGTCAGAGGAGAGGTTATCGCTTCGACTTTCGACGAATCTGCCCATCGCCATGTTCAAGTAACAGAAATGGTTATAGAAAAAGCTAAACGCCTTGTCGAACACAAGCGTGATGTTGTTATTCTTCTCGATTCACTTACGCGCCTTGCTCGGGCTTATAACACAGTTGTGCCATCCTCTGGTAAAGTATTAACAGGTGGTGTCGACGCTAATGCACTCCAACGCCCTAAGCGTTTTTTTGGTGCTGCACGCAGTATTGAAGAAGGAGGGTCCCTGACCATTATTGCTACAGCACTCATTGACACAGGAAGCCGAATGGATGAAGTTATCTTTGAAGAATTCAAAGGAACTGGTAATTCTGAGCTTGTGCTTGATCGTAAATTAGCTGATAAGCGTACTTTTCCTGCAATTGATATTACAAAAAGTGGCACACGCAAAGAAGAACTTCTTGTTGACCGTTCGACCTTGTCAAAAATGTGGGTTTTACGACGTATCCTTACCCCTATGGGTAGTATAGATGCTATGGATTTCTTATTAGATAAGGTCAAACATAGTAAAACAAATAATGACTTTTTTGAAGTCATGAATAATTAATTTAGTCATTCTTTTTTAAGAACCTGTAAGATAATTACATTATTAGAAGCGTAAGACTCTGCTATAAGGTCGTGTCCTAATATTTTTATAGAACGTTTTACATTTTTATAAGACTCCTCACCAGTAAGATAGATAACAAGGTTTTGTCCAATCTTCATTTGATCTAATGCTAAACGAACATAGACAAAAGTCATCGGACAATGTTCTTTTGTCACATCTATAATCCTGTCGCTTTTTATAGGAAACAACTTTGTTAGTTTATTTTTTGGTATTAGAGAATCAGTAGACGGTATCACACGTAAAATGACCTTTCCTTTATCTATAATATCAACACAAATATGTAATTTCTTTTTGATTACAAAGCCATAGAATACGACAACGTACATTTACGGCAATATAAAAATATTCGTTTGTGCTATTTTGGAAGGTGATTTTTTTAAATTTTAGAAAACTATTATCAAAACATAATCTAATCTGATAGGAAATAAGTCGTTCGCAATGATTACAAAAGCTATCTGTCGTAATAAACTCCTCCCAATAAATTTAGATCTCTATCATGAGTAACAATATTTCTCACACATTTATTATATTTATTCCTTAAATTCCTTAATGAGAATTTTCACTATAACAGAGAGATTCTTACCACCTTAAAAACAGGAAGGTAAAAATATGAATACACCTCCACAAAGCGATCGCGGACTTTCAACACTTGACCTTGACAGAACTGGTTTCCCTGAGCTTCGTGGTGGTAGTTTAAGTGTTCGAATCGCCAAAACGGATGCCGAGCGTGATGCAGCTCAAGCATTGCGCTACCAAGTTTTCTACGAAGAAATGGGGGCAAAACCTAACGCCAAAACAAAATCCCTCAGACGTGATATTGATGAGTTTGATGCTATTGCAGATCATTTACTCGTCATTGATCATGCCATTGCTGAAGATGAACGAGGCGTTGTTGGCACTTACCGTCTCTTACAGGATGTTGCTGCTGCCAAAATTGGCAAATTTTACTCCTCTAGTGAATATGACCTTTCTCTCTTACAAGAGTTTCAAGGCAAACTACTCGAAGTTGGACGTTCTTGCGTGCATAAAAATTATCGTAATAGCGTTGCTATGCAACTCTTGTGGAGAGGGATTGCCTCTTATATTTTTCTTCACCGTATTGATCTTCTTTTTGGCTGTGCGAGTCTTCCTGGTACAAACCCAGATTCCCTTTCTGATGAACTCACTTACCTTTACCACAACCATTTAGCCCCTCCTGCTTTACGCATTCGTGCATTAGAAAGTGATCGCATAGAAATGCTCAGAACCAATCCTCATGAACTCAATGTACGCCAATGCCTATCAAAACTTCCACCTCTGATTAAAGGTTATTTACGATTAGGTGGATATGTTGGCGATGGTGCTGTTGTTGACAAACAATTTAACACGACAGACGTCGCTATTTTGGTGAAAAGTGAGCTTCTTGCTGATAAATATTATCGCCACTACGAACGTCGCTTACGTGACGCCCTCGATTAAATACAAAAACGATAAGATAAAACTCTCCCTCTTATACGTTTCTTATACGTTTCTTATTCTATATACCAATGTTTTCTTAACCTGTTTCAATGACTTCCTCATCCATTTCCTGGCATACTCATCACCCCATTCTTTGCTACTATCGCTGGTATTCTATCCTTGGATTAGGGGCTCTTACAGCCCTTGCCCTTCCTCCTGTTTATGCTCTTCCTATTTTATTATTTACTTTCGGCTTATTTGGACATCTGCTGAATACACTCTCAGATTGGAAAACAGATTGGAAAAAAGCCACTTGGGCGGGATTTTTATTTGGTTTTGGATTTTACGCCACAGGACTATATTGGCTCATCAACGCTGTTATGATTAGAGCCGACCAATTTTGGTGGTTTATCCCTTTTCCCTCTATCGGGTGTGCGTTAATTTTAGCACCTACGGTTGCTATACCTGCAGCCTTAAGCCTTTTAGTTCCTGCTGGAATAGCAAGATTATTACTCTTTTCAGCAACATGGACCCTAGCCGATATGAGCCGCACATTTATTTTTAGCGGTTTTACATGGAATAGCCTTGGGTCAAGCATGGCTATTCCGGGTATTATTGGCAATATTCTCATCCAACCTGCGGCATGGATTGGAGAAGATGGTTTAACCCTATTTTTAGTACTATTTTCAACCCTTTGCGGTACGACTTTCGTAGAAGCTCTGCCTTCATTACAACAAAAACAAACTGTTCCTCGTTTATCTTCCTCGTATCGAAACTCTCATCGCACACAAATATTATATTTATTATATTACGGAATAGGTTTCATTACACTTTGGGTTAGTTTGGGGACATGGCGATATCTCACAGCACATCCTTCAGGAAAAGCAGGCCCTATCGTAGTGATCGTGCAAGGCAATGTTCCTGAAACAGATAAAATTGGTCAAGATAACCCTCGTGATATTTTTATCCGCTATCTTACGCTAACAGCCCAAGGTATTCAAAAAGCCAAAATCCTTCAGGCTTCTTTAACAACAAATCACCAACCTAAAAGGTCTATCGTCTTTCTTTGGCCAGAAACGTCATTCCCGGGATATGATCTACTCCAAGACAGCCCTCTTGCGCGTGCTATCATTATGAGAGAGTCAACAGGAGCACAAGCGGGCTTTATTGGCGCCATAAGGCGTGATAATCAAGGACGTTATCGCAATTCACTTTTTGCCCTCGCGCCAGATGGAAGTATTGAAGCTGTTTACGACAAAGCACGTCTGGTTCCTTTTGGAGAATATCAACCACCCTTTATTCCTCTTCAAATTGTCCCTAATGGAGGCTTAGCTGCAGGACCAGGTCCACAAACATGGCATTTAGCACATATTCCTGCTGTAGGTCCTCTTATTTGTTATGAAGTTATTTTTTCTGGAGAAATAACAAACCGTAAAGACCGCCCGCGCTGGTTCGCGAATGTTACAAATGATGCATGGTTCGGTAATAGTGCAGGTCCACGTCAACACCTTACTTCTGTCCGACTCCGTGCTGTTGAAGAAGGACTCCCCATTGCTCGTGCTGCAAATACAGGTATTTCAGCGGTTTATAATGGTTTAGGACAGTGTTTAGGTTTTCTTAAATGGGGAAAAAAAGGTGTCCTCGTCGCTGCCCTCCCCCCCGCTTTGCCCTGCACTTTGTTTGGACACTATGGGCAGATGATTCCCTTATTGCTCTGTGGCTTGATTCTCTTTATTGCATTTTACATGCCAAAACTACCTAAAAAGATTAGATAACATGCCCATATCCTACATAAAACATGATTCCCAACGACACCAATTAAGATGGTAAAAATTTTTGTTTTTTTACAAGTCCAACTTTTTTACCAATTAAATTCCTGTTCCGGTTCTGTAAATTTCTGAAAAAGTTTTACCTTTAATTTAGCCTGAAAACTCCTTCCCTTTGGTCGAATAGTACTACGATATAGATTATTAAACTGCCCAACAAGGGGTGGCACGCAAACATACGCCTCTACTTTAGGAGAAAGGGTTGCAGTGCAACAATCTAATCCTAAATTCAAAGCAGGATAATAAAAAGGCTTTCTTACAGGTTTTTTCCAGAATTTTTTACGCTTTTTAGTAGGTAAAGGTCTAATAGGAAAACAAAACTTCAAAAACTTTTCCGCGCCCCATGGCGACAGACTATAACATGAAAGCCCATATCCTCCATAGAGCTTGTGAAGATTGCCTGAAATAACTCTTTCATGCCATGTAGCTACATTTCTCATCAAACTTTTTTGATTAAAAGGATTGTACTCTATAGAGTAAGGAAGACCTGGCAATAAATCATAAAACAAACTATCACAAAGAGGATACCCCCAAAGCACAATGTCCCATGTCTCTGGTAAAGTGCTTAATAGTCGTTGATGTTCCAATTCAAAATTCTTACAAAAAACAACATCATCTTCAATAATCGTTCTCCCTTCCCCATCAGAAATAATACATTCCCACTGTGCCTTATGGCTCAACGCACACCCCAACACTCCATCCGTATACTCAACACCAATCCCTTCTTGTAATAGCCCTTTTTCTTTTAATAACTGACGATTTATTCCCTGTCCATCAATCGCAGAAAAACGCTCTAACCCATCTATATGCTTGTTCCTACGTAAAAATGTCTCTAGCCGATCTATAGAACGATCCAAATTGATAAAAACTTTCCGCATCATTCTAAACCCCAGTTACCATAAAAGAAATACACAAGCCACAAACACACCTTATTTGCCTCACCCTTATTATAGGACAAGCATATATCTTAAAAAAATGTGGTTATTGTGTCGCAAAAAAACGCTCATATCAACAACACAACAACCACACTGCAATACCTGCTAATACTCGTAAACTTTACAAGAACTCTTAAAAATCTCCGCCCCAATCACCTCCGCCAAAATCGCCACCGAAGTCGCCACCAGAATCCCCCCAATCACTACCAAAACCAGAGTCCGGAGCAACACCACTATCATCGCTACCCCAGCCACTACCAAAATCAGAATCAGGAGCTACGCCACTACCACCGAATGCATCTGCTGCGTTACCATAATCACTTGTAACACCAGCTTCTCCGCCAGAATCAGCAGATCCAAAAAAAACACCTGTTTCACTTCCTCCATGATGACCGCTAAATAAGCTCTCAATAGCGTTCGCTGCCAACATACCTCCTGCAACACCCGTTGCTGTTGTTAAGGCACTCCCTAAAAAGCCAGACCCTCCACGAAACATCCCTTGTGATGCTGCAGAAGGAGCCTGATATTGCGGAGGGGGTACAGCAGAAGTTCCGCCCCATCCTGACGATGATGCCGATTGGGGAGGCGAAGCAGGTTTTCCTCCCCCAAATAGTCCACTGAAGAAACCACCCGATTTTTGCTGACTTGCGGCTAAACTTTGTTGTGCCTGTTGTAGTTGAGCCTGTAGCTGCTGAATACGATGTTGTGCTTGAACCAAAGCCGCTTCTTGCACAACAGCCATTTGCGTTAACCGATAACGCGCTTCTGGATATTTTTGAAACTGCTGCGCAATAAACTGATCCGCTTGTGGATCAATCGGTGGTAAATTTGTTTGTGGGGACTGTGTGCCCGTTACACTTGTAAGCCCACCTTGTTGTATGCCACCAACACGTGCAAAAAATTTCTCGATAAGAGCACGTTCTTCGTCTGTCATTTTTAATAATCTCCCCTACTCGCCAGAATGTAATGGTCTTTTACAGGTTCTTTAATACTAAAAAACTTTGTCGTTTACGAAACCAAGTGTCACAAGCTTTCTATTTCTACTCAAAGAGGTTCATCCGTTAATAAAAACAAAAAACGGAAAACTTATCCTTGCAAGTAAATACTAGCATAATTTTATTTGTTTTGACCAAATCTGTTACTCAAAACCTGTAACTGTAATCTTAATCTCATACTGTAACCTATAACTCAAATCTACGATAAATATCAAAAAACATTTTTAAGATTAGATATGCTATCCATTGCACTATAACTACACGCACAATAGTTAATAACAAACGAGAAGACTATTACAGATAAGAATTTTCTTTCCCTCTTTGGCATAAAATGATAGACTCATTTCGTTATTCGATATGATATCCTCTTCGAAGTTTTTCATGATGAAATCCATTTCTTCTAATAATCCTCCTCTTTCTTTTCAAGCACTTATTTTAACCTTAAATCAATTTTGGTCTCATCATGGATGTGCCATTCTTCAACCTTACGATCTGGAGGTTGGAGCAGGCACATTATCCCCACATACAACTCTACGAGCATTAGGGAATAAACCATGGCGTACAGCCTATGTACAACCTTGCCGTCGTCCTTCTGATGGTCGTTATGGTGAAAATCCCAACCGTCTTCAACATTACTACCAATATCAGGTCTTACTAAAGCCCACACCAGAGACAAGCCAAGAATTACTATTAGAGAGTTATCGGGCAATCGGTATTCATCCTGAAAAACATGACATCCGTTTTGTAGAAGATGATTGGGAAAACCCTACCATTGGTGCGTGGGGACTCGGTTGGGAGGTTTGGTGTGACGGTATGGAAGTCACTCAATTTACCTATTTCCAACAAGTAGGAGGTATTTCAGTCAGTGTGCCTTCTACAGAGCTAACGTATGGATTAGAACGGCTTGCTATGTATATACAGGGTATAGAAAATGTTTATCACCTTGATTTTAACGGGACAGGCTTAACCTATGGCGACGTTTTCTTACGTGCCGAAAAAGACTATTCACGCTATAATTTTGAACTCAGTGATACAAAAAAACTTCTCCAACATTTTACAGATGCAGAAGAAGAAAGTATTAAACTTGCTCAAGCTGGTATTGCCCAACCTGCTTATGACCAATGTCTCAAAGCTAGCCACATTTTTAATTTGCTTGATGCTCGCGGGGTTATTAGCGTAAGTGAACGATCTTCCTATATTGCTCGTGTCCGCACTTTAGCGAAATTATGTTGCGAAACATGGCTAGCCAATGAGGAATAACCAGCACCATGCCTGAATTACTGATTGAGCTTTTTTCAGAGGAAATCCCATCAAATATGCAAAAGCAAGCAGGCAAAAATCTCTTACGCTTGCTCACCGAAGCACTTGCCATGCTCCATCCTTCACATGCTATTGCCTATACAGGTCCACGCCGTATTGCTGCAAGTTTTACCGTTGCAGCAGAAGTGCCAAGCTATACCATCTCTGAACGTGGTCCGCGTAAAAACGCTCCTGCCCAAGCTTTACAAGGGTTTATCCGTAAACATGGCGTTACACAAGAAGACCTCATACTTCAAGGAGAATTCTGGCGATTAGAACGTCAGATTCCTTCCTTAAGTGCTCGTTGTCATATTGCCAATATACTTCCTAATCTTTTATATCATTTCCCATGGCCAAAATCTATGCGATGGGGAACAGGAAGTTCTTTTACTTGGATACGTCCATTACGTCGCATTTTATGTCTACTCGATGGACAAATCATTCCCTTTTCCCTTACACGAGATAATGACAATGGTCATGGTTTACATACAACCAATCAAACAGAAGGGCATCGTTTTCTTAGCACAGGTCTCCTCACTGTTAATGGTCTCGATCACTGGAAACAAACACTTCAAAAACATCATGTTATAGTCGATGCGGATAAACGTTGCCAAGCCGTTATTGATGGTCTTAATAGACTTGCCTCTCATCACGGGTTAAGCGTTGTCCCAGATATGAAACTTGCTGAAGAAGTTGCAGGGTTAGTGGAATGGCCTGTTCCATTAATCGGAAAAATTGATCCCATATTTATGGATTTGCCACCAGAAGTTATGCAAGTTTCTATGCGTGTTAATCAACGTTACTTTGCTCTCCGTCATGCAGATGGTCGTATTGCACCCTATTTTGCTTTTGTGGCGAATATCATTCCATCAGATGAAGGTAAGCTTGTTATTAAAGGAAATGAACGTGTTTTACGTGCACGCTTTGCTGATGCACAACATTTCTGGAATTTAGACCGCAAACACAAGTCGGAGGCCAAGCGGT
>JAZLEM010000090.1:0-29978 GCA_045615245.1 Acetobacter sp. | reverse complement strand
TTGCTATTACAGGCATTGCCGCTGTTATCCCTTATATGGCACTCCAACTTGTTGGTATTCGCGATGTGGTTGAAACACTAGGGCTGCCAGCTGAAGCTTCACTTATTATCGCCTTTCTTGCATTAGCTGCTTATACATGGTTAGGTGGACTCCATGCCCCTGCCCTTACGGCTTTTATTAAAGATGTAATGATTTACATTACCGTTCTCGTCGCTGTTATCCTCATTCCGCTTCATATTCATGGCGGTTATACGGCTCTTTTCCCTAACACAGCTAATACCCATACAGTTCTTGAAACAGGTCAAGCATTGCCTTTTGCTACACTTGCGCTTTCTTCAGCTTTAGCAGGTTTTTTATATCCGCATACGTTCACAGGAGTTTTAGCTTCTCGGTCTGCCGACACCATCCGGCAAAATGCGGTTTTTCTACCTATTTATACAATCCTTTTAGGTCTTATTTCTATGTTAGGATTTATGGCGCACACTGTAGGGATTAATACCCCCAAACATGGCCTCATTGTTCCTCTCTTGTTCTTGAAGGTATTTCCTTCTTGGTTCGCAGGGTTTTGCCTTTCCTCTATTGCTATTGGTGCACTTATTCCTGCTGCTGTTATGGCGATTGGTGCAGCTAATCTCTTCACGAAAAATATCCTTCCTCCCCGTGAGAATCAAAAAAATATAGTCCTCACAACAAAAATCGCTGCCTTTGTAACAAAACTAGGAGCTTTGTTGTGCATTCTTTGCTTAACAACTAAATTTGCCCTTAATTTTCAGCTTTTTGGAGGTGTCATTATTTTACAAACTTTTCCAGCTGTTATTATGGGGTTAATGCGTTTACGTCTTTCGAAAGAAGCTGTTCTTTCTGGGTGGATTATTGGCAGTGTCGTTGGCATAGGGCTTACGCTTGCAGATGGCTTAAAACCTTTTCATTTTCTCCATCTCGGTATTATATCAGGCAATATTTCAACAGCGTTGTTTTCTATGGTGCTGAATTGTATCATCGTATTGCTTGTCTCGTGGATCCGCCCCGGACATTTACCGGCAAACAAAAATCCTCATCCTCTTATCCAAAAAGAAACAACTTCTTTTCCACTTGCCGAGCCTTATATGTAATATAAAAAGGCGTTATAAGTAAAAAGAGAGGGAGCGTTTTTTAGCGCTCCCTCTCTTTTTGAAGAAATCCTTCAACCAAATGATAGTTTTCAGCACATTACGTATGTTACTAAAGCCTCTTCAAAAAGTTTTCTTCTTTTGCTCTCTTTTTTGAGAAAATCTGATTTTGCTTTATGACATGTAACTCGCTACGGAGTATAACGAA
The DNA here is from genome assembly GCA_045615245.1 of Acetobacter sp. Lineage (GTDB taxonomy): Bacteria > Pseudomonadota > Alphaproteobacteria > Acetobacterales > Acetobacteraceae > Acetobacter. The sequence goes on along the minus strand of JAZLEM010000090.1, from coordinate 28,661 downwards.
AAGAGTTCTATAAAATCGCATTTTTATATTTTATTCCGTCTTTTTACGTTCTCTGTTGCAACGAACAGACCTATACTTCACAGATTTCAACGCTCAACACACAGCGTATCTAAAGTTAAAGAACACTTTTACTTTTTTAAAACTCTTTTAAAAAAACTCTCCTCCCCCTTTTCCAATCTGCACTTAATGGCAGATCTTTTAGAGACCAGAAGGTAATGACTATACGGTGATAACGACGATAAGATTGATAGACATAGTAAAATTTACTATACTCCCATACGATAATTTTATACGCTCCACATAGAAAAGAACACTCTGATGAACAAAAAAGTGAAAAAGAAAAATCCCCTTAAATTAAAAGCCTGTGCAGTCGCGTTAAGCCTATGGGGTTTATCTTCCGTTCTTGCGCTCTATTCTTCCCCTGTTATGGCAGCAGAGACTGCCTCTAATAGGGAGAGTCAACTTGAACAAAAAGCGGAAGAGTTCATGGCTAAAGTCATGAAGGATCCAGCAAGCAAAAAGATGACGGCACAAGAATTACAAAACGTCATGGCTTTTCTTTTAAACGCCAAAGGGAATGATCTTGTCGATTCACATCACTACGAAGAAGCTCTCGCCACATTTAATTACCTCATCAAACGCTTCGGTAACTCACACGATCCAAAAATACAAATCCTAGTGGCACAAGCTTTATTCAACAAGGGAACTGATCTTGCCGAGTTACATCGTATAGGACAAGCACGTGCTGAATGGGAGGAATTGGTTTATCGTTTTAAGGACAACCCAGACGTAGATATTCAAAAGGACGTAGCAACGGCACGGCATCTTCTTCTAGTCACAAGAAATTTTTGAGCATGTTTGACAACAGAGGAGGCGGTTGGTGGCTGCCTAATTAAAAAATCGCCTTACTTATTTTGTTTTAATAAGGTGGTTTCTGTCATTTCTTTCGCTCCTACTGCTGTTCCTGCTACTTTTCCAATCATAGATAAAAAAGTTGTCGACTTATAAGCACTTTCTGAAGGTTTGGGTGGCGATGGACGTTGTGTATTAGAAATAGCTTTACTAAAACCGTCGTTTGCATACGTGCGAAAGCCTTCTGTAGCAGAAATAAAATAACCAACACCTTCCATATAGAGCGGTTCATTTTTTTTCATCGTCTTTTCCTTTTGTTTCTATAACACCACGAAATTCCATTATAACAGTTTCAGAAGGTCGGCTCATATACATTTGCGGCACCCTATATAACTCGTTACCTTCAAAATCATAAACAATAACATTTAGCAGATATAATTCTCTTATTTTTTCTGTTTCTGAAAACAAGTGTATACAACCTGAATACATAATTTTGTTTTCAAGATCTCGTATATCAACCCATTCCCATTTTATCTTTGTGTCGAGAAGATACTCCCAAACGTCTTCATTACCATATCTGTCGGTAAGACGTAGAAACTTTAGAAAGTCCGGCACAAGTCTGTGTTTGCCTATACATAAATCAACCATAGACAAACAGAGCGCGACAGGTATGGATAAGATGACGAATAGAATATTTTTAGTAAAATTCAGTAGTGTATCATTTAAAGGAGGAAATACATATGAACGGTGAAATACTTGATAAAGTATGATTTCAACAGAATAAGTAATACCTGTTAATAAAATAGATTGTATGATAAACATAGTATCGCTAGGAGAACGAGATCTACCATGTTTGTATTTTATAGCAAAGGTTCCAGATAACTCCCGGTGTAGAGCATACCATATTAAAGATTGATATGCTCCCCATGTAAGGCAGTATCGAGCCCTTCTAACTCTTGATCGGGCGTGACACGTAGCCCTATACATTTATCTACTATTTTAAGGATCACAAAACTTATAGAAGAACACCACAACATCACGACTCCAACAGTCTCTGCCTGAATAATCACTTGATGCACAGAAGGGACAATGCCAGTTGAATTTGTAGCATTTGCAGAAAGAGGTCCATAGGTAAAAACGCCAGTTAATATAGCGCCGACAATACCAGCAACACCATGTACCCCAAACGCATCAAGACTATCATCATAACCAAAAAAATGTTTAAGCCCCCCTACCCCCCAATAACAAGCACTACCAGCACATAGCCCTATGACTAACGCTCCGCCAGGCAAAACAAACCCAGATGCTGGTGTACCGGCAACAAGCCCACCGACCGCACCAGAAATAACCCCTAGAACAGTTGGTTTACCACGGTGTATCCACTCAACCACCATCCAAGAAACCCCAGCCCCTGCGGCCGCCATTTGTGTTGCAACCATCGCCATACAGGCGCGACCATCTGCCCCAAATGCCGATCCTGCATTAAACCCAAACCAGCCGAACCAAAGCAATGCTGCCCCTATAACAGCGTAAGTCAAATTAAAAGGAGAAAAGTCTTCATACCCATAACCACGACGAGGTCCTAAAACAAGTGCACATATAAGCCCTGCTACACCCGCGTTAATATGCACGACAGTTCCACCAGCAAAATCTGCTGCACCAATGTTTGCCAACCAACCTGATGGACCCCAAACCCAATGCGCAATAGGATCATAGACCAGCAAAGACCACAGAATAGAAAATACACACATAGCACTAAATTTCATGCGATCGGCATAGCCTCCTGCTATAATCACGGGAGCAATAATAGCAAATGTCATTTGAAAGAGCATAAAAATACTCTCAGGCACCGTAAAAGTTATACCCGTTGAAGAAGACTCTTTCATTATAAAAGGTACATCTACACCGTTTTTAATATGTGCTCCAATACCGTACAACATAAAACGTGAAAGCCCACCAATCCAAGGCGTACCAACCGTAAAAGCAAGGGAGTAGCCAGCGATCATCCAAACAACAGAAAGAATACAGCATAAAGAAAATGCTTGCATAAGCGTGGCAAGAACGTTCTTTTTACGAACCATACCCGCATAAAAAAGCCCCAAACCCGGAATGGTCATTAACAATACAAGCGCTGTACTGACCAACATCCATGCTGTGTCAGCTTTGTTAATCATCAAAGTGCTATGCAAAAATAATATCCCTTAATTGATTACGTGTTTTTTATATATCAAATATACACCAAATCTTTTTAGCTAGCTGTTGTGCTTTCATCTTAAGCTGAATGTCCATTTTACAAAAAACTCCCGAAATTTCATAAATTTCGTGAACAACATTCATTCTCTTTACCTGTAAAATATACAGGAGAAAACTTGATAAATTCAATAGATTCAAACTAAACAGAAAACAAACATTGATAGAAGATAATAATAATCTTCGTATGTTAGCGTGCTATTAGCACAATGTTAGAGTATTTTTGTTTGATACAAAATGCATACCACCTTATGACGTGAAACCATTTAGCACTTAACAACATATCAGCCATATCTTACAAAAGAGGTACCATAAGCGTTATATTCTTGCTCAACTAAAAAACGCAATTGGTACCAATGATATGTTCGTTGATGATCGTCACCACCTTGTGTTATACGTCCTTTGTCTTTGGCAATGGCTTAGGCAGAAACTCCTATACAAAGCGTCTCTTTTAAAGACAGGCAAATTGTGCAAACCCAATGCGTAATGGACTCACACACACACATTGAGAACAATCTGTCCCACTTTACTACATTTATTTTTGAGACACTGATTACTTTACCTTTTGTTAAAAAGGCATAAGCAGGATGTACCAACAAAAATCTTCCACAAAACAATAAAAACGAGTATCGGTATGACTGAAAAGATTCAATAAAACACGCTTTACACTCACTACTTTAACAAGATTAAACTCTTACTTTTTATTTTTCCTATTTAGCATTACTTAATTTGTTTTGTAATCTTTCATTGGTCATCTTCACAGATTACCGTTTATCCCTTTCCTCTTTTTAGCTGTTAGACAAGTAAACCACTTTTATGTAATAGATTGCTTATATTTCCTGATACATAAATATCCATCATTTGATGGCTAATTTTTAAAGGTTCATACAACATAAATATTAAAATATATAACCCCTTATATAGACATTCTCTCTCTCTATATTTTATACTTTTATACACTTTCATACTTTCCGTTCTGTAAGATCTCATGCTCTACTGTTGATTTAATAAATCAAAAAGACAATTAAGTCATGTCAAGAGAAATGTTTTTCGTAAATTATTTTTAGTGCTATTTTTTAGCACTTCATATTGTATGTTACGTATACAAGGTTTTAGATAGGGTTATTTATGAATACCAATACCGTCCACTCACAAGATTTTACACCTTCCCTGACACAAGCTAAACGTTTAGTTATTAAAATAGGGAGTGCCTTGCTTGTTGACCCTGAACAAGCTATGCCTCGCCATACGTGGCTAAGGAGCGTTGCAGAAGATATTGCCGCCCTTCACAAACAAGGCATAGCCGTTACGGTTGTTTCTTCTGGAGCTATTGCCCTTGCTCGCCATCGTCTCGGACTTACAGGTAGCACTTTACGCCTTGCTGAAAAACAAGCCGCAGCCGCGGTTGGACAAATTTGCCTCGCACAAACGTGGAGCGATGCCCTGTCGGCACAAAACCTTACAGCAGCACAATTACTGCTTACATTAGAGGTAACGGAAGACCGACGCCGTTATCTTAATGCACGTGCAACATTAAACACATTGCTTGAACTTGGTTGTGTACCTGTCATTAACGAAAACGATACAATTACAACAGAGGGTATTCGTGTCGGTGATAATGATCGCCTCGCTGCCCGTGTTGCCCAAATTATAGATGCTGATCAACTCGTTTTATTATCAGATATTGATGGTTTATATACAGCAGATCCACGTAATAATCCAGAAGCGCATCATTTACCCCTTATTAAAACACTCACTCACGATATAAAAGCCATGGGTGGAGACCCGCCGCCCGGATATTCCACAGGGGGTATGCGTACAAAACTCATTGCCGCAGGCATTGCCACACGGTCCGGCTGTGCTATGGCTATTGCCGATGGACAAAAACAGCATCCCCTTAAAGCTATTATAGAGGGAGCACGCTGCTCATGGTTTTTACCGCATACGCAAACACTCACCGCACGCAAACAATGGATCGCAGGCAGTTTAAGTACTGCCGGAAAAATCATTATTAACCATTGCGCTGCCCAAGCCCTTCAACATGGTTGTTCACTTTTACCTATTGGTGTTCTTGCTGTAGAAGGACATTTTTCTCAGGGTGACCTTGTTGAAATCATTGAAAAAGATGGCGACACGCTTGCCCATGGTTTAGCAGCACACGATGCCTGCGATGTACGTCGTATTGCGGGACATCATTCTACAGAAATAACGCGTATTCTTGGCAGACCCGGGCGCGATGAAATTATCCACCGTAATGACCTTGCCATGTTATAACTTCAACGAATTCAGCCAACACTAATCTTTATGTGACACAATCCTCATTAGGGTGTTTGTCCTATATAATACTTACTGTATTCGCATAGCAATGTGTTATATTCTTTAAGATTTTTAGAGCAAGAAGATCGTTTTACAAGTGGTTGATAAGCGGATACATACGTATAAATTGGGTTATTATATTTAAACCATGTTTTAAGAGCGGCGTGGCCAATTTAAGACAGGTTCGGTACGTCCTAAATTTAAATCCTGCCGATCGGCAGGATAACACTTAACGCCTGTCCTAGATCTAGAAGGCGGATTAGCATGATAATCCGATGAAAAATCAGGTTTATAGGGGGGGAGGTTGACATCAGGAGGATTTTGTCTTGAGAACGTTTCCTCTTCCGTCTCTTGTGTCATTTGGCTTTTTATTTCTTTGTTTTGTGGTAAATCGTCATGCCACGGCAAACGGTAACAGGAAATGTCTTTATTTTCTTTAATAGGAGACTTCAGAGGAGAAGACACCTCAACCTGCCTTGCTTCATAGGCATCAGAGACACGCGGTACACGTATTTCCGGCAAAATAGGTGGTAACTCTTGTCCCTTCTCATCAGGCCCTAATGTACAAGATCCTTCTCTCTTTATAGAGCTGTTAGGTTCTCCTGCTTTCGGATAAGCTGTTTGTATCTTGTTTTGGTCATCTCTTGTTCGAGAATTAAGATAAGGGGATACATAGGGCTGTTTTACCGTTTGAATTTCTTCCACTGTAATTCTTTTGGACATATCTCTTTTGGAAGGAATTTCTTGTGCAACAATTTCTTCAGGTTGTTCATTTTGTTGGTGCCTTATCCTCTCTTGATTTTGCATTCGAATAACGCAAACCCTTACCATCTCCTGTAATTCTTCGATTTGTATAGAGAGTTCAGTAATCCGCCCTTTAACACCAAAAACTGCAAACGGCATCATCATAAACGCCAAAACAAAAACAAACCCAACAGCCAAAACCACAAGCTGCCCCCATAATGGCAACCACTCAAGAAAAGAGGAAAACATAAGAAAACACCTTTTTTTTTCCAGACTAGATCACTCTCTTTACATGCCTAATGCGCGACGATAAAGGTCTAATAGAGTTTCTTGTTCTTCCACTTCTGCAGGTTCTTGCTTACGCAAGCGAATAATCTGGCGAATAACTTTAACATCAAAACCTGCAGATTTTGCCTCTAAAAAGATGTCTTTAATATCACTCGCCAATTCTCTACGCTCTTCTTCAATATGCTCGACCCTTTCAACAATACTGCGCAATCTCTCTGCAGAAATTCCGCCAACAGACACTGTTTCTTCTTTCGATAATTGTTCAGATTTCATGAACTACACCCCTCATCTATCCCTTCTTTACTCTTAATCGTTCTCTACTGACCCATGTTTTGAACGATTTTACAACTTACTATATTTTTTCTTTTGTAGTTAAATCTTTTTAGTTTTTCCGCCAATATACATTTTTTTACATTTCTTCTTCTTTCTCTTATTTGTATTATACTTTAATATCATATTTCTTTATACCAAGGCACTTATAGCCTCTTCTTCTCAAGATCTACCACTGTCTAGTATAGCGTATTACAATTCTCCTCATAGTCAAGAGACAGAATATTAAGACTATGAATTTATCATGACTTTCCCATCTCCCCCCCCTTTAGATTCCAGACCAAAAAAGTTTTCTCACCAAAGCACTTTATTTCGGCATATTTTTCGACGTTTTATGCTTGTGCTTCCAATTTGTGCGTTGATGATTATCCTCGCACAAAATAATGTCATAGAGACTCTTATTGACCATTATACTTTTAACAAGCCTCAAAGTTGGTTCGACAACCCTGCCCTTATACGCCATTTACGCCTGCTTATCACGCATAACGATATGACCTCTAATAAACCTGAATGCCTTTTATTTATCATTCATGGTGATGATCCAATTACAGCCACACGTATTGATGTTCTTGAAAAACAATCTCCTCCCTGTTCTCACAATACCGATGATTCTCACCCTCCACTTTTTCCCCCTTTACCGCACCGTTTATTTACGTTACGAGTAAACCGCCTTCAACAAAGTATTGAAATAGGCCAAAACTCCATAGGAAATTTTCATCCCATTTTTTAGTATTCTTCTTTGTAATTCTTTAACTTTTCAACGTCACTTAATTATTATTCAAGTATTACATTTTCATATTTTCCGACAGAACAGCTTGACCTTTTCTTTAGTCTGTTAAAGTATATTTTTGCTAGATGGTCAGACGATCGCTGTTATTGCAAAATGATAGAGGAAAGTCCGGGCTCCACGGGAGAACAGTGCCAGCTAACTGCTGGCAGGGGAAACCCTAGGGATAGTGCCACAGAAAATAAACCGCCTTTCTGGCGCATAACTGCAACAGTGGTATGCTAAAGGTAAGGGTGAAACGGTGCGGTAAAAGCGCACCGCTCTTTTGGTAACAAAAGAGGCACGGAAAACCCCACTGGGAGCAAGACCGAATAGGAACGATAGAGGGTACCATTCCCTCAAGGATTCTCCCGTCCTGCAGTTCGGGTTGGTCGCGCGAGACATATTGCGAAATATGTCCTAGAGGAATGATCGTCCTGACTTTAAAGTCAGACAGAACCCGGCTTATAGACCATCTAGCCTTCTATAGTAGTTTCGGGTGTAGGATTACAGAAATTATGGGGCATCTTTTCCCATATCAAAATTCACTATTCAAGTTTGCTGTATGCTGTTTACGATTCTCTTTTCCTCATTTATAGATTGTAATAGAGTAAAATGATGACGTAAAAAGTCGATAAATCGACCAATTTTTATGTGTTTTAATGTTCCCTATCAGTTTTAGTTTAGTATGTAATCTAATTCCTTTTTGGTTTTTGTTTTTTACCATCATACATTTATACGCATTTGTGTAATAGGTTATGTTTCTTTGTTGCCCGCTATTTACCGCTATGCCTGATCTTTTCTCTCATACACCTGTAGTTTTATCCGAAATGCTTGACTATCTCCATCCTGCAGATGGAGAGACTATTCTAGATTGCACTTTTGGCGGAGGTGGATATACACAAGCTATTCTAACGCGTGCTCACTGTTTTGTTTGGGCGATAGATCGTGATCCAGATGCTATAACACGTGGTCTAACTTTAGCTAGAAGCCTCCAACAAAAAGAAGGAGAGCAACGACTACATATGCTTCACGGTTGCTTTGGCACGTTGCAGGCGCTAACACAATCAGCTTATGCTCCTCCCTTGTTTAATGGAATCGTTATGGATTTGGGTATCTCTTCATTTCAGATCGACGATCCACAAAGAGGATTCTCTTTCAAACATGATGGACCTTTAGACATGCGTATGGACAAGAATGGACTCACAGCAGAGGATTTGATTAATACCGCTCACGAAAAAGAACTTGCAGATATTTTATACTACTATGGTGAAGAACGATATGCACGCCGAATTGCCCACGCAATTGTTACTGAGAGAGTAAAAACCCCTTTTAGAACCACTTTTCAACTTGCTGATCTTGTACGCCGGATTGTCCCGCGTAATTCGTCTATACTAGATACCGCAACACGTACATTCCAAGGGATACGTATCGCTGTTAATGATGAACTCGGTGAAATAGAACGTGGTTTAGAACAAGCCTTAAATCATCTTGCACCTTCCGGACGATTAGTTGTTGTTTCATTTCACTCTTTAGAAGATCGAATTGTTAAACGTGTTATGACACAAGCAACAAAAAAAACACAAAACTCTCTTAGCTTATATATGCCTAAAGCTAATCCTTTACACTTACAAAGTTCCTATTCTGATTCGTTTATACCCCTTACCTCTAAAGTGATCCGCCCCTGTAAAAGCGAGTGTATTAAAAACCCTCGTGCACGAAGTGCACGCTTGCGTGCTTTAACGAAAGGTTGTAGAATCTTGGATCCGATGATGCACTTTTAGACTCTACGAGACATGCTTTATGATCATCCGCCCGTTTACATGTTTCTGTGCCACTTTGGCTATTGTTTCTGGTTTTTTTCTTTATACGAAAAAACACCAGACAGCTCTTTTAGACCAAAAGATTATTAGTATCATTCGCCAAACAAAGCATTTACAAGCTCAAACTGATACTCTCCGCACAGAATGGACACTCGAAAACCAACCCGACCGCCTTGAACAACTTACCTATCGCTATGCCCCTTATTTGCATGTAATGAACCCATCACAATTTGTACGTCTCTCTGATTTAGAAGATCAATTACCTGCTCCAAAAGGCATTACGATACGGCATAAAAGACATCAAGACCTTACACCGCCACTTACTTCGAATTATCAATTTCACGATACGTCTCATGGGATACCTGAAGCACATAGCAAGCTTCTTGCTACAAATTCGATCACAAACCATATTTTAACATCATCAGCATTCCCACTCCGGCTCTTATCAAAAGATACGCCCTCAAAAAATATAGTGACAGCACAAAATGCTTCAGATGTAAAAAACATAAAAAAGATTACTCTTCCCGTTACAACAACACTTCCCTTATCTCCTTCACACACAGTACACCTCTTCTCTGTACCTCATACTCATGATTTTACAACAATTGGTATACCCGCAGATATACATCGTATTTCTACACCAAGATCTGTCCCAATTGTAGTCGCTAATGAAACACTGAAACCCATCCACCATTCGCTTCCGATAGCAGCGGTAACATGGCATTTTGTACGAAAACGAAAAGTCATTGATCAACCTCAAACAGAATCTCATACCGCTTATTTTAAAGGTTCAGTTTTTAACCATGAAACAAAACTTCTCCCTCCGCCTGTGCCAATTCTGAAATGATAGCCTCTGAGTAAATTGGTTTTTGCCTAACCATGCACAGACCACATCCCCACTCTTCAGAGACATATGCCTTTGATGATATAAAAAACAAGCACCATATTTGTACTCACAGAGATAGAGGGCAAATGCACATTCGACTTTTAGGTGTCGCGACTGCGTTTTGCTTATTGTTTCTTACCATCTCTATTAAATTAATTTATGTTACTGTTTTATATCCGATGAAGCAGGGGAAACGTTTTTTAACGCCCCAAGTGTTAGAAATTCCAAAAATTAGCCCTACAATGACCACGGCAGATAATTTATCTCTGCTTCAAACACATCGAGCAAGTATTGTTGACCGCCATGGACAAGTTCTTGCTTTATCAGTTCCTGTAACACAGGTTTACGCTAATCCACAAGAACTGATTAACCCTGTTGAAGTTGCATATCAGTTAAAATCTGTTCTTCCTTACTTAAATGTGTCACAAACCATACGCCACCTTTCAGAACACAAAAAATTTGTTTATATTGCACGTAATATTTCCCAACAACAAGAGCTTGCGATTAATAACCTTGGCATTCCAGGTATTTATTTCAAACCAGGAGAACATAGACTTTATCCTATGGATCGCACAGCTGCACAAGTTATTGGTGCGGTTGATGTTGATGGTCATGGCATTGCAGGAATTGAAAAATATTTTGATAAACAGTTACAATCTGATCATACTCCGTTACGGCTTTCCATTGATATTCGTGTTCAATCTGCAGTTAGAGAAGAACTAGCCCGTGAGATGGAGACATCTCATGCACTTGGCGCATGTAGTATTGTCATGGATGTGCACACAGGTGAAATCATTGCGATGGTCAGTCTCCCAGATTATGATGCAAACCAATTCTTTAACGCCACAAATAGTGAACGTTTCAACCGAGCTATTAGCGGTGTTTATGAGCCCGGATCAGTGCTCAAACTCCAAACCGCTGCTATGGGATTAGAAACAGGATCTGTCCATATTTGGGACCGTTTTTCTTCTGCCCCTATTCATATTGGACGATTTACTATTCAAGATATGAAACAAGACCATTTTGCCCCATGGCTTACATTACCTGAGGTCATAGCGTTTTCCTCAAATCCAGGGGCAGCACATATTGCCCTTGATGTTGGCAGTCGTGAACAAATCCAGTGGTTACACTCTATGGGATTCTTCTCGAGACCACCTATTGAACTTCCAGGAAGTGCACGACCTCTTATTCCCCATTATTGGGGGCTAACCACAACAATGGTTGTAGGATTTGGTCATGGTATTGCCGTCTCACCACTTTCTATCGTACGAGGAACAGCCGCAACAATTAACGGCGGTATTCTCGTTACACCTACCCTTATTGACAGGACATTTCCTGCTCTTCAAAAAGTCCATTCTAACTTACAGTCAGATTCACAGTCTGTCTCCTCTGATACTGACGGCGTAACAAACATTTCTTCCGTTACACATCTATCTTCCACTTTACCAAAAGAAATAATGTCACAAACAACACTCACAACAGGACAGCGTGTTTTATCAGAAAATGTTTCGAATCTTTTACGCCGTATATTACGATTAGACGTTACGCATGGCACAGGAAAAAAAGCAGAAGTTCCAGGATATTTTGTTGGTGGAAAAACTGGGACTGCTGAAAAGGTCAATCGAAAAACCTATCTGAAAAAAGACGACATTACTAGCTTTATAGCTGTGTTTCCTATGAACGCACCACGTTATGTCGTCTATGTCATGTTCGATGACCCTACCTCTACAACACAGGCGCCAACAACAGGAGGTTTAATTGCAGCGCCAACTGTTTCCAAAATTATTGCGCGTATTGGACCTCTCCTCCAAGTTTTTCCTGATACAGAAGATGCTACGCGTATTGATGCTCAATTAGCTTTATCACTCCACCCTACAGTTCCCCATGGTATAAGACCGCTTGGCCCTGGAAATGACCCTGGAGATCCGCTAGCATATCCTCATCAAAAACATCCCATCCATCCTATTTTAACGACAGTCTCCACTACGCTTCTCACAAAATTCCACAAAAACCCTAAATTCCGCAAAAAATAAAAAATATAGATGAATATCCTGCTTTCAGAACTCCTCACATTAGTGAACCTCCCTCCTGTTCCTCATAAACAAGATACTTTAATTCATGCTGTTACAGCAGATAGCAGAACTGTAGGACCGGGCACATTATTTTTTGCCTTTGTTGGTACAAAAGTTGATGCGCGTCAATTTATCCCTATAGCACTCAAACAGGGTGCTTCAGCTCTCTTTGTCCCTAAAGATACCCCTCCTATTTCAGCACCTTTAGACTGTCCTGTGATTTATACCCAAAATCTACGGCATGTGTTTGCACAAATGGCTGCACATCTTGCAGGAGATTTTCCTTCAACACTAATAGCGATAACAGGAACTAATGGTAAAACAAGTAGCGCTGATTTTACCCGCCAGCTTTGGTTCTTACAAAATATCAAAGCAGCTGGTATTGGCACATTAGGACTAACAGGTGTTTCTTTTTCCGACATTTCTCTCCCCCCTCTTACAACGCCAGACCCTGTTAGCCTTTCTCATACTCTTGCAACCCTTGAAAAACGGGGAATCCATCATGTTGTTTTAGAAGCTTCTTCTCACGGGTTAGAACAACACCGTCTTGATGGATTACACCTACGTGCTGCAGGCATGACAAACCTTACGCACGATCATCTTGATTATCATAGTACAATACATGCTTACCGTAAGGCAAAATTACGCCTATTTGACGAACTTCTCCCGGAGGGAAGTCTTGCTGTTGCTCATGCCGATATGGATCAAGAAAGCCTACACACCTTACAGACTATTGCTCATAGACGCTCTCAAAATCTACGCCTCGTTGGAAAGCAAGGTAACGCACTCCGCCTGATTGGCTGTTTGCCAACACCTACAGGACAAGAACTTATACTTGAGTGTTATGGGCAAAAACAGCATGTTTTTTTCCCCTTACTTGGACGTTTTCAAGTTGATAATATTCTTCTCGCTGTAGCACTTGTTGCTGTAACAGATGATGACCTTCTGACAACACTGACTTTACTTCCAAAAATACAAGGTGTACGGGGACGTATGGAGCATATTACCACACTTCATAATGGTGCTTGCATTTATGTTGATTACGCACACACACCCGATGCGATAACCTGCCTTCTTACCTCTCTCCGTCCACATGTACACGGCAAACTGATTCTTGTCTTTGGTGCTGGCGGTGACCGCGATAGCAACAAACGCATCCTTATGGGACAAGCTGCGGCCCGCTATGCTGATCTTGTCATTGTTACTGACGACAACCCTCGTAATGAAAACCCCTCAACAATACGTGCAGCACTCTGTGCTGGTGCGCCTCATGCCTACGAAATTCCTGATAGACGCACAGCGATTGCTGAAGCGATGACCTTATCAAAATCTGGTGATATAGTGGTTGTTGCTGGTAAAGGTCATGAACAAGGACAAATCATCGGCACCGAGATTTTACCCTTTGATGATGGCAATACTATTAGATCATTGGCAGGCACTCTATGAGCAAAACAATAATAAGACCTTTATGGACACGCAATGAACTCGAAACCGCCACAAAAGGGCGTTTCCTTGCTCAAGGTCAGTCTGACATTTTTGGTGTTTCGATTGATACGCGTACCCTCCGTGCTGGAGATCTTTTTATTGCTCTCAAAGGCTATAACAGCGACGGTCACCACCATATAGCCACCGCTCTTGAAAGAGGTGCCTCTGCTGTTATGATACATGACACATCTTTTTATCATGCAAAAGACCCTCGCCTTCTCTATGTTACAGATACCATGGCTGGATTAGAATCTTTAGGAAAAGCTGCTAGAGCACGATTTCACGGTAAAATGATTGCGATTACCGGCAGTGTAGGAAAAACCACCACAAAAGAAATGCTTCGTTTGTGCTTAAGCGCATGTGCCCCAACACACGCTGCTGAAGCCTCCTATAATAACCATTGGGGTGTACCTCTAACACTTGCCCGTCTCCCCCGTGATTCGATGTTTTGCATTAGCGAAATTGGTATGAACCACCCTGGAGAAATTCTTCCTCTTGCCCATATGGTCATCCCTGACATTGCCATGATCACAACTATAGCCCCTGCCCATTTAGGACATATGGGAAGTTTAGAAGCTATCGCAGAAGAAAAATCCTCCCTTTTCCTTACTCTTTCTAAAAAAGGTGTTGCTATTTTTCCAGAAAATATTAACGGACTACCCTTTTTCATTCGGGCTACCCAACAAGCGAAAGCTATAGCTTGGCTAATAGGCAAATCGGAGCAAACAAGCAAACAAATTGGCAAGAAAATTCGTTACAAGCTATTAAAACACGATGCCCATGGCTCGCAATTTAATTTCTTTTTTGAGGACAATGTTTTTTGTGTACACCTTACTGCCCCAGGTCTTCATCTCGTTCACAATGCTGTTAATGCTCTTGCTGCCTGTGCTGCCTGTGGTGTTCATCTTCCGACAGCGATTGCTGCTTTAGCCTCTTTCCGTCCTAGCGCAGGAAGAGGAGCTATAAGTAGACTTTCCCAAGGACGTATAACGCTCCTCGATGAAAGCTATAATGCTTCAACTACTTCTATTCGTGCTGCTCTTAATGTACTCCGCCTCATCCCTGCATGCCGTAGAATTGCCGTTTTAGGCGATATAGGTGAACTTGGTCATTTTGCTTTGGAAGAGCATAGGTCATTAGTAAATCCAGTAATCAATTCAGCCGATCTTGTTTTTTGTTGCGGCTCCTCTATGAAAATGCTTTTTGATGCTCTTCCGCCCTCTCATCAAGGAGTATGGACTAAAACTGCAGCAGATCTATTACCTTTCCTGATAAGCCACCTTACAACAGGGGATTCTATACTCGTAAAAGGAAGTTTAAGCAGCCATATGCGTGATATTGTACAATCCCTTAAAACGCTCTCTTTAGAGGATATTTCCTAATGCTATATATGTTGGCCTCTCATGGGTTTTACCACGGACATATCACCATTCTCAACCTTTTACGCTATATTTCATTCCGTTCCGGGTGTGCTTGTCTTACCGCCTTAATTTTAAGCCTCATTCTTGGAAAACCTTTTATTACAGCACTTAAACGTTTCCAACGCCATGGACAACCCATTCGTACACTCGGTCCAGAAAAGCACATTATTGAAAAAGCTGGCACTCCTACCATGGGTGGTGTGTTAATACTAACAACTTTAAGCCTTTCCACACTACTATGGTGCGATCTCTTTAATCCATTTATTTGGGCAATATGGCTTACAATGTTAGGATTTGGCACTGTTGGTTTTATTGATGATTATAAAAAACTTATTAAAAACAATACAACTGGACTTTCCAAACGATCACGGTTGGGCGCCGAGTTTCTTATTTCTCTCTTATGTGGGTGGTGGCTTCAATCTCTTATGCCTAAAACACTTGCTTACACACTCACTTTTCCCTTTGCAAAAGATTTACTTCTTCCACTCGGTGTTTTTTATTTAGTCTTTGTTATGATTACTATTACAGGATTCGGTAATGCTGTTAATTTTACCGATGGACTCGATGGTTTAGCGATAGGGTCTGTCATCATTGCAACATTTATTTTCTCTATTTTATGCTATCTTGTCGGCAATCACAGTTTTGCTGATTATTTACAAATCCATGCTGTACCTGAAACAGGTGAACTTACTGTATTCTGTGCAGCTCTTATAGGATCTGGGCTTGGCTTTTTATGGTTTAATGCGCCACCTGCCTCTATATTTATGGGAGATACAGGCTCTCTCTCTCTTGGGGGAGGACTTGGTGCTTTATCGGTCGCGATCAAACACGAACTTGTCTTATGTATTGTTGGAGGGCTTTTCGTTGCAGAAACCTTTTCTGTTATTATCCAAGTACTTTGGTATAAACGTACAAAAAAACGTATTTTTCTTATGGCACCTATCCATCATCATTTTGAAAAAAAAGGTTGGGCCGAATCCAAAATTGTTATTCGTTTCTGGATTATAGCCCTTATTCTAGGCCTGTGCGGTCTCGCTACCCTTAAATTACGATGACTTCTGCCCCTCTCAACACTCTTTTCGCAGGACAACGCTTTGCTGTTTTTGGTCTAGGACACAATGGCTTATCCGCCGTTCGCTCACTTGCCACCTATGGTGCGTTTATCCAAACGTGGGACGACAAAGAGACCGCACGTTCTGCCCTTAGCCACTCTCTATCTCCTCAACAAAAGCAGCACGTTTTTCTTGCACCGTTTACAACACTAGAAGGATTTACGGCGCTCATTCTTTCCCCAGGTATTCCCCACCATCTTCCTCAACCTCATCCTATTGCACAACATGCCCAACAGGCAGGCATTCCTATCCTATCAGATGCAGAATTGTTATATCGCGCTGTGCGTGCACACGGTAGTCAAGCTCGATTTGTTGGTATTACCGGCACAAATGGCAAATCAACCACAACAACCCTTCTTGCCCATATTCTCCAGCAAGCCGGATTCCCAACAGCCGCAGGAGGTAACCTTGGACCAGCCGCCATTTCTCTGCCATTACTCCCAGATCATGGAGTCTATGTTTTAGAAATGTCCTCTTACATGTTAGAACGCCTAGAAAGCCTCCATTTTAACATAGCATGTCTTCTCAACCTCACACCGGATCATCTCGACCGCCATGGCGATATGGCAGGCTATACTTATGCCAAAACGCAAATTTTTAACCATCAAACCTCTCAAGATCTTGCCATTATTAGTATTGATGACCCTTTATGCCATCGCATAGCACAAAGCTTTTTTTGTAAAAATGTGCCTTGTGAAACAATTTCAACAATCAATCGTAAAAGCACTTATTTCGGAACCTATTCCCAAGATCAAGGAACACTCTGGCATAATCAGATTGCCCTTGCACACACAGGTTCCACACTTCCTGGTATCCATAACACACAGAATGCTCTTGCGGCGATGGCAATGGCGCGTTTTATAGGAGTTTCTGATTATGTTATCGCACAGGCTTTACTTTCTTTCCCCGGGTTACCACACCGACAAAAACACGTTGCAACGTACCACGGCATTACTTTTATCGATGATAGTAAAGCAACCAATGCTGATGCCACTTCACGTGCGTTAGAATGCTATGATAGAATTATTTGGATTGCAGGCGGATTAGCAAAAGAAAATGGTATTACGTCGTTAGTACCCTATTTCCATCGTATTACACATGCTTTTCTTATTGGAAAAGACGCAGCTATCCTTGCAAAAACTCTTATAAAATATGATGTACCCCATACTCTCGTAACAACTTTAGAAAACGCTGTGCCTTTGGCCTATCATACAGCACAATGTACCTCTACCCCTATCGTGCTATTATCACCTGCATGTGCTAGTTTTGACCAATTTACCAACTTTGAAGCACGTGGCTTACGCTTCCAAGAGTTGGTATACAATATCTGTCAGACCACATAGGAACCATTTTTAATGTCCGGATATTCTCGTCTTGATAACTCTTTTTTTGGTCAATGGTGGCACACGATTGATCGCGTAACCCTTATTTGTACTTTTATTCTCATAGGCTTTGGTTGTATCTTAGTGATGGCTGCCAGCCCTGCTGTTGCACTTCGTATTGGTGCCTCTCGTAATCTCTTTATTTTTAAACAATTTTTTTTTCTTAGTATAGCTGCTTGTATTGTCGTTTTAACTTCGACACTTTCACGTAAAGCCGTTTTACAACTTTCTCTTTGGGGTGGACTTGTTATGCTTTGCGCTACAGCAACAACCCTTTTTCATGGTTTAGAAATTAAAGGCGCACGACGATGGATTGCTTTACCGGTTATGTCTCTTCAACCTTCAGAATTTCTTAAGCCTTGTTTTGCTGTTATCACAGGCTGGTTGCTTACACAACGCTATATTTTGCGTTATGTTCCCGGTATGCTCATAGCTCTTATTCTTTATGGTACTATAGCTTTTCTCTTACAAGCTCAACCTGATATTGGTATGCTGACGGTCATTACTTCTGTTCTTCTAACCCAATTTTTTGTTAATGGATTAAGTCTCACTTTGTTTAGCATAGGGTGTAGTATTATGATCTGTGCAGGAATTAGTACTTTTTTCATTTTTCCACATGTCCACTCTCGTATGGAGCGTTTTCTACATCCTCACCTTGGTGACCACTACCAAATTGATACTGCCTTACGTGCTTTTGGTAACGGTGGCTTTCTAGGTCGTGGTCCTGGAGAGGGACGCATTAAAAATCTACTGCCCGATGCCCATGCTGATTTTATTTTTTCCGTTGCAGGAGAAGAATATGGGCTTATTGGCTGTGGGTTTATTCTTGTCGTATTTTTAATCATTATTCTCTCCACCCTCCGCCGTATAATCCGAAACGATGATCCTTTTACCATCATTTCGACAACAGGACTTATTACTGGTTTTGGCTTACAAGCCTGTATCAATATGGCTTCTTCCCTTCATCTTATCCCAACCAAAGGTATGACACTGCCCTTTATTTCTTATGGCGGTTCATCCGCTATATCTGTTGCACTAACCATCGGCATGATTTTAGCCTTAACACGACAACATCTTAACATTCGTCAAAATAATTACATGCCATAATTTTTTTTGTTTCTTCCATCTCCAACACAGAGTCTTACTAAGACAACTTCTTTAATATGTCTTCTAGCTATGAGTAACCTTTCTACAAAACCAAGCACTATTGTTATTGCAGCAGGTGGAACAGGAGGACATTTTTTCCCTGCTGAAGCTTTAGCTGATATTCTTTATCACAGAGGACATACGCTTGTACTTATAACAGATATCCGCACAGGAATACGTAAAACTGGCGTATTTTCCTCCTGTAAGCAATATGTTTTACCGGGGTCTGGTGTTGTCGGACGTAGCCCCTTACGTGCTGCTTCCGCGGGATTAACCCTTCTTCACAGTGCATGGAAAGCACGTCAAATTTTTACGACACTTTCTCCAGACATTGTTATAGGTTTTGGAGGCTATTCTTCTGTTCCCCCTATAATTGGCGCACGCCTTTTAAACCGTCAAAAACCTATTCTTATTCTTCACGAAGGTAACGCTGTACTTGGTAGAGCAAATGCCCTGCTCTCTCGCTTTGCTGATATTATTGCAACTTCATTCCCAACCGTTGATCGCTTACCAAAAAATGCACAAATCAAGTTCACAGGTATGCCTATACGGCCTAATATTGCCGCTTTAGCAAATCAACCTTGGATACCTCTTACCCACAACAGCGACCGTATCAATCTACTTGTTTGGGGTGGATCTCTCGGTGCTCATATCTTCTCATATGTTGTTCCTCAAGCTATTGGACAATTACCAGACTTTTTACGTAAGCGCATTCACATCTTCCAACAAGCTCGTCAAGAAGATATTGAATCCGTACGTGCAGCTTACTCTAATTTAGGCGTTATTGCCCACATCGAACCTTTTTTTCATCATGTTACAGATCTTTTAAAAAAAGCACATTTAGTTATTGGACGTTCTGGCGGGTCGTCTGTCGCAGAAATTACTGCTGCTGGACGTCCTTCTATCCTTATTCCTCTTCCCTTTGCTGCAAGCGATGAGCAAACAGCCAATGCCCGCGTAATCACTCAAGCTAATGCTGGTTGGATGATCCCTCAGTCTGATTTTACAGCAGTAGCCCTCGCTACACAGCTAAAAAGCCTTTTTATGAATCCTGAAAAGATTACGCTAGCAGCTCAAGCAGCAGCAAAACTTGCCCGCCCTTATGCCGCTGAACATTTAGCCAACGTTTTAGAAGAATACCTCGTTTTTTCTTCGCACCGTTTTACATCCCTATAACATCGATCGAGACTTTTTATGAGAGCTTTACCTCTATCTATTGGAACCATCCACTTTGTCGGTATTGGCGGTATTGGTATGTCTGGTATCGCTGAAGTACTCCATCTCCTTGGTTATTCCATCCAAGGATCAGATATCGCTGAAAATGCCAATATCCAACGCCTACGAGCTGCAGGTATCCCTATCACTATTGGACATGATGCCGCCAATTTGGAGAATGCACAAGTCGTTGTTATATCTACTGCTATTAACCCTGACAACCCTGAAGTTTTAGCAGCACGTACACGTTTTATCCCTGTTGTCAGACGTGCTGAAATGCTCGCCGAACTCATGCGCTTACGCTGGTCGATAGCCATAGGTGGTACCCACGGCAAAACAACGACAACAAGTTTAGTCGCCGCTGTTATGGAATCGGCTAAACTCGACCCGACTGTTATCAATGGAGGTATTATTGAAGCCTATGGCACAAACACCCGTATGGGAAAAGGAGAGTGGATGGTTGTGGAAGCTGATGAAAGTGATGGTTCTTTCCTTCGTCTTCCCTCTGTTATTTCTGTTGTAACGAGCATGGACCCTGAACATCTTGACCATTGGGGCACAATAGAAGCTATGGAAGCAGGTTATAGCCAATTTGTTTCTAATGTTCCTTTTTATGGATTTGCTGTACTATGCGGTGATCATCCTGCTGTACAAAGAATGATCCCCCATCTTTCAGACCATCGTATTATTACTTACGGTTTTTCACCACAGGCAGATGTTCGTGCAGAAAAAATTATTACTGACAAATTAGGTGCTACATTCGATGTGATTCTTACTGACCGTGTTAGTAGACGTACTCGAAAAACAGGTCCTTTTCGCCTCCCCATGTTAGGAGCACACAATGTGCAAAACGCTTTGGCCGCTATTGCGATTGCCACAGAAATGAATATTAATACAGATGTCATTCGTTCTGGATTAGCCAAATTTCGTGGTGTTAAGCGACGTTTTACACGCACTGGAGAATCTGGAGGTATTACTATTATTGATGATTATGGTCATCATCCTGTTGAGATTGCTGCCGTTCTTAAAGCGGCACGACAAGCTGGTGCCAAAAGAGTCATTGCTGTTATACAACCTCATCGCTATTCTCGTTTAAAAAGCCTGTTTGAAGACTTCTGTACCTGCATGAATGATGCGAATACGGTTATTGTCAGTGATGTCTATGCCGCTGGGGAAGACCCATTACCGGATATTAACAAAGACAAATTAATCGAAGGGCTCCGTGAACGTGGTCACCGTTCAGTCGTTCCCCTTTCAAACCCTGCCCTCCTTGCTGAAATGATCAATGCTATTGCTTTTCCTGGAGATTATGTCGTTTGTCTCGGCGCAGGCAGTATTACCCATTGGGCACAGACACTTCCTGCAGAACTTGCAGCCTTGCAAAATCAAAACAACTCCCCTAAAGTAATGTAAACACTCTGTTTCATACCCAACAATATAATGTTTCATATAATACAATATGATCTCATACGCCCTTTCCACTTTACGCGGACGACTTGTTCCACAAGTACCCCTTGCTTCACGAACTTGGTTTCGTGTTGGCGGCGTTGCTGAATGGTTATACCAACCTGCTGATCATCATGACCTTGCTCTTGCCTTACACCGTCTTCCTGATAACGTACCTATTACTGTACTTGGTGCATGTTCTAATGTTATTATTCGTGACGGCGGCATAAATGGCGTTATTATCCGATTAGCCCAAGGATTTTCAGAAATTTGTGTCGAAACTGATGGGCTTGTAGCTGGTGGTGCAGCTCTTGACACAACGATAGCAAAAAAAGCTGCCCAAGCTGGTCTTGCTGGATTAGAATTTTTATCGGGTATTCCAGGCAGTCTTGGTGGTGCTGTGCGTATGAATGCGGGTGCCTATCACTCTGATATTGCTACTGTTCTAGAATGGGCTGATATTATGACCCGTAATGGTGAAATAATTAGACTAGATAACACAGCTTTACACTTTGGTTATCGTTGCTCAGGTCTTTCTCAAGACAGTATTGTTATCCGTGCACGCCTCCGTGGAACACCTGGAACGATCTCTGACATTACAAATCGTACGAATCAAATTCATATAGCTCGCAAAAAATCACAGCCTATACATACCAGAACAGGCGGCTCTACTTTTCGTAACCCTGACCAAGCTCTTACCTCTCTCAAAGCTTGGGAACTTATTGATGCTGCTGGCTGTAGAGGTTTACGACATGGAGATGCGCAAATGAGCGAAAAACATTGCAATTTTATGATCAATCTAGGACACGCTACCGCTACAGATCTTGAAACTCTTGGAGAAGATGTACGTAACCGAGTTTTTCAAAATTGTGGTATCGATTTACACTGGGAAATCAAGCGCCTTGGTAAACATCCTCAAAAATAGAGAGCTTCCATTTATGATAAAAACAAAACGTATTACTGTTCTTATGGGAGGAATCTCTGCTGAACGTGCTGTAAGTCTTTCCTCTGGTATAAGTGTTGCCAAAGCGTTAATAAGCCTTGGTTACTCTGTACAAACGCTTGACGTTGGTGTTAATTTAGCTCACGTTATAGAGTCGTTAAAAGCCCAAAAACCTGATATTGTTTTCAATGCATTACATGGTCCTTTTGGAGAAGATGGCTGTATACAAGGTGTTTTAGATTGGCTCAATATACCATATACCCATTCTGGAATACGCGCATCCGCAACAGCTATGAACAAAGCAGCAGCTCGATCTATTTTTATCGCCGCAGGCATCCCTGTTGCAAAAGGTCGTGTTATAGATATTTCTCAGCTTGCAACAGAAGACCCTTTACCCTGTCCATACATTATAAAGCCCCTTTGTGAAGGATCTTCTGTAGGTCTTTCTATTGTCTACTCTGATTCAAACACCCGTAACATCGCCGTAAAAGAATGGTGTTTTGGAAAAACAGCTCTTGTAGAAGAATACATCCCAGGTCGAGAAATTTCGATTAGTGTTATGGCAGATCGTGCTCTTGCCATTACAGAAATTATCCCTTGTCAAGGACATCCCGCTGTTTACGATTATACGGCAAAATATACTGTTAACGGTTCTCGCCATATACTACCAGCACCAATAGACCCTTCTATAGCCAATCGTGCTATGGATATAGCTGTTACAGCCCATCACGCTTTAGGATGTTCTAGCGTAAGTAGATCTGATTTTCGCCTTGATGATACACAAAAAGACCACCAACGCCTTGTTCTGCTAGAAGTCAACACACAACCCGGAATGACAGAAACTTCACTTCTCCCAGAACAAGCCGCCTATTGTGGCATAAGTTACCCAGAACTCTGTGACTGGCTCATTACTCAGGCTAGTTGTCGGCAATGATTTACTCTCGTTATACAAATGACCGTCCATCACGTCTAAAATTGTTTATCCACCGTCAGACATGGCTGTCACAATTATTATTAAGCCTCTGTACAACAATAGGCTTTTTAGGAGTTATATGGCTTTGCTGGAAATTACCCCCTATCCAAGAACGTTTTGCATTTTTGCGAGACAAAATATCCGAACCTAATATTTTACGTATTAAAAGTATTTGCATAACAGGCTCGCAAATTACAGATAAAAAGGATATTTATAACTTATTAGGAACACGTGTCGGGGATCCGTTGCTAAGTTTTAACATCCAACGTGCAAATGAACAACTGATTACTTTACCTTTTGTTAAACATGTCACCATCATACGGCATCTCTCTGGAGATATTGTTATACACATCGTCGAGCGTTCTCCTTACGCTATCTGGCAACATCAAGGACAATTTACACTCATCGATAAAGAAGGACAACGAGTCCAAAATCAAAAAATCAATAATACAGAGAGGGCTATTCTTCTTAAACTCCCTTTGGTTGTGGGTAACGGTGCCAACACAGCTGCCGCAACGTTATTTGACATTCTCTCACAAGAGCCTAACGTAAAATCTCATGTTGTTGCTGCTGCACGTGTGAATAATCGTCGATGGAATCTTACTTTGAATAACGGTACTATTATCCTTCTTCCAGAAATTCCTGAAGAGACAACAGCAGCCATTCATTATTTAGCTAAACTAGAAACAAGTATAAACTTACTTGACAGGCCTATTCTTTCTATAGATATGCGGTTACCAGATCGATTAACAATCAAAATACCTCCTAATAAACAACAGGATACCTTCACCCCAATATCAGATACACATAAAAATGACTAATATTATTGAAATTCACTTCCTCACCTCCACGTAATAAAACAAATGACACACATTCACTCATTCAAAAACAACCAATATTCACAACACTGGCGACAAGGTTATTATGCCGCACTTGATATTGGTTCTACAAAAATAATCTGCCTTATTGGCAAAGGAAAACCCAATGGCGTCTTGCAGGTAGAAGGCTATGGTTGGTGTCAATCAGCAGGTATACGTAACGGTACAATAACAGATTTACGTGCTGCTGAAGCCGCTATCCGTCATGCCGTTGCAGAAGCAGAAGTTATGGCTGCACGATCTATTGATCGTATTATCATTAATCTACCGTGCGGACATCCTACTAGCCGACTATTCAACATCCGTTATTCTGTCGGCAGACGTGTTGTTGATGATACAGACATTAAACGCATCTTTACGGCAGCTCGTAAACAAGCAGCAACAAAAAATCGTGAAGTTGTTCACATATTACCTGTTGATTTTGTCATTGACGATACAGACCGCGTTCTCGACCCAAGAGGTTATCTATGTGAAGTTCTTAACGCACGTGTTCACATTATTGATGCTGCAGAAACTTCTATTACCAATCTCAAAACACTACTAGCACGTATCGGTTTAAGAGTAGAAGAAATTGTTGTCTCACCTTTAGCCTCTAGTTTTTCAGTATTAGATACCGAAGAATTGGTCCATAGCATCACTCTCATAGAAATAGGTGGCGATACGACATCGTTGGCTTTGTTTAGTGAAGGACATGTTCTCCACACAAGCTCCATTAATATTGGTGGCACGCATATTACTCATGATATTGTCAATAGATTAAATACATCGACCTTCGACGAAGCTGAACGTGTCAAAACTCTCTTTGGAAGTGTAGAACTAACAACTCAAATAGAACAAGAAACAATTCCCGTTGAATTATGTGGCAACAATATCCCCCATTTAGAACATATTTCCAGAGCTCATCTTTGTCGCATTATTCTCCCACGAGTAGAAGAAATTTTTAAACAACTACGAGAACAGCTTGATAACATAAGCTATACAAAAGCAACAAATGCACGAATCGTTATTACAGGTGGAGGATCACTTCTCGATAGTATTTCTCTTATTGCAGAACAAATCCTAGGAACTCGTGTTCTCACACTCCATGGTTCTAGCGATTCAAGTCTCGTCCCATGCTCTATTAGATTAGGATGTCCAAAACGGGTTAGTGGCACTCCCCGTGAAAATACAGCTAGTTTTTCAACAGCAACAGGATTACTCAAATGGACTATGAGCACCTCTCCTCCGTTTGGTTGTATAAAAATTCATAAAACTCAGCCAACGAACCTGTTACAAAAACTTGTTTCTGTTATCAGAAAAGATCTATAAAAATCTTGAAAAATATATTTTTCTTTTATATGGTTGATTATAGTGTTTTTTTATGTTGTTTGCTAATATTTCATTTTATTCGTCTAATAATATCTAAAAGAGTTCTGGAGTTGTAACCATGACACTCAATTTGACTATTCCTCCTCAAGTACATTCAGATTTTTCTCCTAAAATAGCCGTTATTGGTGTCGGTGGAGGGGGAGTGAATGCTGTCGACAATATGAT
Source organism: Acetobacter sp. (assembly GCA_045615245.1). Classification (GTDB taxonomy): domain Bacteria; phylum Pseudomonadota; class Alphaproteobacteria; order Acetobacterales; family Acetobacteraceae; genus Acetobacter. The sequence goes on along the minus strand of JAZLEM010000090.1, from coordinate 2,800 downwards.
CTCCTCTCATCTAGAGGGTGTTGATTTTGTTGTTGCAAATACAGATGCTCAAAGTCTTAGTCGTAGCTTGGCAGAAAATCGCATTCAACTCGGCCCACACCTTACTCACGGGTTAGGAGCAGGAGCAAAACCAGAGGTTGGTCGTGCTGCTGCTGAAGAGGCAGGAGATGAAATTGCACGCCATCTAGAAGGTCTAAACATGCTCTTTATTACAACGGGCATGGGAGGCGGTACAGGAACTGGTGCAGCGCCTGTTATTGCTCGCATGGCACGAGAACGTAATATCCTTACCGTTGGTGTCGTCACAAGACCGTTCGCTTTTGAAGGGAAACGTCGTGCTAAGGTTGCTGAAGAGGGTATTAGGGACCTTCAGCAATATGTTGATACGCTCATTGTCATTCCTAATGAAAATCTTTTCCGCGTTGTTACTGAACGTACCACTTTTAGTGAGTCTTTTAAATTAGTTGATAATGTATTAAACATAGGTATTCGTGGAATAACAGATTTAATAATGCGGCCAGGTTACGTTAACCTCGACTTCGCAGATATCCGTAGTATCATGCTTGAAATGGGTAAAGCTGTTATGGGTACAGGCGAAGCAGAGGGTGAAAATCGCGCTATTGCAGCAGCAGAGCTCGCTATTTCAAACCCTCTCTTAGAAGATACTTGTATGACAACGGCTAAGGGACTTTTAATTAACGTCACCGGTGGTCATGATATGACACTTATCGAAGTGGACGAAGCAGTCAAACGTGTCAGTAGTGAAGTTCAAGAAGAAGATGCTCTCATAATCTTCGGTCACGTCATTGAAGAAGAAATGGATGGTCGCATACGGGTTTCTGTCGTAGCTGCTGGCATGAATTCCTCGCCAGAGATTCCAGACACCCATCATTTATTATCTGTCGATAATGAGAATTCTTCTGCGTCAACAAAATCTCCTGTACAGGAAAACGTGCAAAAAACAGATCCTGTTTCTGTAACACTTTCACCTTCTACAAATGATTCCACAACTGTCTCTCCAAAGCCTGTGCAAACACAAGCACAAGGACCTACAAAAACCACTTCTTTCCCGGTTGCAGAAGAAACAACAGCACCGCATCCAAACACAATTCCTAGACAGCATATACCGCCACAACATTTTTCTTCTCCCCAGCTACAAACTCCGACACCCCAAAGACATCCGATTTTTACAGAGCAACCTCGTTCTCCGTCTCCGTACCATCAACTGTCGGCACAACATACAACAACACCGCGAGAAGGCTTGCTCACACGTATAAATCCTTTTCGTCGTCACTCTAATAACAATAATACCCAACAGGAAACAGTCACTCAACCTCAATCTGGTGCTGGTAATATAAAAAATCATGACGATCACAACTATAATAGAGAGTATGACCTAGAAATTCCTCCGTTTTTACGTCGTGACGAGTTTAAGTAATCATACAGGTTTCGTAGTCAGGTTTACAATATTATATTAGTGTCATTTTATAAACGTTTTGTAATAATTCGTACCGATTTTTGTTGATACGATTTGTTATGAATTTGGTTTCTTACATGCAACATACAATTTGTAAAGCTGTTTCAGAAACAGGTATTGGGTTACACACAGGTCGATCCACTTGTATTTGTCTAGAACCTGCTGATGTTGGACATGGTGTTGTATTCCAGCGCACTGATTTACCACAAGCAGCTCCCATACCCGCACTATACACTCATACAATTGATACAAAATTAAGCACAGTATTAGGAGAGAAGAATAGATCAGAAAACCGTATTGCGACAATTGAACATCTTATGGCTGCGCTCTATGGTTGTGGTATCGACAATGTTCTTATCTTGATAGATGGTCCAGAAATACCTATTTTTGATGGTTCTTCATCCCATTTTGTTTCTCTTCTTGAACAAGCTGGGCGTCAACAACAAAATGCATATCGTAAAATTATTAAAATTCTTGAACCTGTTTGTGTCAAACAAGGAGATTTTTTTGCCAAACTTTTACCCAATCCGACTTGTGGTTTATCGCTATCTATGACTATTGACTTTGCCTCCCGTGCTATTGGACAGCAAACATATCAACTTAATCTTACTTCAGATACTTTTAAAACCGAACTTTCGTTTAATAGAACTTTTACACTCCTAGAAGAAATTGACACTTTACATCAAATGGGATTAGCTCTTGGTGGATCTTTTGAAAACGCTATAGTGGTTGATGATAACCGTATTCTTAACTCTCATGGGTTACGGACTCCCAATGAGTTTGTTCGTCATAAAATGTTAGATGCTATAGGAGATCTCTATCTTTCAGGCAATTTTTTAGAAGCACGTTTTTATGGTCACTGTTCTGGTCATACGCTTAATAACCGACTTCTTCAAAAACTTTTTTCTTGCCATACAGCATGGCAGAATGACATATGCCCTTTATAATTACCTATTTTCCTTGATTGTGGTGTTCAATTACGGTATTCGTTACAATATTTTGTATTTAATCGCTCTTGATCACCTTTGATCACCATTGCGTCCTTACTGAAACCTTTTTCAAAAGAATCGACTTGTCTTATCTTTCCGTAAAACACTTCTCACTCCGTCTTATTTTACCTTGGATGCTTGCAACTGCACTTTCAATAAGTCTTGATGGCTGTAGCACTCTTCAAGGAGGTCAATCTTTTATTCGTCCTAAAATCGCTCCTCCTGAGATCATGTATAATGACGGCATCGATGCTTTACAAACACTTCGTTTTGAACTAGCGGTACGTGAGTTTGAAAGCCTCCAACAAAATTTTCCCTACAAGTCGGAGGCCAA